>NZ_JBKQQD010000177.1:0-2856 GCF_052144515.1 Mycobacterium sp. | reverse complement strand
CTTTGCGTCGCCGTTGGACGATTTCACGCGAGAAATGCAATGCCGCGGCATGGCCGACCTAATCGTCGAGGTCCAACGCGGCGCCTCGGTGACCGTGTGACCCGGCTGGGTGCCCGGGAAAGGCCCTACGACCATCCCTGTCGGGACTAAGGCCTCGTGATCGAAAACTCGCGGCTGACTAGCGTCACAGGTATATCGTTCGTCACATCCGGTACAAAAAGGGGAAGGTCCGGGCTGCACGGGAGGCGTCGATGCGTAATGTTTCAGGGTTCGTCGCGGCCTAGTCGACGCAATTTTCCAATGGCGTTACCCGCGCAGGGAGGGTAAGAGATTATGGATTTGTTCGCGCCTCCCGAGATCATTTCGGCGCTGATCCATACCGGGCCCGGGGCGGGCTCGTTGATCGAGGCCTCCGGTGCGTGGCAGCAGCTGGCCGCCGAATTGGAGAACTCCGTCGCCGTCTACGCGTCATCGTTGTCGGGACTGATTGAGACGTGGAGCGGTCCGTCAGCAATGGCGATGGTCCAATCGGTGCAGCCCTATCTGATCTGGTTGCGCACCACCGCGCAGCAGTCGCAGCAGATGGGCGCCTCAGCAGAGGCCGCGGCGACGGCATTCACCGCCGTGCGCTCGGCCGTGGTCACCCCCGCACAGGTCACCGCCAACCGGACGCGGCTGGCGCAGTTGCTGGCCACCAACAGGTTCGGGAGCAACACGGCGGCGATCGCCGAAACCGAAGCCGAGTACCAGGCGATGTGGGCGGCCAACTCGGCGGCGATGACTCGCTACCAGGCAGCCTCGGCGCAAGCCACCGCGTTGCCGCAGTTCTCGTCGCCGCTGACGATCGCCAATCCGACAGGGATGGCGACCCAAGCCGCTGCTGTGCCTGCGGCGACCACCCCCACTTCTGCGCAGTCGGTCATTAACCAAATCGGGTCGTTTTTCAGTTCGATCCTCAGCACCCCGGGCGGCTTCGATCCCCAAGTCGGCTGGTTCGGACTGGCCAACGTCTGGGGCAACCAGTTCCTCTCGTCCGGGTTCCCTATCAACCTCCTCGGTGTCGAGGCGCAATTGGCGACCGCCCAGGGGGTTCAGTCTGTGGGCGGCGAAGTCGGCCAGGGCCTGGCGGAGGGAGAGGCCGCGCTGGGGGCGTCGGAGACGCAATTCGCCAGTGCGATCAAGGCCGCCGGATCGGCCTCGGCTCCCACGGCGGCGCTGGGTGTGGGGGTCACGGTGGGCAAGCTGACCGCACCGCCCGCCGTGGTGGGGCTGTTGCCGGCTGCGCAATCGCCAGTGCAGCTGGCGTCGTCTGTATCGCCGCTTCCTGCGGGGAGCTCCGGGCTGTCCGCGATGCCAATGATGCCGATGATGCCGATGATGGTGCCGCCGCCGATCTCGGCGGGCAGCGGCTGGCGCAAGAGAAAGCAGCAGAACCTCGAAGACCTCGAAGGCGGCACGGAGCTCCCGAAAAAGGTTGTGCAAAGGCCCCCAAGCGGGGGATGAGGGCTGACGATGGTGCCCCACAACAGCGGACGCAGCAGTAGGACACCGAGAATTGCCGTAGGGTCCGACGCGCCGCGCTCGTCCTGGCCGGGTCGTTCTTCGGGATAAGCCGTGATGGATTTTGGCATCCTGCCGCCCGAGATCACCTCAGCGCTGATCCACTCCGGACCCGGTGCGGGGTCGCTGGTCGCGGCTTCCAGTGTTTGGCAGCAGCTGAGCTTCGATTTGGAGGAATCCGTTGGCAGCTATGCCTCGGTGCTGTCGCTACTGACCGCGGACTGGCGAGGTCCGTCCTCGACGGCAATGGCCAAAGCTGTCGAACCCTACCTCGCCTGGTTGCGCACCACCGCGCAGCAGTGCGAGCAGGTCGGCTCGTCGGTGCGGGCGGTGGTAGCGGCGTTCGAGCTGACTCATTTCACGGTCGTGCAACCCGCACTGGTCACTGCCAACCGAACGCGGTTGGCATGGTTGGTGGCCACCAACTTCTTCGGGATCAACCTGCCGGCGATCGCCGAAACCGAGGCCGAATACGTAGCAATGTGGGTGAACAACTCGGCGGCGATGTTTCGCTACGCGGAAACTTCGGCGAGCGCTGTCGTGCTGCACCAGTTCTCTTCGCCGCCTGCGATTGTCGATCCGACCGGGACGGCCGCCCAAGCCGCTGCGGTGCCTGCGGCGACGACCTCCACTTCGGCGCAGTCGATCATTGACCAAATTGGGTCTTTTTTCACGTCGATCCTCAGCACCCCAGGCGGGTTCAACCCCAACACAGGTTGGTTCGGACTCGCCAACACCTGGGCAAACCAAACAATCGCTGCCGGTGGATACCCCGTCAACATCCTCGGCGTCCTGGCGCAATTCGCGACCGCCAAGGGGTTCCAGTCCCTGGGCGGGGACGTTGCTGCAGGCCTGGCGGAAGGCGAGGCCAGCTTGGCGGCGGCGGAGGCGCGATTCGCCAACGCCCTCGGCGCGGCCGGATGGGCGGAAGCACCTACCGCGGAGGTGGGCGTTGGGGTGATGGTCGGCAAGCTGGTTGCGCCGCCCGGTGTGGTGGGACTGTTCTCGACGGAGTCACCTGTGCAACTCGCCTCGGCGGTGTCGTCGCTTCCTTCGGAAACGCCCCCGTGGCTTGGGATGCCGATGACCCCGATGGGGGTGCCGCCGGCCGCGGCGGGCAACCGTCGGCGCGAGGGGCGGGACTACGACAACATCGAGTACGGCTCGGAGCTGCTGGGGACGGTGATGCAACGACCGCCCTCAGCGGGATAGCGTCTCCGACTCGTCCTCGCTCAGGGTGAAGTAGTTCTCCTCCTCCTGCACGAAGTGCAGGCGCAGCAGCGCGTAGAGCCCGTA
>NZ_JBKQQD010000176.1:0-3438 GCF_052144515.1 Mycobacterium sp. | reverse complement strand
TGCGGGCGTGCATCGACTTGGCGGCGCTCGGGGAGAACACCGTTGCCGTCGACTGCGATGTGTTGCAGGCCGACGGCGGCACCCGCACCTCTGCCATCACGGGCGCCTACGTGGCATTGGCCGACGCCGTGACCTACCTGTCGGCGGCGGGCAGGCTGTCGGATCCCAGGCCGTTGTCGTGTGCCATCGCGGCGGTCAGCGTCGGCGTCGTCGACGGCCGGATCCGGGTGGACCTGCCCTACGAGGAAGACTCCCGGGCCGAGGTCGACATGAACGTCGTCGCCACCGACACCGGGACGCTCGTGGAGGTTCAGGGCACCGGTGAGGGTGCGACGTTCCCGCGGTCGACGTTGGACAAGTTGCTCGACGCGGCGCTGGGCGCCTGCGACACGTTGTTCGCCGCGCAGCGGGAGGCGCTGGAGCTGCCCTACCCGGGTGTGTTGCCCGAGGGCCCCCCGCCGTCGAAGGCGTTCGGAACCTGACCCGGCTGCTGGTCGCCAGCCGTAACCCGAAGAAGCTGGCCGAACTGCGCCGGGTGCTGGACGGCGCCGGGTTGTCGGGGTTGACGGTGGTGTCGCTGAACGATGTCGCGCCGTTCGACGAAGCGCCCGAATCCGGCGCGACGTTCGAGGACAATGCGCTGGCCAAGGCGCGGGATGCGTTCGCCGCGACCGGTTTGGCAACCGTAGCCGACGACTCCGGTTTGGAGGTGGCCGCCCTGAACGACATGCCCGGGGTGCTGTCGGCGCGCTGGTCGGGTATCCACGGCGACGACGCCGCCAACACCGCGTTGCTGCTGGCCCAATTGCGGGACGCACCCAACGAACGGCGCGGCGCGGCTTTCGTGTCGGCCTGCGCGCTGGTTAGCGCGTCCGGAGAGGTGGTCGTGCGCGGTGAGTGGCCCGGCAGCATCGCCAGGGAACCGCGCGGCGACGGCGGGTTCGGCTACGATCCGGTGTTCGTGCCTGACGGTTCTGACCGCACCGCGGCGCAGCTCAGCCCGGCGGAGAAAGACGCAGTGTCGCATCGTGGTCGCGCGCTGGCGCTGCTCGTGCCGGCGCTGGAAGCGCTTGCCCTCGCCTCGCATGAGGCCGGCGATTAAGGCACACCAGTCACACCAGCCTCGCCCGGAGGGGATGAGGCGATGTGCCCGCCTTTGAGCGACAACCGGGCGTGCCGATCCCGCAGCCAACTCTCACAAGGTGTCGTTGAGAGGTGGGCACAATGTTCGTCGCCTCCAAGACGGACGACCGAGGCGGACGTGACTCAAAGCCCGAAGCGCGCCCTGACGTCCTTGGTCTGGAAGTGCTCGACGATGATGCCGAGCAGTGGGATGGTGCCGGCCAGCAGCACGCCGATCGTCTTGCCGATGGGCCAGCGGACCTTGACCGCCAGATTGAAGGCGGTGAGCACATAGATGAAGTACACCCAGCCGTGCACGACCTCGATCCACCGGATCTCGTGGTGGAAGGCGAGGTGCGAGACGATCTCGTAGCACAGCGCGATGAGCCAAAGACCCGTCGTCCAGGCCATGATCCGGTAGCCGAGCAACGCGCCGCGGATCTTGTCGGCGGGAACGGCGGACGCTGAGGCTCCTGGTGTCTCGGGCGTGGTCATGCGGTCGTCCTGTTCTGCTGTTCGGCATCGTTCTTGGCGAGCTCGGCCAGATAAGCGTTGTACTCCCGTAGCGCGGGATCGTCGGACGATGGCGGCACGGGCGTGGGACGCTCGGGCAGCACTCCGGCGGGTATCTCACTAGTAGCGCCCTTCGTCCGTGGCTCGGGCGGCACTTCTTCATAGCGGACGAACTTGCGGTAGGCGTAGATGCAGAACCAGGCGAACATCGGCCACTGCAGCGCGTATCCGAGGTTTTGGAACGTGCCCGACACTGACTGGAACCGGGTCCACTGCCACCAGCCCAGGGCCAGGCATCCGCAGGCGGCGACGATCACCAGAGCGATCAGCGCAGGCCTGCGACGGCGGGTAGTGGACACCCCTTGAAGGTACCGCTCCTCAGAATTCAAGACTTGGGCCCGACGAATTCGTCGAGACGCGGCACCGCGACCTTCGGCAGATCGCGATGACGTACCGGCTTGACCGAGTCCACGGAATCCCGAGCTCGTCGAGTGCAGCGATGAACAGACCCCGGATATCGTCGGAATCGTTCGCGACCACACGGCAACCGTCGCTATCGATCAGCCCGCGAATGAATTCCTCGGTCGCCTCTTTGACGAGCCCTTCCTGCCAGGGCTCCAGCCGGATGGGACGTAGGTGCTTTTTGCCGGTACCGTGCTGAGGCAGCAGACAGGGCCAGTGTTTTGAGTACAGCGACACCTCGATACAATTGTCGGAGCGACGTGGCGTCGCAGCGCGCTGCCCCGGCATCAAAATGTCAATCGCCTCCCGACAGCGGTCGACGATGCCCGGGTATTTGTCGTCGAGGGTGATTCTTAGCCGCCAGGCTCGGGGGTGACGCGAGATGCATCCATCGCCGAGATAGAGGCCGAAAAGATAGCAGTACGCGCCAGCCGGCAGCGCGGCAAAATCATGCGCAATATTGCAGTGCGACGCATTCGTACCTCGCGTTCGAATCGACGATCTGAAGCGTCGCCAATCCAATACGGTCCTCCGCGGTATGCCCGTCTGACGAGCGATCGCACAATCGTTTAGACCAATTGCAATGAGGCGCTGCACTGCTTCGAACTCCTCTACAGGTCTCACCCATCCCCTCCCGTCGCTGCGATCAACCCAACCTAGAAAGGGCCGCTGACAAGATTTGATCGGTGAGACGGGCGGTACGATCAGCACGCTGCGGGCGTGATGGAACGGCAGACATGCCGGCTTTAGGTGCCGGTGCTCGAAAGAGCGTGAGGGTTCGAGTCCCTCCGCCCGCACCCCGGTTCTACGCCTGTTCGCACAGTTCAGAGGCCCTTTTTGTGGCCGGAGTGCGGACAGCGGGCACCCGTTTGGGCACACTTTGGGCACACTTCAAATCAAGGGCCGCGGCGACGGGATCGAGATCGGTGTCGAACAGATCGGCGTAGGTGTCCAGGGTGATCTTCGCCGACTTGTGCCCCAGCATCCGCGACAACGCCAGCACGTTCACCCCGGAGCTGACCGCGATCGAGGCGCAAGAGTGGCGCAGATCGTGCGGCGTGATGGCCTGCACCCCGGCGCTTTTGACGGCGCGCGTAAACCATCCGTTCGAGGACTTCGGGCGTTGGCAAGTAATTACCACCGTCGCCGAACACGAGATCGTCGAGGCTGCGGCCCTCGCACTGCACCGCCAGCTCATCCAGCACGAACTGCGGTACCGGCACGGACCGCGCCACCCGTCCCTTGGTCGGCCCGACCTCATGCTTGACACCGAGCTGCACAGCGTTGGCGTGCACCGACAACCGTCGCCGCAGGAACTCAACATCGCGCACCCGTAGTGCG
>NZ_JBKQQD010000175.1:0-4958 GCF_052144515.1 Mycobacterium sp. | reverse complement strand
GCCCGAGGCGCTGTTGCTTGAGCGGCTGCGCTGGGGCGCGGAGTCAACCGGCCCTGCCCTGGCGTTTTCTTAAGCCGGGGTAGGAGCCGCGACGCGAAGCTAGGCCCGCCGCCTGAATGTGTGCCGTTAGCTGATTGACGGCGGCCGTACGGAGCCCCAGCCATCCAGGATTCGCGATCGCCCCGCCCATCGCACGGCGCGCGCCGAGGATTGTGTACCAGCGCTGAAATGCGACACCTCGGGGCCGACGCGAAACCCCCGAAGCACGAAGTTTTAAGACTTCGGCCGCGGTGTCTTCGGATCCGCGGCGACGGTGGGGGAGCCGTTCGCCTATCAACTCGGTCGTGTGACCCATGAGAAACAGCGTCGGAACGACAAGATAGCCAGTCAGCTGCCCGGTGCGCAGAACTTGGCGCGCCTCGGGGAGCACCCCGCCCGAACCGGGGTGGGGATAGATCGGCCGTTTCAGACCATCCAGCGCCGCGGCCACCACCGCCGTGCTACGCAGGGACAATCCGTTCCAACAACCCGACTTAGTCGTCGCTTCTTCAGGGTGTTCGGGGCCCGCCGGAAGGCCGCCACCGCCTGATCGTCAGGCGGTCCGTTACGCCGTCAGTGGTCGGTGGCTGGATGACTGTCGCATAAGCGGGCGCCAGTAGCTCAGCGCTTCCGAACTCGAGGTTTCTTCACTACCCCGGCGCACCAATGCGAGCAGCGCACGAGCGTGGGCACCCAGACCGATGCCGGTCTGATAAGCGGCGTCAGCGATTTGTTGGAAGGCCTCGCGCTCAGAACACCCGCGCAGCCCCATCAGTGCGCCGATCGCCCAGTCAAGCTCTTCCGGGACATCTCCGGCGATTGCCGGTAAAAATCATCATCCATTGTGTTCCTCTCGAGACATGCCGGTGTTCTTGCCATCCCCTAGCGGTGGGAGTGCGTGACGCCCCATGAAGGCAGCGGATCGGGGTAGGTGATCCACTGTTTTTCGCCCGCAACGAGTTCGGCGTCGGTGAGCAATGCGGATTCCAGTAAGCGGTCTACCCGGTCGCGGTCCAGCCGTACACCGATGAACACGATCTCCTGACTCGGTCCGATGTCTGCGGTGGACCAGTACTGCGCGGGTTCGATCACCAGGTTCGGCCCGGCTTGCGACCAGATCGCCGCGATCGACGGGCGGCTGGCGATCCAACAGAATCTCTTACTACGCAACACCCCACGAAGCGCGTCCAGAGCCAGTTCCAACCGCTGGGGATGAAACGGACGAGTGGCGCGGAACGTCATGCTGCTGATGCCATACTCCTCGGTCTCGGGGGTGTGGCCCCCCGCGATCTCCTCGTCCCACCCCGGTGCGCTCTCTGCAAGTACGGGATCGAACAGGCCGGTGTCCAGGACGGCGTCCAGCGGTACCACGCCATGGTCGGTGCAGATGATCTTGGCGGACGGGTTGAGCCGGCGCAGCATCGTTTCCACTGTGCCGCGGGGCTTGAGCCCGGGTGAGTGGGGAATTGGGGTAAGCGACCCGTTCAGCGTCGGATGCCACTCGGCGGCGAGTTCGGGATTCTTCTCAGCGAGTGATTCCCCCGGCTTTGGTGTGGCCTTGGTGCGACTCCTGAATTGGTAACTGCACTTCGGGCAAGCCTGTCCACGTTGCGTGCGGTGGTAGGGGGTCGCCGGCCATTCGTCGTCGCAGTTACGGCGCTTCCACCAGTACCTGTTTTTAGCGCCGGGATTGACGTCGGCGGTTGTCATTGGAGCGTTCTTCGTGGGGTGCCACTCCGCGGCGATGTCAGGGTAGATAGCTAGGAGTGACTGGCCTGGTTTCGGTGTGGACTTCGTCAGGCTTCTTTGATGCTCCGCGCATCTGGGACATTGCTCGCCGCGACGTCGATCCTTGGGTGAGACCTGCCATTCGTGGCCGCAATTACGGCACAACCACCAGCGTGGCTTGTTGCTCGCTGGCTTAACGGCACTCGGTTTAACCTCCCCATTCAGTGTGGGGTGCCATTCGGCAGCAACGTCTGGATAGAGGTCCACGAACGACCTCCCAAGCTCAGGCGTTGCTCGCGCAATGCCTCGACGCGCGTAGTAGCACTTCCGACATCCAGTGCCGTCTCGGCCCCGGCGATAGACGGGAGTAGTCCATTCAAATCGACAAGATGAGCAGCGCCACCAGGCTCTTAAGGCACTCCCAGGAACAACGTCGTCTGGGGTCACATCGCCGTTGAGTGTCGGGTGCCATTCCGGTGACAACTGAGGCATAAGTTCAGCAAGCGACTGTCCAGGCGCCGGCTTGGCTCGAAGCGCCGTTCTGCGAGCGATTCCGCAATCACGGCAACCCTGGCCCCCTTTCCCCCGCTTGAAGACCGTGGATTGCCACTCGCGTCGGCACATCGAGCACCGCCACCAGACCATTGCGTTGCTGCCCGGGAGCACGGCGGCCGGCGTCAGGTCGCCGTTCAGCGTTGGATGCCACTTCGCAGCCAGCTGCGGCTCGACGTCCGCGAGCGACTGCCCGAGGGGCGGCTTTCTAATCACGACCGCGATTCTGCTTAATCCCGCGGGCCGAAGTGGAGAAATGAGAACTACCAGGAGCCGGCGGCGCCGGAGTTTCCCCGAATAGCAGGGCGGTTTCACGAAGGATTACTCGGAGTCCTTGCCCTGCTGCTTACCCTCCTCGGAGTCCTCGCGCTGCTGCTCTGCGAGAGCTTCTGCGATCTTGCCGATCAAGCGCCCCTGGACCGGCCTAAAGTTCCGATCGGGAATGGGCTCGCCAGGAGCTATTACGGTGTAGGCCGTGTCGTTCAATAGCGGACGCGCCACAATGGTGCCTGTTTCGTCGAGTTCGTAATGCACTGAAAGCAGTCGCCTTTCGACGGCGCACAGCGTGTACTCGGCGTCGCCGACCTTCACGATCAGCGGTTCGACGATCTTGATCTCGTAGTGGTCGTCTAAGTCAACTTGCCTCGCGCTCAAGTCGGCGCCGACCTCTGGTGTGGCTTCCGGCAGGAACCGTGCCTCGTCCCATTGACTGAACACCGTCTGGCCGGTGAGCAGTTTCGCCGCCTCGATCACGGCCAGTGCTTCCTCGGGCGTTACCTCGGAGAGATCCGGAATGAGAACTGGTGTTGTCGTGGCGCCCTGAATGATCGACAGAGCGCGGAGGTAGTTCATGACGGATTCCGGGAATGCGGGCTCCCGAGACGGGATGTCGCGGTAGTCGATGAATGGTCCGATGGTCTGGGCGATCTGCAAGGTGTTGGGCGCGGCCACGTCCTGCATGAATTCGATGATCGGCAGTACCGAGTCGATCTGCTGGCCAACAATCCTCGGACGCTTGAAGCCCCACGTGCCCGCGTGCGTCTCGAGATCGGTCTTAGTCTCGAACGTCAGATACCCAGATTCGTCCGTTCCGCTCTCCCATACGCCCGTGCCTTCCGGCCCCGTCTTCGCGGTGATCGTGAATAACATCGGCTCTCCGGCACTTCCGTCAGGTTTGCGGATGCGAAGTCGCACTTGGTAGGTCTGCCCCACGGCTTCAACCGATACTTCGGTGAGGCCGCCGGCGAGGGGCGCACCGAGACCACCCGGGAGGTCAATGTCGACCTCCGCCGGCGCCGTGAGCGGTGTTCCGTACTTCCGCCAGCTGTCATACGCCTCAAGGTCGAAATCCGCGTCGTCTGCTGCGAACATGAGTTTGAACGGGATGGGGCGCTCATTTTCCGCCTCGGCGAACCGCCTGTAGACACGGAACGTCAGGGTCTGCCCGTCAGGCACCGTCATTTGTGTCGCGGCGACCATGCCTTCTTGTCTCGTGATCTCCCGCGGCGCGAGGTCGAGGCTGAACTCGTACCGATAGTGCGGGTCGGTGTCCAGCGCATTGAACACTCGATGCAGATGTGGAATCAGCTCTGCGGGCGTGACCAATGCGGCCGTGTCGCTGGCGGCGGTCGGTGCTGGGAGCGTTGTGTCGCGGAGGAGGATTGCCGTCATTTCTGCAACAGCGTGCCGAAGTTGTTCTTCCCCACCGTGCAGGTAATAGTCGATGACGTGCCGGTACTTGCCCGCCATCGTCTCGCAGAACGACCGGCCCTCCCACTTGATGATTCGTCCCGGTGCGCTTTTCCATGCGCGGATCTCCTGTTTCTCCGCCCCAGTCAGCGCGAGTTTCTCGTTGGCGAACATATCTGCAATGACTGCGTCAGGCATCGCGTCAAACCAGTCCAGCATTTTGTCCACCGTCAGGTCGACGGGCGCTACCAGGTACCAGTCAGCGAGCGGCACCTTCCGAGGCTCCCGGCGAACCATCCCGATCAACACACGCCGGAACGAGTCCTCCACATCGCGTTTCTGCCTTTGGGTCAGCGTCTTCGCGTACTTCTTGATCTGATAGTTGTCGTACTTAGCAGGCTCTCCCTTGCTCGGGTTGAGCACATCGAGGCCAAAGTCACCCCGCGAGGGGCGGACACGGGTAGCCGTCGGATGCTCGCTGTAGATCAGGTTGGCCAGAACAGTCTCGGCCTCGTCACCGCCCAGTTCGGTCCACTCCACACGCCCAGGCATGTTCGTCCCCTCCGACGGCGACCGCAGAAGTTGTTGCTATTCCACCCCTGCCCCATTGTCACCACCGCCACGCGAACCCACAAGGAATCGCTCCGGACCCCGGCATCCAACCCGGCATCACCAGCGGCGAGGCGACTGTAATTGTCGCTCGATGGGTTGGCCACGGATTTGGACACGGAACACGGCGGAACCGATGCGAACAAGCGGGACGGGGCGAGACAGGTCGGACGGCTGAACGTCGCCGGCCTGCGGTTATGAGACCGAACGTGTTGGGGTAGACGGCGACCGGCTAGCTCATAACCCAGAGGTCGCCGATTCGGCTGCTGCTGCGGGGCGTTCGTTCGCTGATTCATCTGATGAAAACGGAGAACTGTTTCATGGATAATGACGATTATCCA
>NZ_JBKQQD010000174.1:0-12848 GCF_052144515.1 Mycobacterium sp. | reverse complement strand
GCAGCCGACTACCGGGTCGGGTGATGTAGGTGCGTCCGGACGGAGCAGTCCAGGTGATTGTGCCGTCGGGGTCTTGCCGATCGCGCCAGCCGTCGGGCCCCGACCAGAAGGTTTTGAGCAAGTGATGCTTGCGGCACACACACTTGAGGTTGGACGGGTGGGTGAGGCCCACCGGGTAGGGCACCGTGTGGTCGATGTCGCAGAATTCTGCGGGTCGGTCGCAACCCGGGAACCGGCAGGCCAGATCCCGGCACCGGATGAAGCGTTGCAGCTGGGCCGAGGGGCGGTACACCGGCTCCGGTGGGCTATCGCCGGGATGGCGCATAGGCTTGACGGCGGCGCCGCCGGCGATCAACTCGGCCAGCAACGGCGCGCGCACCGTGGCGCCGCCGACGATCCGGGCCGAGGGCAATCGGACCGCCTCGGGTTCGGGGCAGGGATCGGGGGCCAGCGCCTCACGCAGCGTTGTTTTGGGTGTGATCGGTCGCGGCGCGGGCTCACCAGAGCTGTGCGGGTCGGGGTGGGCGGTGAGCGCTGAGGCCTCGGCCACCACATGGATGACGACGGCGGTTGCCCGGGGGTCGGTGTCGGCACCGGCGGGGCAGTCGGGAGTCCCACATGCGCAGACCAGCTGTTCACCCCCGGCGGCCAGCGTCCCCAGGGCGTCGGCGCGGCGCTGAGCGATGGTCCGGGGATCGTCGTCGCAGACCTGGTGGGCCATTTGGGTGAGCCGGCGGTCCAACACGGCGGCGTCGTTGCTCAGCAGCGAGCCCCAGAGCGCCGCGGTACCGCTGCCGTCGTGGTCCGGGCTGATCACTACGTCACGCCCGCGCGCGCCGACCCGAGTGCGCCGCACCGCTTGCGGGTCGTGCCGGTCGACGATGGCGTCGATGGCGATGGTGGACTTGGCTACCGACAGCGGTCCCAAGTGTCTCGCCTTGTCGGCAAGGGCGGCGTCGACCAGGCTCATGGTGTCTGGGTCGGTGATCAAGTCGGTGTGCCAGACGATCGCGGTCGCCAGTCGGGTACTGATGGTGCCCTCAGCGAATAGAGCCGCCACTTTGGGTAGCCGGTCCCGCAGGGCCACCGCCAGATACATCTGGCCCGAGGCCATGGCGTGGCTGATGTTCTGTGCGGCGGCCACTTCGGCGGCTATGACATCCCAGTTGTCGCATGACCAGTGCGCGTGGTGAGTGGGCCCGTCGGCGCGGCGGGACACCAGCTCGGCGATCGCGGACAGCCGCCGCGCAGCCGCGGCTGCCTCCGCCCGCGCGGCCGCGTCGATCCCGGCCACCACCGCGGCATCGTCGGCGCCCCGCCACAACTCATCGAACATGCTTTCGATCTTAGGCGAGAATCCGACACCGACACCGGCCGAAATCGCAGACTGTGGATAAAGTCGCGACCGTGGATAATCCCGGCGGGTAGCCTGACCGCGTGGACTACGCGGCCGCATTCCTCCAGGAGAATCGCGCTTTTTCGGATCTGATCCGCGATGCCGACGAGTCCTTGCCCGTGCCCACGTGCCCGGGCTGGAACATCCAGCAACTGTTGCGTCACGTGGGCCGTGGTGACCGCTGGGCTGCGCAGATCGTCAGCGAACGACGTGACGACTACCTCGATCCCCGCAGCGTCGAAGGCGGCAAACCGCCACCGGATCCCGACGACGTGATCTCCTGGCTGCACGGCGGCGCGCAACGGCTGATCGACGCCGTCGAGCAGTCCGGCGTGGAAACCACGGTCTGGACTTTCCTCGGGCCGCGCCCGGCGAACTGGTGGATCCGGCGACGGCTGCATGAGGTGGCGGTGCACCGGGCAGACCTAGCCATCACGCTCGGCAGCGACTTCACGCTCGAACCCGACATCGCGGCGGACGGAATCACCGAATGGCTTGAGCGCGTCGCCATTCAGGCCGGAAGCGACGGGGCGCCACTGCCGCTCGAGGACGGCAACACCATGCACCTGCACGCCACCGACCCGGGGCTGGGTGAAGCGGGCGAATGGACGGTCAGTGTCGCCGACGACGGGATCACCTGGTCACACGAGCACGGCAAGGGCACCGTGGCGCTGCGCGGCGGCGCAACCGAGCTGCTGCTGGCGGTGGTGCGACGAGTGCCGGTCGCCGATACCGGCATCGCGGTGTTCGGCGACGACGCGGTGTGGCAAAAGTGGCTGGACCGAACGCCGCTATAGCAAAAGCGCACGGTAATTTGCAGACCATGACCACATCGGAGCTTGCCACCGTTCTGGCTTGGCACGACGCCCTCAACGCCTCGGACCTCGACACCCTGGTGGCTCTGTCCAGCGACGACATCGACATCGGCGACGTGCACGGAGCCGCCCAGGGGCACGCGGCGCTACGCCGGTGGGCCGCCTCCCATACCGCGACGGCTGAGCCGGGCCGGATCTACGTGCACGACGGCGTCGTGGTCGTCGAACAGAAGATCAGCGATCCCGACGATCCCGGCGCCGCCACGACCGCCGCGTCGGCATTTCGGATAGTTCGCGACCACGTGACCTCGGTGTTCCGGCATGATGACTTGGCGTCGGCGCTGGACGCCACCGAACTCAGCGAGGCCGACCTCGTAACTTAGGGGTCGTTCGAGGCAAATTTGAAGCAAGGAGCCTTACATGCGCGGAATCATCTTGGCCGGGGGTTCGGGCACCCGCTTGCATCCGATCACCTTGGGCATCAGCAAGCAGTTGCTGCCGGTGTACGACAAGCCGATGGTCTACTACCCGCTGTCCACGCTGATGATGGCCGGCATCCGCGACATCCTGGTGATCACGACCCCGCACGACGCGGCGGGCTTCCAGCGACTCCTTGGCGACGGCTCGCAATTCGGCATCAACCTCAGCTATGTGACGCAGGACCAACCCGACGGTCTGGCGCAGGCTTTCGTCCTCGGCGCCAAACACATCGGTAATGATTCCGCGGCTTTGGTGTTGGGGGACAACATCTTCTACGGCCCCGGACTGGGCACCAGCCTGAGTCGCTTCCAATCCATCAGCGGCGGAGCCATTTTCGCGTATTGGGTGGCTAATCCCTCAGCCTATGGTGTCGTCGAATTCAGCGCCGACGGCATGGCGCTGTCGCTGCAGGAGAAACCCGAAACACCGAAGTCCAACTACGCGATACCAGGCTTGTATTTCTACGACAACGACGTCATCGAGATCGCCAAGGGCTTGAAGAAATCGGCGCGCGGCGAGTACGAGATCACCGACATCAACCGGATCTACCTCAACCGGGGCCGGCTGGCCGTCGAGCAGATGGTCCGCGGCACGGCCTGGCTGGACACTGGCACGTTCGACTCGCTGCTGGACGCCAGCGATTTCGTGCGCACGCTGGAACGGCGGCAGGGCCTGAAGGTCAGCGTTCCCGAGGAGATCGCCTGGCGGCGGGGCTGGATCACCGACGAGGAGTTGGCCGAACGGGCGCGCACCGTGGTCAAGTCCGGGTATGGCCACTACCTGCTGGAGCTGCTGGAACGTCCTCGCTGACCCCGCCCGGTTTCGCGAGCACCGCGGCGATCGCCGTCGTCAGCGGCACCGATAGCGCCAGTGCGATGCCGCCCACCGCCGAGCGGACCAGTTCGATGGCCACGCTCTCGCTGATCAGCACGTCACTCAGCGACCGGTTGGCGACGCTGAACAGTAACAGCAGCGGCAGCGAACTGCCGGCGTAGGCCAGCACCAACGTGTACACGGTGCTCGCGATGTGGTCGCGGCCCACCCGGATCGCGCCCAGGAAGATGGCCCGCCGGGAGGTGTTCCCGCCGAGACGGGCGAGCTCGAACACCGTCGACGCCTGGGTCACGGTGACATCGTTGAGCACGCCCAGCGAACCGATGATGAAGCCGGCGAGCAACAGCCCGCTGATCGACACATTGCCGAGATAGACGGTGACCTGGGAGTTCTGTTCGTCCGACAGACCCGTGAGATGAGCCAGACCGATCGCGGCCCACGACAATCCCGCCGCCAACAGCAATGCCGACAAGGTGCCCAGCAGCGCGGCGCTGGTCCGCAGATTGATCCCGTGCGCGAGGTAGATCACCGCGTACAGGATCGCCGCCGACGCCACCAGCGCCACCGGGACCGCGGGCGCGCCGTCGCGCAGCGCCGGCAGCAGAAACACCACCAGCACTGCGAAGGCGACCACGATGCCGACCAGTGCCAGCAGCCCGCGCCAGCGGGCCACCGCGACGATCACCACCGCGAACGCCAGGGCAAGAACGACCAGCGGCCAGCCGCGTTCGAAGTCGTAAAACGCATAGGTCGTGGTGCCCTGTGCGTCGACGGCCCGGATGACGCGGATGTGATCACCCGAGGCGAGCTGCGGCTGGCCCGGGCCGGGGGAGAACTCGAGCAACGTGCCGGCGCCCGCGTTCGGTCCGGAATCGATCGCCACCCGGGTGAGCACGCACCGCCCCGCGCCCGGGGTTGCGGGAAGCGGCGCAGTGGTCAGCACCTGTCCGGCCGACGGGCTACCGCAGTCGCCCAACCCGCTGGACAGCACGTGCCCGCTCACGGTGTTCACCGCGCCGCCCGAGGCGTTCTGGTATGGCATCGGGACCTCGACATGCTGGCGGCTCGGCCATAGCCAGACCGCGCCGGCT
Organism: Mycobacterium sp.; assembly: GCF_052144515.1. GTDB lineage: Bacteria > Actinomycetota > Actinomycetes > Mycobacteriales > Mycobacteriaceae > Mycobacterium. The sequence goes on along the minus strand of NZ_JBKQQD010000174.1, from coordinate 8,232 downwards.
ATCACCGCGATACCGATCGCGGCCAGCAGCCCGACGACGATCTTGGCGGGCAGCGGATCCAGGGGCTTCGTCGGTGATGGCCCCGACGACAAGCTGTGCGAGTGCGCATGTGCGTGGGTCACCCGCTCCACGGTAGGGTTGTTGGTCACAAGGTTGGTCAAATCGGGGACTCCGCCACGCCAACGGCGATACGATCTCGTAATTAGCGTCGGGAGGAACCGGTATGTCGTTTGTCGTTGCGGCAACCGAAGCGGTGGCAACAGCCGCCCAGGATTTGACGAACATCGGTTCGACGATCGACGCTGCCGGCGCGGTCGCGGGGGCAGCGACCAGGGGTGAACTTGCGGCGGCCGCCGATCAGGTGTCGTTGGCGGTTGGACAGATGTTTTCCGAGCACGCCGAGGCCTATCAGGGAGTCCGCGCGCAGATCGCGGAGTTTCACCAGCAGTTCGTCCAGGCCTTAAGCGCCGCGGGCCAGGCGTATGCGACTGCTGAAGCGGATAACGCAGCACCTTTGCAGACGGGCGCGCGCGACCTGCTGGGGTGATCTGGCTTACTGCCGGTAGCTGGTCAGGAAGTTTCCCAGCCGGTCGATCGCGTTGGCGAGATCACGCGACCACGGCAGCGTCACGATCCGCAGGTGGTCCGGCGCCGGCCAGTTGAACCCAGTGCCCTGCGTGACCAGGATCTTTTCCTGCAGCAACAGATCAAGGACCAGCTGCTCGTCGTCGGCGATGTCGTAGACCTCGGGATCCAGCCGGGGAAACGCATACAAGGCACCCTCCGGTTTGACGCAGGACACCCCGGGGATCTCGTTGAGTTTGGTCCAGGCCACGTCGCGCTGCTCGAGCAGCCGGCCGCCGGGAAGCACCAGGTCTTCGATGCTCTGGTGGCCGCCGAGGGCGACCTGAATCGCGTGCTGCGCCGGGACGTTGGGGCATAGCCGCATATTCGCGAGCAGGCTGATGCCCTCGATGAAGCTGCCGGCGTGGTCCTTGGGGCCGGTGATGGCCAGCCAGCCGGCCCGGTACCCGGCGACCCGATAGGCCTTGGACAGGCCGTTGAACGTCAGGCACAACAGATCCGGCGCCAGTGTGGCCAGGCTGATGTGCTTGGCGTCGTCGTAGAGGATCTTGTCGTAGATTTCGTCGGCGAGCAGCAGCAGCTGGTGCTTGCGCGCCAGGTCGACGATCTGGGTGAGGATCTCGCGGCTGTAGACGGCGCCGGTAGGGTTGTTAGGGTTGATCACGACCAGCGCCTTGGTGCGCTCGGTGATCTTCGATTCCATGTCGGCGATGTCGGGCTGCCAGCCCTGGGTCTCGTCGCACAGGTAATGCACCGGTGTGCCGCCCGCAAGCGAGGTCGACGCCGTCCACAGCGGGTAATCGGGCGCCGGGATCAGCACCTGATCGCCGTTGTCCAGCAGGGCCTGCAGCGTCATCGTGATCAGCTCGGAGACCCCGTTGCCCAGATAGACGTCGTCGACATCGAACCGGGGGAAGCCGTCGACCAGCTCGTAGCGGGTGACCACCGCACGCCGGGCCGGCAGGATGCCCTTCGAGTCGGAGTAGCCCTGCGCGTACGGCAGCGCCTGGATCATGTCGCGCATGATCACGTCGGGGGCCTCGAAGCCGAACGGCGCCGGGTTGCCGATATTGAGCTTGAGGATGCGGTGCCCTTCGCCCTCCAACCGCGCCGCGTGCTGATGTACCGGGCCGCGGATTTCGTACAGGACGTCCTGAAGCTTGGACGACTGCGCGAACGCCCGCGGCCGATGATGACCGAGGGCGTGCACGGGCAGCTGGTGAGGTGTCACGTCACCTATGGTGCCATTGCTGTCTACCGAAATTTGCTGACTCTTATCGAAACGTTATCAGCGCTTGCCCGGGGGACGGGCTCCGCGCGCGATTCCCAGCCCTTTTGGCGCGGCAGGCGGCGCGGCTTCGCCGTCGGTCTCTTTTTCGGCCTCGGGTTCCGGCTTTGCTTAGGGTTTGGCCTCCGGCTCGTCATCCTTGGCCGGGGCGGCGGGCGCGGCAGCTGGGGCCGCCGATTTCTTGGCGCCGGGTCGCTTGGCGCCGGCCGCGATGCCCAGGCCCTTCACGGGCGCAGCGGGAGCCTTGGCTTCTTCCGGCTCGGCTGCCGGCTCCGCGGCCGCTGGCTTTTCGGCTGCAGGGGCCTCTTGAATCGAAGCCTTCTTGGCGCCGGGTCGCTTAGCTCCGGCGGCCATGCCCAGGCCCTTGATCGGCGCGGCGGGCGCCTTGGCGTCCGTGGCTTCCGTGGCTTCCGTGGATTCGGGGGCTGGCGTGGATTCGGGGGCTGGCGCCGCCGCCTTCTTGGCGCCCGGTTTCTTGGCGCCGCCTGCCATACCTAGACCCTTAACGAGCGCGGCGGGAGCGGGCTTCGCTTCGGTCTTCTCCGCGGGCGCCTCGGCCGGGGCTTCTTCTGCAGGCGCCTCGGCCGGCGCGGCCGGTGCGGCGGCCTTGGGTGCCTTCGGTGCTTTGGCGGCGCGCTCTTCGGCTTCCTTGGCGGCCGTCCCCTTCTCCGGCAGCGTCGCCTTGTCGTACTCGAGAGACCCGAGCAGTATCTGGGCCACGTCAAGCACCTCAACGCCGCTGCGACCGGCTTCTTCCTGCCGGTCGTTGACCCCGTCGGTGACCATCACCCGGCAGAACGGGCAGCCGGTGGCGACGGTCGCGGCCCCGGTGGCCAGCGCCTCGTCGACGCGTTCGTGGTTGATTCGCTTACCGATGTGCTCTTCCATCCACATGCGTGCGCCGCCCGCGCCGCAGCAGAAGCTGCGGTCGGCGTGGCGCGGCATCTCGGTGAGGTTGGCTCCCGCGGCCCCGATCAGCTCGCGCGGCGCCTCGTAGACCTTGTTGTGCCGGCCCAGGTAACACGGGTCGTGGTAGGTGATGTCTTGAGAGACGGGGCTGACGGGGACCAGCTTCTTGTCGCGCACCAGCCGGTTGAGCAGCTGGGTGTGGTGCAACACCGTGTAGTTGGCGCCGAGCTGCCGGTATTCCTTGCCGATGGTGTTGAAGCAGTGCGGGCAGGTGACCACGATCTTGCGGTCGACCGTCTCCACGCCTTGGAACAGTCCGTCCAGGGTCTCGACGGCCTGTTGGGCCAGCTGCTGGAAGAGGAATTCGTTGCCGGAGCGGCGTGCCGAGTCGCCGTTGCAGGACTCCCCGGTGCCCAGCACCAGGTACTTGACCCCGGCGATGGCCAGCAGTTCGGCGACGGCCTTGGTGGTCTTTTTGGCCTTGTCGTCGTAGGCGCCCGCGCAGCCCACCCAGAACAGGTATTCGTAGCCGTCGAAGCTGTCGACGTCCTCGCCGTAGACCGGCACGTCGAAGTCGACCTCGTCGATCCAGTTGGTCCGGTCTCCGGCGTTCTGTCCCCAGGGGTTGCTCTTGGTTTCCAGGTTCTTGAACAACGTGGACAGCTCGGCGGGAAACTCCGACTCCATCATCACCTGGTAGCGGCGCATGTCGACGATGTGGTCGACATGCTCGATGTCGACGGGGCACTGCTCGACGCAGGCGCCGCACGTCACGCAGGACCACAGCACGTCGGGATCGATCACGCCGCCTTGCTCGGCGGTGCCGACCAGCGGGCGGGCCGCCTGCTCCGGCCCGTGCCCGGGTATCCGGCCGAAGCCGGACTCCGGCACGTGGTGACCCTCTTCCTTGACCGTCTCGAGGTCGAGACCCTCAAGCGGCTCCGAGGTCTTCTCGCGCAGGATGTAGGGCGCCTTGGCCATCCAGTGGTCGCGCAGGTCCATGATGACGAGCTTGGGTGACAGCGGCTTGCCGGTATTCCAGGCCGGGCATTGCGACTGGCAGCGCCCGCACTCGGTACAGGTGGCGAAGTCGAGCATGGCCTTCCAGGTGAAGTCCTCGATCTTGCCGCGGCCGAATTCGGCGTCGTCCGGCGGGTTTTCGAAATCGATCGGCTTGCCGTCGGCCTCGACGGGCAGCAGCGGTCCCAACCCGTCGGGCAGGCGCTTGAAGGTGACGTTGATCGGCGCCAGGAAGATGTGTAAGTGCTTGGAGTGCAACACGATCAGCAGGAAGGAGAGCATGACGCCGATGTGCAGCATCAGCGCGACGGTCTCGATGATCTCGTTGGTGTGCTGCCCCAACGGAGCCATCAGGTTGCCCATGGCGTGTGACAAGAAAGCGCCCTTGCCGTAGGGGAATTCGTCGCCGAGGGCATTCACCGACGCCCCGCGGAAGATGGCGTACGTCCAGATGACGTTGAAGATCATGAACAGGATCAGCCACGCGCCGCCGGTGTGTGAACCGTAGAAGCGCGAACCGCGGCCGTATTCCTTCGGCTCACTGCGCAGCCGGATGATCGCGAACGTGACAATGCCCGTCAGCACCGCCAGCGCGAAGAAGTCCTGCACCGCGCCCAGCGCGTTCCAGCGGCCGATGATCGGGAGGTGGAAGTTGGGCTGGAACAGCACGCCATAGGCCTCGATGTAGACCGTGAGCAGGATGAAGAAGCCCCACATGGTGAAGAAGTGCGCCAAGCCCGGCACCGACCACTTCAGCAGGCGACGCTGCCCGAACACCTCGGCGATCTGAGTCCAGATCCGGGTGCCCAGCTCGTCGGTGCGCCCGCTGGCCGGTTGGCCGGACATGACCAGCTTGAATAGCCAGAAGACGCGGCGCGCAGCGAAAAATCCCACGACTGCCGTCATGCTCAGGCCCAGCACCAATCTGATGAGCGTCTGCGTGGTCACAGAAGGTCTCCCCAATGCATTGTCACTCGACGAAAATTCGTTCGATCTCCAGCTTGCTCATAGTGGCATCTGTGCCGGTTGCGACGCGAGAAAGGCTGCCCTAAGTCAACGCCAAGTCAGCGCCTCCAGGGGGGTTCGAAGGGCCGTAGCGGGAACGGCCTTTCCCGCGTCGTCGTCGGCGGCGCGGTGGTGGTCACCTGCGACGTCGGGGGCGGCTGGGTGGTTGTGGGCGGCGGGGGCGTCGTAGTTGGCGGAGGCGGCGCGGGCGTGGTGGTGGGCTCGTAGGTGGTGGTCACCGGCGGCGGCGCGGGGCTGTTGCTGGTGGGCGGCGGCGGGATCACCGTCACGGTTTGCGGCGTTGGCGGGGGCGCGCTCGACGGGGTGGTGTTTACCGGGTTGGTGTTGGTGTGGCCAAGGGTCAGGGCCAGCACCACCGCCACCAGCACGGCCGCGGCGGCGCCGGCCACGGTGAGGACCAGGGCCGTACGTTTGTACCAGGGCAGCCGTGCGGACTCATCCGCATACCGGTCGTCGGCCGCATAGTCGAATCCCGCTGCCTCCCTGGCATATTCGCCGCTGTGTTCACCGCCGGTGTAGGGGACCGGCTCGTCGCCCGCATCGGCGTCTTCCGACCAGGCCAGCGGCGCCGGTGCAGCCGACGCAGTGGGGACCGCCTGGGTCGGTGGGGTGCCGGCCATCTGCGTCGGTGTTTCGATGACGGGTGCCGCGGCCGTCGTCGCGCCCGCCGACAATCGCTGCTGCCCGAGCACCGCTGCGCCGACGGCAGCGCTGACCACGGGTTGCGGTGTGGTGAAGATCGGCACCTGCAGGCGTTCCGACAGTCGGGCGGCGAGCACCGGAATGCTGGCGCCGCCGCCGACGGTCGCCACGGCCGCCAGGTTGGCCCTAATTCCGTTGCGCTGCAGGATCTCTTCGACAGTGGAGACGAATCGGTCCAGCGGTCCGGAGATCAGGTGCTCAAATTCTGTGCGGGACAGCCGGATATCTGCGCCGGCACCCGTCGCGATGGTGGCCTCGCCGGCACCTGACAGTTCTTCCTTGGCACGCCGGCATTCGCCGAGCAGGCGAGTGTATGACCCCATTTGTGCGGTGCCGGCAATGTCGGTGCTGGTATCGGCGCCGGAGGCGCTCGCCCGCAAGTGATTTGCGATCAGCTGATCGATCTCGTCGCCGGAGAAGTCGGCGTAGCGGACGGACGAGCCCACCTGCTGAAAGTTCGAGCCGGCGTTGCTCAGGGTGACGCTGGTGCCGCCCGCGCCGAAGTCGCACAGGGCGACGACGCCGTTCGTCGGGAACTCCGGTCTGGTGCGCAGGGCCGCGAGCGCGGCCGTGGCGTCCGAGATCAGCAGCGGAGGCACGCCGTTGGGCGCCAGGGCCGGCTGGGCGAAAAACTCGTCACGCAGCGCCGCGGACTGGCGCTCGGACCAATATGCGGGGATCGCGATCGTGACTGGGGTTCCGTAGCCGACCGTTCGTGCCATCGCCTCGAGCGCTTCGACTGTCAGCGCCTCGCCGAGGTATTTCGTCCCGTCGGCCGCCACCAACGGCGCCCCGTCACCGACTCGCTCGACGAATCCCCGCATCACCAGGCCGGGTTCGTTGAGGTTCGGGTTTTCCTCCGGCAGGCCAACTTCGCCCGCCCGGTGGTCGAAGATTGTCAACACGGATTTGCGGCTCACCGCAGCGCTGCCCACCCGGGCGGCGACCAGATTGGCCACCCCGATCGACAGCCCCAGCGACTCGGTCATATCGCATACCCCTGTGTTTGTCGGATCGCTGGCGGTCGGCTCGCCGTCCTCACCATAGCGGGATCATCACGCCGCTAATCGCTGGCACGCGCGCCGTTACCGATCAGTGGTCAAAACGGCAGCCTTATCCCCGGCGGCAGCGTTGGCAGGTGTGGGTGATGCTTCGTTGTCGGCGGGTTGGTTGGCTGGTATGTCGGTTGCTGCTGTGTCGGCGGCGGGACTTCGCTGCTGGTGGGCGGCGGCGTCTCGGTGGTCGTGCTGGCCGGTGGTTCGGAGGTGGAGGTGGTCGGCGCGGTTGTGGTGGTCGTCGTCGACGACGGCGCCGGGCTGGTGCCTTCGTTGCCGCCCATCAGCTCGCCGATCCCGTAGACGATCAGCGCGATCAGGATCAGAACCAGCACCAGCCAGGCGATGAGCAGCGGGGGACTGCGGTACCACGGGGCCGGCTGGAATCCCTCGTGTTCGGGGGACTGATCGGGCGGTGTATCCGACGGCGCCTCGTCCATGCCGTAGGCGGCCTTCGTGGTCTGCTGGTTGTTGAAGTCGTCCGACGGGCCGTTACCTGCCACGGCAACGATGGTACTGACACCACCTGTCAGTGCTGCTCAGAAGGTGTTGACCTGCTCGATGCTGACGAACGCACCTGGGCGCTCGCCGAATGAAGTTGTGACGGTTGCGCGACAAACGGCAGGTCAATGAGTCGGTTGTGTTGGCCGCGCGGGCGCGCGTTGGTCGCCCAAGGCTTTTCGCAGGACCAGTGCATTTAGCCGTGCCACGGGCACAGGTCGCGGATAGCGAATCCGACGACCTGCGCCGCCCCGCCTGGACCCAGCGCCGGGTTCTCCGCCGAGAACTGCCGCACCATGTTCTGTCGACTGAGGCCAGCGTCCATCAGGCCACAGATATCCAGGCCCTGGTCCAGCGCCACCTGGTTACCGCCGCTGTCACCGAGACCGGCCGCACTGACATCTGTCAGGAAGGCACGCCCACCGCCCGGCGGCGCCGGAGCGGCGTTCGCAACAGGTTCGGCACCCAAGGCGATGGCCGCCAAGACGGCCACGCCAACCATCCCCATCCTTCGCGCGCCAGCCTTATGCCGCTTTGACGCGACCGCACTATCGAGAACTCCGAGGGACATCGCAACCGCCTTTGCTACGCCAGTTCTTATTCAACGTGCGTCTTATGGTGATTGCGCAAACTTTCGAGACGCTATGTCCCGGTTAGGTGTTCGCTTTCTTTAGCAGTGGGGCATCGCGATGTCTTCTGCTGCCAACCCCCGTCCCGACATACCCACGTAGATGAGAAGACCGCTCTCCCAGACCGAATAGACTCCGGCGGCGACTTTCGTCACCGACCGATTGGCCCAGTCGGAGAATCGGTGAGACAAGGTGCCCAGAGCCCGGTGCATGCGCCGAGGGGGGGTACGGGTTCGAGCAGGCGCGCCGGGGCCAACGTGAAGGTGGTTCAGCGGATGCTCGGCCACGCCAAGGCGTCGATGACCCTGGATGTCTACGCAGACCTGTTTGATGACGACCTCGATGATGTCCGACTGCGGTCCCAGCCCGCAAAATGATGTCCTGACCAGCGCCTAGGAGACTCCTGAATAATCCCGCGTGGCGGTTGGCTGGTTGATCGTGGGTTTTTGGGATGATTGTGGGGTGCAGGGTCGCTCTGATGATCAGCGGGAAATCCTTGATGCGGAGTCGGTGACGG
>NZ_JBKQQD010000173.1:0-5189 GCF_052144515.1 Mycobacterium sp. | reverse complement strand
GGCCAACCCGACACCGATCGGAAACGTGCCGCGCATCGCCGACCTCGACCTGACCAGGCTAAAGTTCGATCGGGCCAAAATCGCCGCCGCACTGAACTTCTCCCCCGAAGAGTGGCTCGCCGAGACCGGCCTGATCGACGAGTGGTACGCCACCATCGGTACCAACGCCATTCCCGATGCTCTACGCGCAGAACTGGCCGCCCTCAAGCAGCACCTGTCCTGGTGCTGTTGGGGATGAACCTAGTGTGGGTCATAGATGACATCCATTGGTAGTCAGGGGCGCGGTGCCCGCAGTGCGGGTCCGTTTCCCCATCCCCCTTTCAATCCGTGCGTGCGGTTTTCCCGCACACGGCTTACCGATGATCTTCTTTGCATGGTTACGCCACCTTCGGGTAGCGGATGGTGCCGCGAAGCCGGTGTAGGCCGTGCCCGTTAAACCACTGTTCGGTCCACTGATCGGCTTGTCCGGCACGCAGGTTGCGGCCCCGCTTTTGAATCATCAAGCGAAACAGCCGCCATACCACGTATCGGTCGATCTGGCGGAACTTGTCGGCGGCGTTGCCGGTGCGAAAGTAGTTGCCCCAGCCGCGCAAGATCGGAGTGAGATCCGCGATGACGGCGCGGATATCGAGTCCGACCCGATTGCGCCCGGTACGGTCACGAACCTTGGCCCGCACTCGGGCCATGGCCGCTTGGCTGGGCCAGCGGTGCAAGTAGTAGCGGGTCACCCGCTTCTGCTCCCACAACCGCCCCGACATGCGAGCCCGGAAGTGACAACCCAGAAAATCCAGGCCCTCCCGACCGTCACGCAAGTCGACCACCTTCGTCTTATCCGGATGCAGCCGCAACCCCAACGACGCCAGGATCTCTCCCACCGCCGCCAGCGCCGTACTCGCCTGCGCCGCGCTGCGGCACAACACCACCCCATCATCGGCGTAACGCACCAACTCACCCACCCCACGGGCAGACAACTCGGTGTCGAGCACGTGCAAGAAGACGTTGGCCAACAACGGGGAAATCACGCCCCCAACGCAATGGGCAACTTCTGCTTCGACGTCACGCTGGGTTACCGGGGGCTGGAACGACCACGGCGTGTCCAGAATACTCTGTGACATGTCAGGTAGTATATTTATGACATGGCTGGTGGCCCTGGTCGTGCTGATGCCGGCGAGTACGCCGAGCGGATCAACGCGGCCGTCGAGCTGCTCGAGTCGGGGATGTCCGTGGCGGAGGCCGCACACACACTGGCGGAACGGTTCGGCTGCTCGGTGCGGCAGGCCCGCCGGTATGCCGAGCGCGCCGCCGAGAGCGGGCGGGTGGAGGCACCGGAAGCGACGACGGTATTCACCGTCAAACTTCCTGTGGCGCTTGTGGACCGGGTTCGTGAGCGGGCCCGAGAGTCGGGCAGCACGATCTCGGCCCTGGTCGCCCAGGCTCTGGAGGAACTCCTGGCGCGGGGACGCAGAAAGCGTCCACGCCGGTGAACGACCGGGTGGTCGAGACGGAGTTTGTCTTCGACCGCCACGCGGCCACCGATGTGTCGGTGGCCTACACCATCCTTGTGCCACAACGGCAGGCCCGTATCGGACGGGTCGGTCAGGAAGGACGAGCGCCACATGAGCAGCGTGGTGATCTACGCACGGGTGTCGTCGGCCCGGCAGAAGAAGGACGAGACGATTCGTTCGCAGACCGCGGCGTTGCGCGCGCACGCCGAGCAGCTGGGGCTTGATGTCCCCGACGAGTGGGTGTTCGAGGACGAGGGGCATTCTGGGGCCACGCTCGTGCGGCCGGCGCTGGAACGGCTGCGCGATCTGGTGGCCGGGGTGGGGGTGCGCGAACATGCCCTGGAACTGCACCAGCAGCTGGCCCGGCCACCGTGATCATCAGATCCAATGGTTTGCCCAGACCGACTTCCGCGCCAGCCGAGGTGGTGAACACGCCGATCACGGGCCGGACCATGAGGCCCGGCCGCCACGCAGCGTCGGCCGCGGCACGGTCGGAGGCGATCACAGCCGCCAAGACCTGTGCCGAGCCGACATCCTCGAAAACCCGCCGTATCAGGTCGCCGACGACGAGTACGCGCGCGTTGGTGAACGGTCCCGCGTCGGCCGGGAGCACGAAGGCGATACCGATCATGTCCCCGCCGGCCACCGCGATCGGCATGTTCGCACCGCTGAAAGGGTCGCGGAAGGTGAGCATTGACGGTGATTATCCACTAACCGACCCGGGAGATACCGGGCCCTAGCAGCTCAAGTAGCCGACTGCATGGCCACCGCGCGCGGCGGCGCTCCGACTGCTCGACGGTCTCCTCCAAGCTGAGCCGATAGTCGTCTGGTTCGCTCCACCGGTCGCACGTCTCGTAGAGCGCAGCACTTGCTGCGCGGGGGGGCGATCGCCTGGCGCGCAGGCCGGCGCCTTGCCCGACCGGAACTGTCGCAGAGCACGCCACAGCAGCAAGACTTCCGATCACCACGGCTCTGTTTCGCATGCCAGGGCCAAGACTGCGGCGCGGAAGGTGTCGCAATCGGCGACCGGGCCCCGTTGGCGTGTTCCGGTCGCGATCCAGCGCCCGCCGTTGTGGCGGATGCAGCCCACCACCACGCCATCGATGGCCACGACCTGGATCGCCGGGCTCTCGGGGAACAGTCGCGTCCACTTCAGCGACGACGTGGCGGCCAACTGCTCGGCGGCACGTTCCTCGCATATCCGCCATTTCGCCTGGTAGACAATGCGTTCGGCGTCCTTGATCACGTCGATGTCTGGGGATCTGCGGGTGTCCATGGCTCCTCCCTCGCGTCGCGGGTAGAAGCCATCAGCGCCGGTCGGTGCGAAGGTGGCGAACCTCATCGCCAGGCCGCAAAACGGCTTTCGCGACTGTCTTCACGGTAGCAGCGCGGCAGGCCTGCAATAGGCTCGATCGAAAGCTGGCGGTGGGACTCGCCATCAACTGCGGCCCAGAGGGGTTGGCCGGCCGCCGATGGACCTGCGGACGACAGTAATCGGCTACCACGCCGTTGCCCTGACCTGGCGAGCCCTCCGTGCACTGAGGACTCGACCCCGGCCGACCGGCGACGCCTGGTCAGGTCAGTAGCCCGAATGACTCGGAGGTCTCGGGGGGTTGGTTGATGTCGTCGGTGTCGTCGAGGTCGTCGTCGAATTCGACAGTGACGGTCCCGATTCGCGGGGGTTCGGCGCGGTGTATGCCACCGCCGCGGCGCCGGCGATGATGAGGCCGGCCAGCCAGCTTGCGGCGAAGAGCTTGCGCTTCATGACGACGCTCGGTTCCGGGTGCGCGCCCTCGGCGCATCCACACCTTTTGTATACGAATGGTGAACGCCATCGGGTTCAGATCGCGTGCCGGGGTGGTTGCGGTTGCGATGGATCATCGGCGGCCGCCAGCAGGTCCGCGGCGACCTCCCGCGCCTCGGCGGCGTCGAGGAAGTGCTTGCCGTTAAGGCTGATGGTCTCTCATCACGACGTGAGTCTGTCGAATCCCAAGCTGTGCGGCCCGCTTCGTCCCGGGCTGGGATCTGTCCGTTTGGGGTTCGGCGTACGGGACAGGCTGCGCAGATGCCCGGCATGGCCGCCGGCGCCGGCATCTGCGAAGACACCCCGGCCGGGCGGGTGGGTGGAGGTTGCGGTGATGGCGCCCGAGGGTGGGTGCCGACCTGCAGGTGGCGCGCCATACACGGTGCCACCACCTCGGCGGGATCGGTGGCGTGCGGTACCTACCAGAACGCCGCCGAGATTATCTGGACCACCGACGCCAAGAACGTGTTGAGCTACATCCGCGCATCCAACACTGACGTCCCCACGCTCTTCCAGTGGTGGCAGGCAAACGGCTGACCTTCACAACGTGCTGTGACCAGCTCCGCCACCGCGCGCATCCCGGCACCGTTGGGACGCAGCGGCGCGCCCCGTGGGTGTTTCAATCACCGACAGGAAACATCGCCTGCCCCATATGAGCGCGAGGCCGGGGTTGATTTTGCGACCTCTGTCTCGAAAGAGACGACATATGAGGGTCTCAAAACTTCGTGTCGGTGTCACCCACTGTGAACGCCAACAGCCCCCTCGTGGAGCGTCCAACGGCCTATCCGGTCACTGTTTCGCGGTTCAAGCCCGCGTTGCGAGCTGCCAGTCCGTTCAGCGTGCTGGTTAACCGTAGGCTGGGAACTCCCCGAGAGAGGTGCTGGCGATGGCCGCTTACGATCTTGCCGCGTTGTGGGAGGCTCACTGTCGGTACGAGTTTGAAACGCGGGACGTGGACGCCACCATGTCCACCATGGTGGCGGAACCCTATGTCAACCACATCCCCACCATGACCGGTGGGGTCGGCTTCGAGAGCTTGCGACATTTTTACGCGCACCATTTCATCGGGGTGAACCCTCCCGACTTCGAACTCCTCCCCGTCAGCCGCACGGTCGGGGAGAGTTCCCTTGTCGACGAGTTCATCGTCCGCTTCACGCACACCACTCGGATGGACTGGATGCTGCCCGGCATTGAGCCCACCGGACGCGCAGTGGAGATTCCGACAGTGGCCATTGTGCAATTTCAGGAAGACAAACTCGTGCATGAGCACATCTACTGGGACCAAGCTAGCGTGCTCGTTCAACTCGGTCTGCTCGATCCCGACGGTCTGCCCATCGCTGGGGCCGCGACCGCGCGCAAAGTGCTTGACGTTTCCCTGCCCAGCAACACACTGATGACTCCGTCGCAGTAGGACGCCTGGCCCACGGTTACGAGCTTGTCTTGAAACAGACCACATTCGAGACGTCCCAGACTGGCCACCCAGGGAATAGGATCTGCCAGGTCGTTGCGTCTCAAAACTTCGTCTCAGAAGACGTCGTCGCATATTGCGACACAGCGCTCATTACGAAATAGCTGTCCGTTTGGGGATCCCCTTGCGAGCAGCCGATTGACACCTTGCCACGCTTCAAAAACGTTTTCGGGACAGCTCGGCGTTTCAGTACATCAAGGGAACAGCGCGGGGCGACCAGGTCCGAACAGAACTGGAAGCCGTCTCGAAATAGACGGCAGTTGCGAGTCTCGAAAGTCAGTCGCAGTTAGCCGCGTGGAAGAGGCAACCTTGTGACATCCTGTGCGGGTGTCCACGGGCGTGGCCCCTTCAGGAGTTGTGACGTTTTTGTTCACCGACGTCGAGGGCTCGACCCGTCGGTGGGAGGCCGCCG
>NZ_JBKQQD010000172.1:0-4858 GCF_052144515.1 Mycobacterium sp. | reverse complement strand
CATGAGAACTTTCCTTACTGGTATCCGGGTCGTGTGCTATCGTCTGAACCGCGGCGTCGGTGTCCTTAATCGAAACCGGTGCCGGCGCGAAGAATTGCATGTCCTCGCGCACGAACATTCGTTGCCGGTAACGCCGGTGTAGGCGGGCGGCGCACCGCTGAAGACTTGAAGACCACGCGGCCATTGTCGTGGGCGGCAGGATGCTCGGCGCGCTGGGCTCCGAGTAGGCATGCTCGAAGACGCTGCCGATACAAGGAGATAGACGACGAACGATTGTCGTGCGAGCACTTCGACGAGCCGCACTGCGGGTACACATCGATTATCAATGGGTCCGTGACCCAAGGAGATTCCGAACCATGAGTACGCCAGCGAAAACGTCGCAGGAAGTTCACGCCGATGAAAAGATCTCCGCATACGGTACCGCTCGCTCGACGATTAAGGGGACACCGCTCAGCGCCGAAGAACTCCGCAAGATCGACGCTTACTGGCGCGCCAGTCTCTACCTCTCTTTGGGGATGCTCTATCTGAAGGAAAATCCTCTACTGCGCGAGCCGCTGAAAATCGAGCAAACCAAGCCCCGACTGTTGGGCCACTGGGGCTCCGACCCTGGCCAGAGCTTCACCTACATTCACTTCAACCGGCTGATCAACAAGTATGACCTAAATGCGATCTTCATCTCGGGCCCCGGACACGGCGCGCCTGCCGTATTGTCGAACGCGTACCTCGAAGGCACGTACTCCGAAATCTACCCGGATAAGAGCGAAGATCTTGCCGGGATGCAGCGCTTCTTCAAGCAGTTCAGCTTCCCGGGAGGGATTGGCAGTCATGCGACTCCCGAAACCCCTGGCAGCATCCACGAAGGCGGAGAGCTCGGTTACAGCATCTCGCACGCCTACGGGACGGTGTATGACCATCCAGACCTGATCACGCTTGTGATGGTGGGTGACGGTGAGTCCGAGACCGGCCCGCTCGCGACCAGCTGGCACAGCAACAAGTTCCTTAATCCAGTAGTTGACGGCGCGGTGCTGCCTGTCCTGCATCTCAACGGCTACAAGATCAATAACCCCACCGTCCTCGCCCGCATCAGCCATGAAGAGCTGGAAGCGCTGTTCGTTGGATACGGGTACACGCCGTACTTCGTCGAAGGCAGCGATCCTCAGAGCATGCATCAGGCGATGGCTGCGACACTGGAGCATTGCGTACTCGAGATTCGCAAAATCCAGGATGAGGCACGTGAGACCGGTAGAGCGGTCCGGCCGCGCTGGCCGATGATCGTCTTGCGCAGTCCCAAGGGATGGACGGCGCCGCGGCAGGTTGATGATCACTACCTCGAAGGCTTCTGGCGCGCGCACCAGATCCCCATTACGGACGTAGCTACAAATCCAAGGCATTTGAAACTGCTTGAAAGCTGGTTACGCGGTTACAAGCCCGAAGAGCTCTTCGATGAGAGCGGTCGGTTAGTGCCAGAGTTGAAGACTCTGGCTCCCAAGGGAAATCGGCGGATGAGTGCAAATCCGATCGCGAATGGTGGTCTGGTTCGCAAGCCGCTGGATATGCCCGATTTTCGGAGTTTTGGGGTCGAAGTCAAAAAACCCGGCGCTACCTTGGCCGGGAACGTCCCGACACTCGGCAACTTCCTGCGGGAAGTGATGCGGCTGAATATGGACCGCTTCCGCGTCTTCGGACCGGATGAAACGCAATCCAACAAGCTCGAGGCGATTTATGACGTCGCCAAGAAAGTCTGGCTGGGAGAGTACTTTCCCGAGGACGCGGACGGCGGTGAGCTCGCTCCCAACGGACGCGTGATGGAGATCCTGAGCGAGCACACCGTCGAAGGATGGCTGGAGGGTTACCTCCTGAGCGGTCGGCACGGCTTACTCAACAGCTACGAGCCGTTCATACACGTCATAGACTCGATGTTTAATCAGCACGCCAAGTGGCTGGAAAAATGTAACGAACTGCCGTGGCGGGCAAAGGTGTCGTCACTGAACCTACTAATCACCGCATTAGTCTGGCGACAGGATCATAACGGCTTCACGCATCAGGACCCGGGTTTTCTCGACGTGATCGCCAACAAGAGTCCCGATGTCGTCCGCGTCTACCTGCCACCCGACGGTAACTGCCTGCTGTCTGTTGCTGATCACTGCCTACGAAGTGTCAACTACGTCAACGTTATTGTCGCCGACAAGCAAGTGCATCTGCAGTACCTGGACATGGAAGCGGCAATCGAGCACTGCACCAAAGGCCTCGGCATCTGGAATTGGGCCAGCAACGACCAGGGAGCCGAGCCTGATGTAGTCATGGCTGGCTGCGGCGACTGCCCAACGATGGAGTCTTTGGCCGCCACCGCACTGCTTCGCCAGCACCTACCCGACGTGAAGGTGCGGTTCGTAAATGTGGTCGATCTCTTCCGGCTGGTTCCTAGCACGGAACATCCGCACGGCCTAACGGATCACGAGTTCGAGGCCATCTTCGCCCCAAACAAGCCGGTCATCTTCAACTTCCATTCCTATCCTTGGCTGATTCATCGGCTTACCTATCGCCGACCGGGCCAGCACAACATCCACGTGCGCGGATACAAGGAGAAGGGAAACATAAACACCCCACTGGAATTGGCCATCCAGAACCAAACGGATCGCTTCAGCCTCGCAATTGACGCCATCGACCGAATGCCTCGCTTCCAGGTCACCGGAGCCGGCGTTCGGGAGGCGCTGCTCAACCGTCAGATAGAGGCTAAGAGCCACGCCTACGAGTTCGGTATCGACCCTGAGGAGATCACGAGTTGGCAGTGGCCATTCTGAGGGCACTGTCAACTTGAGTCAACCTAATTGGCCGGTGGGATGATTCGGGGTGATGAGCCGTGGCTTGGACGAAACGTCCTGTCCCAGTCGCCGATTCAGGCGGCGGCCGTGGTCGTCGCCCCGGTGATCGCGTTCCAGACCGCGAAGCGGTCGGCCATCACCTGTGGGGTAGTCGGCCGCCGACAGCAGGTGCCGACGGGGCCGAAAGTGCGGCGAGATGCCGCTGAACGCGGACAGGAACCGTTGCGCGTGCCGGATCGACTTGAAGCGTTTCATCGCCCGCTCGCGTTGCCGCGTGGGCTGGTGAGAGTTCTCGGCGCGGTTGAGTTCTCAACCGATGTCAAGTGTTGCGACGAAAGCGGTGGGCGGTTCATGCTGGTTGCGGAACGGGCGAGCCTTGGAGCGCGTGGCGACTCCTGTCTTGGCACGCTCGTTCCGCTCGTTGCGTCGTGGGTGTCTGTGGGGGGTGACCTTGCGCCGGGCGGCACGGACCTCGGGTGGCACGGTGTAGCGTTCGGCGACGATGGCGCGTCCTTGGGCTTCGGTGATGACGCGGCCGTCGGTGTCGCGCAATAGGTAGTGGGTGCCGGCGCGCAGACAGGCGGCGATTCGGGTGAGCAGGACCGCAGCCAGCGTGCAGACCGCGGAATCGTGGTGCTTACCGGCGAGCATGAGCCGCTGGTAGCGGACGGCCAGGGTGGGGTCGACCTTGCGGGCGTGGTCGGCGGCGATGAACAGGGCCTCGCGCAGGCAGCAATCGCCGGCCTTGGTCGGTCCGCGGTGGCCGTCGGCTTGGCCGGAGGAGTCGGCGGCCGGGACCAGCCCGGCGAAGGAGCGGACCGCGGCCAGGTTGGCGAATCGTGTTGGGTCGCCGAGTCGTCCGAGGATCTGGGGTGCGCAGACGCGGCCGGCGCCGGGTACCGAGCGCACGATCCCGGCCGGGTCGGCCTTGTCGTAGAGCGCGCCGATGCGCTTGTCGAACCCATTGATCTCGTCGGTCAGGGTCAGCGCGAGCCGGGCTTCGGCGGCGATATCGGCGCCCAGCGCGTCGAAGTCGAGCTCGCCGCCGTCTGCTCCCCACAGCCGGAGCGTGGTCGCGGCGGCTTCGATGACCGCGTCGGCGCGTTCGTCTGCCCATGCCTGGCGGCTGGAGCGGCGGAAAAACGCCGCCAGGCGGGCCTTGCCGAGGCGTTTGACCTGGACCGGGTTGGCGTACCGGGCCAAAAACCGCAGCGCGGTCAACGTCATATCCGAACCCAGCGCGGCGATCCACGCCGGCCCGAGGATCTCCAGCAGCGCATCAAGGCGGGCCATGCACGCGGTGCGCCGATGCACCAGCCCAGAGCGGATCTTGACCGCCCGCTTCAGCTCGTCGCCGGGGCCCAGCGAGTCCTCGCGGTGCAGCCCCTCGGGGTGCAAAAGGGGAAGCCGGGCAAGCACTTTGGAGTCGAGCCGATCAGTCTTGGTGTGCTTGTTGTAGTAATCACGCAGATCAGCGGACTGCTCGGGTGGCACCATCACCACCGTCGCGCCGTGGCGGCGGAATGGTGTCGTTGAAGCCCTGAGCAATACCGAGAACGGCTACACGCGTTACCGACACCCGTCTGACCCGGCGCCAACCTCGCTCGGTCCTGGTGCCACGATCCTTACCGGCACCCCATTTTCGGCAAGCTGCTACGGCCACACCGAACCCACAGTCGCGGACCCTCACGATGCGCTCTGGTCGGCTTCAGCAGCCAGGGCTTAGCTTGCGGCTGGGGTCAGCTTCGGGAGACCGGGGCCTGCAACCACTTCGACAGCAAGGAAGAGCTGTTCGAGGCCGCGGTCAATGAGGTACTCGACGACCTCGGCGCGATACTCGACAAGCTCACCGTCGAGGGCGAGGATCCGGCGGAGACATTCGCCCGCAGTTTCCGGCTGGTGGGGCGGTTGTTCAGGCGGCGCCCGGAGATGTGCCGGGTGCTTCTCAACGCCGGGTTGACGTTGATCTCCGCTGACCGCGGCCTGGCTCCGCGGGCTCTGCGTGACATCAGTCGCGCTGGGCGCGCCGGCCGGTT
>NZ_JBKQQD010000171.1:0-9843 GCF_052144515.1 Mycobacterium sp. | reverse complement strand
GATCCGGTACGGACAGAAAACGCTCATCTTTCTCGTGAACAACCGAGGTTACGTCATCGAATCCGAGATCCACGAAGGACCCTACAACTACTACAAGAACTGGGACTACGCCGGGCTCGTCGACGTGTTCAACGCAGAAGACGGCGCTGGGCTAGGGCTGACCGCGTCCACCGCGGCCGAACTGGCCGACGCAATCGGCAAAGCCCGCGCCCACACGGGCGGGCCGGTCCTGATCGAATGCCAGATCCCCAACGACGACGCCAGCCCCGAGCTCATCTCCTGGGGATCCAAAGTGGCCGGCGTCAACGGCCGCCCGGACCCGCGGTTCTAAAGGACAGACTGCCGCTGACGCTTGTCCTTACATATAGCCAGCCGGCCGGTAGTGCAGGAAGCCGCTGAGGCCCACTACCGGCCGGCTCACCAGTACGGTGATTTTAGCCGTCGGCCCTGCTCAGGTTTCTGCGCGTCGGGGTGATCCCCTCAAAGGTGCGCTCTGTCAACAGCAATTGACTTAGACGCTCAGAGCGTGACCGGTAATCCTCTGCAGGTCTTAAGGTTCCAGAACTGGCGATGACTTGGAGGCTCTGGTTAATGGCCTGGCCGCAGTTGCTCTGTGGTCGGGTCGTCCTCGGTGACGGAGGCTACCGCGGTCGGCCAGCCCGGCGAGTTGTTCGGGGCGGAATTGTGAGCCCAGCCGCGCCAGGTCGGCTTCGGCGCGCTCGCGGGTCGCGAAATCGACCCAGCCCGGCACCCCGCCAACCGCAGCATCGAGAGCATAAAAAACGCCGTCACCGCCTCCCGATCAACGACCCCGCTGCAACTCACACCGCCAAAAAACCGAGCCCACCGACAAAAATGCCACCCAGAAAACGCAATGAAATAGCCGACTTTACTGGCTGCGCCGCGGTGTGGCGGGCATGGAAGATTGCATCATCTCCAACTGGGCCGGGTTGTGCGGCAAGAGGATTCAGCTGTTCAGCTCCTGGAACGCTGGCCGCTGCGTTGGCGCGCGAATGTGCAGCCGCCGCTGGCCGGCTGCACCGGGTCGGCACCCGGTCCATCGCGCTTACCCAACATCGCCTCTGCTTGACGCGGATGCCGACAACCCTTGCCCAGCGCATTCGACGCCCCCGCGAACGGGCTCGCTCAGCACCGCTCCTTGCCGACACACGACGGACAATACGCGGGAAACGTATAAGGGCTATACCGGTATAGCTGCGTACTATGCACTCACGCAGGACTTTTGGCGTTTCAACGACATCGACGGGAACACCTACTCTCCGCGCGACTCGCTCGCAACTGGTGCACGCATGAGTCATGGCCTGTAGAAGGTAAAACCGGCGCACAGACTGAGATTGAGTTGCGGTCCGCCAGCATATTCGGACTAATCCGCGTCTTTTGTCCCGAACATAACTGGCGAATTCGAGTCGTGGCGCCGCCATGAGGTCGGTGTGGCGTCGGCGCACCTAGGTGCCAGACTAGGCGGAGACTCGATCTCACTTAACGGCGAACTGCTTCTGCAGCAACGCGATTCGACGGTCCAAAGCATTCACTCGCCCTCTGGGCCCGGCAGGATTCATCTGGGCGTTGTGGCAAATGGGATGGTGACGTCAAGGGTCGTCCCGCTTCCGGGTGGACTCGTGACGTCCATCTGACCGCCAAGCGCCTCCACGCGGTCTTTGAGCCCGATCAACCCGGAGCCTTTCCGGAAATCGGCTCCTCCTGTCCCGTTGTCGTGAACCGACAGGTACAGGGCGCCGTCCTCGGTGTGGGCGCGCCCGCTCACCTCCGACGCGTGAGCGTGCTTTGCAGTATTAGTCAGCGCCTCGGCGATCACGTAGTAGGCGGCGACCTCCACGGAGTCAGGCAGTCGTTGTTCGATCGCCACATCCAAGCTAACCGGAAGCGTAGATCGGTGCGCCAAAGACTTCAGCGCGGAGGCCAGCCCACCCGCGGACAGGATCGCCGGATGAATTCCGCGGGAAATCTCGCGAAGTTCGGTGGTGACGTCGCTTAGGCCGCAGACAAGCACAGATAGCTCGGTTCTAAGGTCGACCAGTTCGGCCGGTACGCATTCGTGGGTCACCCGAGCACGCAGGGCCAGGGAGACCAGCCGCTGTTGGGCGCCGTCGTGCAGGTCGCGCTCAAGGCGGCGCCGCGCATCGTCGGCTGCCGCGACGATGCGTGCCCGCGATGCGATCAGCTCAGCGCGCGTTGTGGAGGCCGCGATCGCCGTCGCAACCAGGCCGGCGAACTCGGCGATGTGGTCCTCGGTGTCCCACGGGAAGGGTTCGTTGCTCTTCGTCGAGGCGGCGATCACACCCCATAGATGACCGGCCACGGTGATCGGGCAACCGACCGAAGAGCGGATTCCCAGCTCGCACGCTTCCTCGGCAATCGCGCCGGTGGCGCCGACGAAGGTTGCCACCCGCGCCGCAGCGCCGGTCCGCAGCACCGCGCCGGCGATGCTTGGACCGGACAGTTCCAATCGTGTGTCGACGGCCAGGCCCCGTTGGCCCGGCGCCCGGCTCCACGCGGCTACACCGATCGCTGATCCGTCCGGCTCGTAGCGCTCCATGCGCGCCAGATCGGCGCGGCACAGCAGGCCGACCTCTTGAGTGACTGCCTGAAACACTTCCGACGGCGGAGCCGAGCGCGCGACCAGGGTCGCGATCCGCCGCAGCGCTGCCTGCTCTTCCGCGAAACGTGCCGAATCGGCCGCCGCGCGCCGCAGCCGGTCGGCAAGCTGTCCCACCACGACCGCCGTGACGAGGAAGGCCACGGCCCCGAGGAGGTTGGGGCCGCTGAAGTTGAAAGCGAAACGTGGCGGTATGAATACGTAGTTGAAGACCGCGGCGCTGAGAACCGCGGTGACCACCGCCAGGCCGGTCCCCCATCCAATCGCAGCCGGCATGATCGCCAGCACGTAGAGCAAGGCGACATAGGCCAGGCGGCCAGTGCGTGGTTGGAGTATCAGGTCCAAACCGGTCACCGCGGCCACCAAGATCAGGCTGGTGAGCAGCCCGCTCAGCCAACTGATAATAGGTTTCACCCGGCGCTGCGCCATCTCACAATTCCTTAGGCGCATACTAACGGACCGGGCCTCGTAGCGGCATCCAAAGGACTAGCGAGGGATCGCGTCGGCGCAGTGGGCAGATCCAGCACCAGCCGCGTTCCCGGCCGGGCGTGGCTGAGGTGTCTTGGGGCCAGCGGCCAGAACGGAGCGCACGCTAGTGGTGTGCCCTGCAATAAATTGTCTATAGGTTGGGTCTGATTTCGGCATGAGACAACCGGTGCCTGCGTTGGCGATGTCGCCAGGACAACGTGAGGTGCTGGAGTCGTTGGCTCGGTCGCAGTCGGGTGCGCATCGGGAGGTGGTGCGGGCCAAGGCGCTGCTGATGGCCGCCGATGGTGTGGCCAACACGGCGATCGCGCGGTCGTTGTCGGTGTCGCCGGCGTCGGTGAAGAGCTGGCGTGAGAGGTTCACCGAGGAAGGTTCGGCGAAGTTGGGTCAGGTCCGTAAGGGTCGTGGCCGTAAACCGTCGATCCCGCAATCCAAGATCGATGAGATCCTCGATCTGACGCAGAACTACCGACCGAAGGGTGAAACCCATTGGAGCTGTAGGACGATGGCTGCTGCGGCGGGGGTGTCGAAGTCAACGGTGCAGCTGGTGTGGCACGCGCGGGGGCTCAAACCGCATCGGGTCAAGACGTTCAAACTGTCCAACGATCCGCGTTTCGAGGAGAAACTGGTCGAAGTCGTCGGGCTGTACATGAACCCGCCCGAAAAGGCGATCGTGTTATGCGCGGACGAGAAGTCCTCGGTGCAGGCATTGGACCGCACGCAGGCATCGCTGCCGATGGTCAAGGGGCGCGGCGAGACGATGACCCACGACTACAATCGGCACGGCACCACCACCTTGTTCGCTGCCCTGGACGTGTTGACCGGCACGGTGATCGGACAATGTATGCCGCACCACCGGCGTCAGGAGTGGTTGAAGTTCCTCAAGACCATCGACCGCGAGGTGCCCGAAGATCTGGCGATCCAACTGATCTGCGACAACTACGCCACCCACAAACACTAAGACGTCCGCACGTGGCTGGACAAACATCCGCGGTTCCACCTGCATTTCACCCCGACATCCTCATCCTGGTTGAACCTTGTGGAACGGTGGTTTCGCGAGCTGACCGACAAGGCGTTGCGGCGCGGGGCATTTCATTCCGTTCCCGAGCTGATCGCCTCGATCCAGGACTACATCGACTCACACAACGACGACCCACGGCCGTACGTGTGGACAGCGACCGCCGAATCCATCCTCGCCAAATTCGCACGCGGACGCATCGCCCTTGAAAGAGTCAGCTAAATCCAGACACAGCACTAGCGCCGTCCGACAATTGATACCCGTGAGGCGAACCACGTCGGAGATCTTTCCGATGCTGGTCCGCCGATCGGGCTCCATCTCAGAGCGTCGGCCACCACCGCGCTGGCCCCAGAAAGCGTTGACAACGCTCAGGCCGAGATGAGCCTGAGCGGCAGTCGCTCGTAGCAGCGGATGATGTTGTTGAGCGCCCAGGTCGGCTCGCCGGCGAGTTCGATTCGGCTTACCTGCCGCATCAACGCCGTGAGCATCGCCTCCATCTCGAGCCGGGCGAGCCCCTGTCCGGCGCAGGCATGCGTGCCGTGCCCGAAGCCGAGATGTCGGGTGGCATTGCGGCGGATGTCGAACACGTCGGCCTCTGGCCACTCGTGCTCATCGCGGTTCGCCGACGCGTACAGCACTAGCACCCGCGATTTAGCCGGGATCTCGATATCGCCGATTTCATTCGGCTGCAGCGACTTTCGGGTGAACGCCCGCAAGGGTGATTCGTATCGCAGCACCTCGTTGATCGCATTGGGCAGCAGGGACGGCTCGGCGCGCAGCGTATCCCACTGGTCGGGATGCAAAGCAAAGAGCGCCAGCGCACTGGCGATTCCGCTGATCGTGGTGTCCAGCGACGGAACAAGGTAGTCGATCATCAGCGCCGAGCACTCCGTGTGAGTTAGTTCCCCGGCGTCGGCGGCGGCGAGGATGTCATGACCCATGCTGCCGTCCATGACAGAGCGGTGGCTCACCACGTCCTTGGAGAAGCGCAGCATCTGTAGGCTGGCCCGCACCGACTTGAGGGCATTGCGGTTGAGCGGGCCAAGCACATCGAATGTGGCTCCGCCCCAACGCAGCAGGTGCTGGCGGCGGTCCTCCGGCCAGCCGACGAGATCGGGCACCACGGAAAGCGGCAGCGCGGTCGCCAGATCGCTGACACCGTCCACGCGTTGAAGTCGCACGGCGGCGGCGACCAGTTGCTCGGCCTGGCGGTTGACGGTGTCGCTCATCGTCCGCAAGGCCCGTGGCAGCAGGCGGTGCGCGACGAGCTTGCGCCGCTGGTCGTGTTGGTAACCGTCGCTGTTGAGCGTCGTGCCGCGAGACAGCCGATTGATCACACCGTTCAGCCCGACGCCTTCGCCGGAGACGAAGGCCGTGTCGTCGCGCAGCGCTGCTTTGCACTCGGCATAGCGCGGCAAGGCGTAGACCCGCTGCCTGCTCAGCCACACCACCCGCCCCATTCGGCGCAGGCGCGCGTAGTGCGGGTGCGGGTCGCGGATCGCCCGCGCCGAGTACAGGTCAGGTTTGTAGGCCGGGACGCCTGCGGGCCTAGGCATCGCCGCCGGTATCCGCGGGTGGCGCGAAAACCGGTACCGCGCGGCAGGCTTCGGCCAGA
Source organism: Mycobacterium sp. (assembly GCF_052144515.1). GTDB lineage: Bacteria > Actinomycetota > Actinomycetes > Mycobacteriales > Mycobacteriaceae > Mycobacterium. Next base: position 4,086 of record NZ_JBKQQD010000171.1, on the reverse strand, counting down.
TCGCGGCTCGCACATAGCACGGTCCGATCCGGCCGCACCACCGCGGCCCTGGCCCGGCCGGCCTGCAGCCACAGCGCCAGTTCCGTGCCGGGATGAGCCGCCACGACGACGGCGCCGCGGCGGGTCATTTCGTCCTGCTGCGACGGGTTGAGCGGAGCGGACGTGATGAGGGCGAACCTGCCGCCGACGATCTCGTCGAGCCGTTTACCCTCGAGTAGAACAGGATTCGGGCACAACCCGCCCGCCAACTGCCGCCGTCCGCGTGATTTCAATACCAGCTCACTGCTGTGCAACGCGGGCGTCGTGCTGTCGACGATCTTCTCCCGCACCCCGGGGACTAAATGCAGGCGCGGAACCACCACACGGCGGAGCAGGTTGCCCGCCTCGCCGCCCGCGGTCATCGCCGTACCCATCGCGAGCGCGAACCGGATCATGTACCGCACGTGCGGTAGGCGCTCCTGCTCATAGGTGTCGAGCACGCTCTCCGGCAACCATTCGCTGACCACGCCGGCAAGCTTCCACGCGAGGTTCATCGCGTCGCGCAGCCCCGCGCACAGGCCCTGGCCTATGAACGGCGGTGTCAGGTGCGCGGCGTCGCCGAGGATGAACATGTTGTTACGGCGCCAGCTGTTCGCCACCTGCGCACGGAACGTGTACTCGGCGACGCGCACGAGCTCTAGCTGTGGTGGCGCAACGTCTTTCACCCATGGGCGGATCAGTGGGTAAAGCGCCGCCATGGTGTTGTAGTCGTCGGCCGTCTCGTCCGGCAGCAGCCGGAACTCCCACCGGTAGCGGCTTTCGCCGATGCGCATGTAGGTGGCCGCTCGATGCGGATCGCACACCTGATGCACGCCTTGCCACTGGTTGAGCTCTGCGGTGCTCGCCACATCGACCACGAGCCAGCGCTGCTGGAACTTCAAGTCCTCCATGTGTGCGCCGATCGCGGTACGGACCAGGCTGTTGGCGCCGTCGCAGCCGAGCAGATACCGCGCCTCCACACTGTGCTCCTCACCGCTGACCCGATCGGTGAACGTGACCTGCACTCTGTCGGCCCCGATCTGAACCGCCTCGGTCACTTCGGCATTGACCCGGAGAACAGCGTGCGGGTAATGCTTGAGGTTCGCCCGCAGCAGCGCCTCCAATTCCGGCTGGTCAAACATGTTCGCCTGCGGGAAGCCGTTTGCGCTTTCGGCGCACTCCCGCTGAAACTGCGCAAGTACCCGCATGTTTCGGTCCCGCAGCTGCATACCACGGGCCGGTCGGGAGATCGCCGCGAACTCATCGGCGATGCCCAATCCGGCCAGTAGACGGTAGATTTCGTCATCGAGGTGAACGGCACGCGGCTGTGGGTAGACGTCCTCCCAGCGGTCGAGGACAAGACAGTCGACGCCATACTGGGCAAGCTTCGTTGCCGCGGTGATCCCGGTCGGCCCCGCGCCGACGATCACCACCGGGACGAAGTTAGGGTTCTCGGTCATGAGTACCTGACCACGTTGCGTTGCGTGCCGAGATCGATCTTACCGTCGGCGGTTCCGATGGTGGCCTCGACGACATTGCCGTCGTGCAGGTACTTCGTGTTCTTGGCCTGGCCGGCGAAGAACATCTTCCACTTGACGTCGTCCGGCAACAGACCCACGAGCTTCTGCACCGGCTTCGGCGGCGCAGACAGCGCCGTCCCGACCGGGGTGCCGGTCATCACCAGGTCGCCCGCGGACAGCTGCTGGAACAGCGCCAGCGCCGCAAGGGCCTGGACGGGCCGATAGATCATGTCGCCGTCGACCGTGCTGTCTTGACGCAGTTCGCCGTTGACGTGTAGCTGCAGCCGCAGTTCGCCGAAGCGACCGAGCTCGTCGGCGTCAAGCAGCACCAGCGCCGGGCCGACCGGCGTGAACGTCGGGTACGACTTGGACTCGTAGAACTGGGTTTTGGTCAGCTGCACATCGCGCGCCGACACGTCGTCGGTCACCACGAGACCGCAGATGTAGTCGGCCAGGTTGTCGGCGGTGATCGCGGTGCCGACGGGGATGTGGCGACCGATCACCAAGCCGATCTCCACCTCGTAATCCAGCAGGCGGACATGCGCAGGCTTGACGATGTCGTCGACAGGCCCGGCGATCGACCCCGACGCCTTGCGAAAAAACGTGAGCGGCACCTTCTTCGGGTCACCTCCGGTGTCCTTGACGTGCGATGCGAAGTTGGTCATCTGCGCGACGACGCGGCACGGCTTCGTCACCGGCGACAACAGTTCGAGGCTGCTCACCGGCACCGTCTCCGTGCTCGCAGCGGCCCGATTGATCGACGGGCGCTCGGCCAGCAGCTGCGCCGTCGTCGTCGCGTCGGTGTCGACCTTGGCCACGGCTTCGGGGCTGCCCGCCCACCAGCCGTCGGCGGTGTGATAAATCGAAATGGTCATGAGCGTGCCACTTTCAGAAGTCCCCGCAGACGGGTGATGTCGAATTCGTTGTCGTCACGGATCGCGGTCAGCATCGACCGCAGTTCGTGAACTGCTTCCCGGCTGGGGGTGATGCCGAGAAAATCCTTGGTGGCCGGTGGTCCCCACTGGGCCAGACCGGAAGCGGTGAACGGCGCCCATCCCGGTTCGAGGGTGTTGTCGAACATGTCGCCGTCGCTGAAGTGCTCGACCAGGAATCCGTCGGGATCGCGCCAGTAGTAGAAGATCTGGCTGCCCTGGATGTGCCTGCCGATCCCCCACGACCGTTGATACCCCAACTCGCGCAAGTATTCGCCGCCCGCCGCGATCGCGTCCAGATCGCATGTCTGATACGCGGAGTGCACATAGCGGTTCGACGGGCCCAACGCCAGTGCCAGCGTGTGGTGATCGGCGGGCGTCGAGCCGCGGTCGCAGCGGATGAAGCTCATCGTCGGGCCGCGGTCGCGCTGGCCCGCGTAGTACATGAAGTCGCTGACAATCAGACCCAAGTGGTCGAGGTACCAGTTGAGCGACTGCATATACGTGGTGCTCTGCAGCACGACGTGCCCCAACCTCTGCACGCCAGCCGGCTCGCGCGGTGGCCGCTGGGTGGCGTTGGCGCGGCGCAACTCATGCCCGAAGTTGTAGGTGTGCGACTGCTGCGCGGGCAACCCGGGCAACTCGTGCATCCCGGCGACGACGCGAACCGGAATCCCGCTGGGATCGGTCAGTTCTACCGCTACGCCGCCAACGGCCTCCGGCAGCGTGTGGATCTTTCGCCCGGTCGCGCCGGCCAGCCGCTCGACGTCGGCTCGGTCATCAGCGGCGAACGCGGGGCCGACGAACCGCGACCGCGGCCCGCGCCGGACGATCACGCACGGCGAGCCGGCATCCGTTCCCCGAAGGTGGAGCTCGTCGGCGGTGTGCAGCACGGTGCTGAAACCGAACGCCCGCGCGAAGGCTTCCGCGCAGACCAGGTCGGGTTTCTCGAATTCCAGCCACGCCAGATCGCGAACCTTGATCAGGGGATTCCGGGAGCGTCCGGGGTGCTCTTCGCGCCGGGCGCCTTGGTCGCTGTGCAGGTCTTTGTGGGCGTCGACGGGTGCGGCCACGGTGTCTCCTTCGCTTGACTGACGATATCGTCACTTATTTGAGGGCCCGCTGTCAAGACTTTTTGACGAAATTCTCAATATTGATGTTTTCTGCTAACATCTGCGCATGACCGCGGCACAACCAGTTGCCAATAACCGCATGGATCGGCGCAAGATGCGCACTCGCTCGGCACTCATCCGCGCCGCACAAACTTTTGTCGCGGCCGGCAAACTCAACGTGCCGGTTCTCGAAATCACCCAGGCCGCCGACGTCGGGATGGGTTCGTTCTACAACCACTTCGACAGTAAGGAAGAGCTATTCGAGGCCGCGGTCAATGAGGTACTCGACGACCTCGGCGCGATACTCGACAAGCTCACCACCGAAGGCGAGGATCCGGCGATGACATTCGCCCGCAGTTTCCGGCTGGTGGGGCGGCTGTTCAGGCGGCGCCCGGAGATGTGCCGGGTGCTTCTCAACGCCGGGTTGACGTTGATCTCCGCTGACCGCGGCCTGGCTCCGCGGGCTCTGCGTGACATCAGTCGCGCTGGGCGCGCCGGCCGGTT
>NZ_JBKQQD010000170.1:0-3852 GCF_052144515.1 Mycobacterium sp. | reverse complement strand
CAAAACACAATCGCGACGTGGTACGCGACGTCAGGTTGATCGCGGAAAATGGTCTCAATGCCAACACAAATAATCAACCAGAGTGGGTGAAAGCCGTTTGTCGGGTTGCGGCCGTCGAGGGAGATGGTTTGGCCGTCGGCAACGTTGCGGGCGACGGTCAGGTAATAAAACATGTCGTCGGTGACAAAGTGCGAAATCGCCAGGCGCATGGGCAAAAGCGCGAGCACTAGGACGCCGACCGAACCCGCAACCATGGCCGCGAAGAGTAACTTCTGCGCGGTGGTGCGCGAGTTTGTCATCGGCGACACCCTATGTGATGAGTTCGAACTCCGTGTAGTTTTCCCGACCTGGCATGCTCGTCCGCGCATGGCGTCCGACCCGTCTCAGCGGGGTGCGCCTGGTGGCACGCGGACCTACTCGGTGCACCCGGCGGTGGCCGGCCGGTCGGTGCTGGTGCGTGCCGACCTCGACGGGGCTCGGGCCTTCTGCGATGGCTAGCTGGTCGCCGACCATAAACGGATCCCTCGCGGCTCGATGAGACATGGCCGAATTTGGCGCGTGTTCGATGAGTTGGGAGAAACCGACCGATCTCACCGCAAGCGCGCCGACCGGGTGCCTACCTCGGCCAGTGCGGGTGTTTCGACATCCAGCCTCCGGCGAGTACTTCACTTCGCGGCCAAGCACTTCCATCCTTGCCGAGGCTGGCGAAGTCTGCGCGGCGGCCGCCTCGAACGACCCGCGCCCACGCAGACTTGCCCCCCACCGGCAACACCGGCAGACTCAACCCGTCAAGGACCCCGAAAGCTGTTGGCTGTGCGACGAGAATCGCTATCTCGAAGTCAGATACCGGCCGAATCAACCGAGGAGAACGCCCTTGAAGCGACCCGTCGAGTTGATGAGGGGCGCGATCACACCGATCCGGGAGCAATTCAGGACGGTCGGCCGCCAATCTGAGCGCACACTCGTGCTCGGCGCTGTCCTGCTGGCGTCGGTCGTGTCGGCGGTGACGGGGTTCGTTCTCGCCCAGTATTACTCCGTCGACGTGCTTGCCTCACTTACCGGAGTAGCCGAAGACTGCTGGCTTGACTGGGGAGTGCAGATCGGCCGACATTGCTTCAGCGACTACGCAATAACCGTCGACGAGGGTATGCGGCCTAATCCCTGGGGGCCCTACCCGACGTTTCTACCCTGGGACAACTACCAGGCGGGCTGGGTTAACTACCCGGCGGCTGCGTTGGTGCCACAATTGTTGTTCGCGGTTCCCGCAAAGTTGCTTGGCGCGCCACAGCTCGGTCTGATCGCTTTCCTGCTCGCACTGACGATCGCAGTCCTCGCGCCGGCGTTCTGGGCATCCCGGGGGGCGCGCGGGCTGGAACGGGTGGTGGTGTTCGTGGTGCTGGGCGCCGCTGCCATGCCGGCATGGGCGGTGATCGATCGCGGCAACTCGGTGGGGTTCCTGGCCCCGATCGCCCTGTTTTTCCTGCTGGCGCTGCGCCGAGAGCGCTGGGGCCTCGTCACGATCGCGGTTGTCCTGGCCGCGTTACTGAAACCGCAGTTCGCCATCCTCGCCGTCGCCTTGTTCGCTTCCCGGCAATGGCGGCTGGGCGGCATCGCAGTCGGCGGGGCAGTGATATCCAATCTCGCCGCTTACCTGCTGTGGCCGCGCGACTTTCCGCTAAACGTCGTGCAGTCGATCAAAGGTGTCTTAGGCTACGGCGGTTCGCCCTATGCTGTCACCTCACCGTACAACGTCTCGTTCGCGAGCGGGCTCTTCCATATCACCAATCGCGTTGTACCCCTGTTTGGTTATTCCGTGCTCATTGTGTCGGTGGTCTGCATCCTCGGTCTCGGGCGGCGCATTCCACCGGTGATGGTGGGCATCGCGCTTCTGGCCACGGCCACACTTTTCCCGTTCCAGGCGTTCAAGTATTACCTGGTGTTCGCCCTACCCATCGCGGCGTTGGTAGTTCGCGACCCGGACGGTCCGGCGGGATCGGGGATCTTCGATCGCCTCGCCAACCTCGGTGATCGCCGTCGCGCCGTCGGAATTTGCGTGAGTCTGGCCGCGGCGCTGAGCATCACGTGGATCGCCTTGCCCAGCAAGCCAACCCAGGCGTTGATCGCGGGGCAGAAGGGGGTCATCGGGATTGTCGGCACCACGCCCTTAGTTCCCACAACGGTCGCAGCGACGTCACTCCTGTGGTTGGTCACCTGCGCGTCCATCATCGTCTCGTACGCACGAAGACCTGCCCCCCGGGCGTTGAAGGGGGCCTGCACCGATTTGGCACCCGGAGAACTGAAGCCGGCAGCCGCGTCCCGGCTGGATCGTCCGTGAATCGACGAGTCCCAATGTTCCAGGGGCGCAGGCATTCGCGAACTGTGCAGCCCTTCACCGGATGCATCCGGTTGCATTTTTGCCCGCCGTCGCACCCGTCACGACGAGCACACGCAAGTTATCGGAATTGGTGATCCCCGTGACAAATATCATGAGCCCGTTATCCGCGGTCCCCCACACCCACTTCGTTTCCTTCGTTCCGTTGAATTCGGTCGTGACCGTCTTACACCAGGGCCGTCCGTCGAAATCGCGGAAAACCGGCAGCTGTGGTGCCAGATAGGACTCCACGCTGTCGCGGTTGCGATCCACCACCCAATTCTCGAAATAAGTGTCGAGACGCTGTGCGAGCTCCGAGCCCGATGGCATCGTCACCTGCGTGACTACCTGCGACCGGGGCCCGCTCGCGAGAGGTGTCGGTGATTGCGGGGCAGTGCTAAAGCCGTTCGGGCCTGAGGCGGACGACGTGCTCGTGCTGGTCGGCGGTAATGTGCGGAACGCGTCGTTCATGTTGCGCAGCGAACAGCCGCTTAGTACCACGGCCATAACCGCTGCGGCCGCCGTCGCACGAATCATGGTCGCTAATCCTAAAGAACCGTTACCAGTGTTGAGTACGTTTAGTGACGCGCTCGGGCGGTCTGCCCCTTGCGGCCGTTCAGGGTTGTGGCCTCGCCGCTTCCGGCCTCACAGGCCGAGGATTTACGGAGCTGCGCCGGCTCCGGCTAATGGTGTCCGATGGAGCCGAACGACCGGAGTCGCCCAGCCCGAACGTTGGCGTCCGAGCCAGCCCACGTTGCGGGCTCCCGAGCCGGGGTGATGCGGTGTCACGAGTCGGCATCGGCTGGCGGCTCGCCGTATTCTACCTGGTCAGGGAGTGGCATCGGGCAAAACCGTAACCGTTGAGTTTACGGCTGTCGAAATCGTCACACGATCTTTGCCAAAACTCCGGCACGAAGCGTACCTGAGAACTACATTAACGCCCATGACCGTGTTGTGTCGCCCGGCGGTCTCGGTGGTGGCGCCGTGCTTCAACGAGGAAGAAGTGCTGCCGCTGTTTCTGAGCCGGATCGGGGGTGTGCTGGATTCATTGGGCGGGAGCAGTGAGTTGGTTCTGGTCGATGACGGTTCTAGCGATCGAACCTGGGAGATCATCGAGAAGGCGGCCGTGGAGGACTCGCGCGTCGTCGGGGTGCGATTGATGCGCAACCATGGGCATCAGCTCGCGTTGACCGCGGGACTGAGCGTGTGCCGCGGAGAGCGTGTCCTGATCATCGACGCCGACCTACAGGATCCGCCCGAGCTGTTGCACGAGATGATGGCGCTCATGGACGACGGTGCCGACGTCGTCTACGGACAGCGCCGCCGGCGTGAAGGCGACGGCATGCTGAAGCGGGCGACTGCCGCGATCTTCTACCGGCTGATCGGCCGCATGACCGATGTTGATATCCCCTGCGACACGGGTGATTTCCGCTTGATCACACGTCGTGTGCTGGATCTGCTGATCGCCATGCCCGAACGGC
>NZ_JBKQQD010000169.1:0-3031 GCF_052144515.1 Mycobacterium sp. | reverse complement strand
CCCGCGAGGAACGCATCGTTCAGCGAACCCCCGCCCGCGTGTCCGGCGTCGCGCAGCCGCAGCCTCGACACCTCATGGATCCCGAGGCGACGGACCATCGTGCGGTCTTTCATGAGCGACGAGCCGGACTTGGTGATCGGCCGCATGGTGCGGTAGACCGACGACGCGAGCGCCGTCGCAGAGGTGGCTGTCTGCACAGGCCGCCGTATAACGCTTCGCACCACACTCGGAGCGCCCGTAACCAAAGCCGTTGCCGCATTGGCGAGCAGCCCGGCGTCGTAGCGGAGTGCGCCGCGCAGTCCGTCCAGCGGCGACGGCATACGTGGTGGGGGCGCGACGGGCAGTGCGCCGTGCCGCCGGGCGGTGACATCGAATAGCGTCATCGCGATCTGGACGCCGCCGATGCCGTCGGCCAGGGAGTGGTGCATCTTGGTCATCAGTGCGGTGCCGCCGTCCGCAAGTCCGTCGATCAGGGTGATCACCCACAGCGGTCTGGCCCGGTCGAAGTCCGACATCGCGGCCAGCCGGCCCATCTGCAGTACCGCGTCGAGAGTTCCCGGCTGCGGCGCGATCACCCGACGCATGTGGAAGCCGAGATCGAATTCTGGGCAGTCCTCCCAGCGGGGCGGGGCGGGTCGAGGCGAGGACACTATCCGCTGGCGGAAAGTCGGCAGTCGTCGGCTGAGCCCGTCGAACCGCTCAACCAATTCGCCCCAATCCGGGGTGCTGTCCAACAGGGAGATCGTGACGATGGTCGACCGCAAAACGGGATCGCTTTCCATCGCCCAGAGGAAAGCGTCGGTGTTCTGCATGAACTCGCTCATTGCTTCATACTGCGCCGAGATCGAGTCTTTGGCATCGATTCCGACGACAATTTGTAGGCGGGCAGAATCGTGCTCGATGACACTCAACGCCAAGCTGTTATCTCGGTGCCGCTCGTCAGGCTGATCGATCCCCGTTAGGCGCCGAGTGTCACCGGCGTTTGCCACGCACCCACTGAAAAGTGCCGAGATCCTTGGTCCGCACGCTGCCGAAGCCGTGGTCTTCGAGGATGTCGCCGAGTTCGTCCTCGCCGAACGCATAGGACCCGGTTATCGGTAGTAGCTTCCGCCAATATCGGGCAGCACGCCCGACGGTGGGTACCATCACGGCCAGTCGTCCGCCCGGTCGCAGCACCCGCGCAATCTCCGCCAGCGCCGCCACCGGATCCGGTATCAGCATCAGCACGGCGATGGAGACGACCGCATCGACTGTCTCATCGCGTAGGGGAAGCCGTTGCGCGTCCGCTCGCAGGAAGCCGACCTGCGGTCCGGCCTCGGCTCGCACCGCCCGTGCCAGCATGGGCCCGGAGATGTCGACGCCCAAGGCCAGCCCGCCCGGGCCCGCGGCGCGCGCCAGCGACGCGGTGACATTACCCAGACCGCAGCCGACGTCCAGAGCGATTCCGCCCTGCGGGATGTTCAACCACTCGGTGGGCTCCTGCCATGCGGCGAGCAGCCTGCGCGCCACGGTTTGGGCGTGGTCCCAGAGCATCGCCCCGAACGGCGAGACCCATAAGGCCTGGATCGCACCGGTGTTCTTCGGCACAGCTTCGTCCTCGACCGGTCCAGTGCCCAGCAGATCGAGATAGCCCTTGCTGACATCCGGTTGCGCCGGCGGATCGGCGAGCAGCTCCAGCGCTCTGCGCAATGCCGGAGGCAACGTAGTGTTCAGATCGGTCATGCGCATTCCTTCGGGGCAAATCCGAATCAACCGGAAGATGGTGTAGCCGGCAAAAGCCGTACCGACCGCCATGAGGTATCCGACCATTTGACCAAAGCCCTGCAACAGGGAACGAAGTCTCGCCTTTTCAGGACGTTCGTCACCTCGGCAGACTCACCGGACTCGTGGGAAGAGTCCGTGGAGGTGACCTGGTCAACCGCGACTCGGCCATTGGTGCTTGTTGCTCTCAGCAGGTGTTACCGACAGCCATTTGCAGCCAATCGCGACGGCCGGGTCACGAGAGCGGACCCTGGCGGCGTCGCTACCTTCTTTCAGCAAACACCTCGCATGAATCCACCTGCCGGCCCGAAAGCCCGCCAATCTGCTCGACGAGCCGAGGCAAACCCCAACCCGCGTAGGCTGCAGGTCAAACCCCTGCCCTACAACCCCGGGCGAATACGGCGAAATCGAATACAACGGGTTACCGGTAGAAGTCGCCGTATTCGTTATCTTCTTGTGCTGCAAGTTATTTCTCTAGCGCTCGCGCTGCCGATAATCCCTATGCGGCCACGGAGTGGGTTGGAGACCCATCGGTCGGCGACAACGCTAAGCCGCTGAATATTGGCTTCTGGCTTGAGGAAATGAAGTGTTGTTCTAGTCGAGCACCCGATCCCGCAGTAGCCGGATGACTCGCTGCGGGTCGTCCGGGTCGCGATCTTCACACGAACAGCGCCGCCCTCGCGCGAACAGGACAGCAATTAGGTGGCCGGGCGTGTTTGCTCTGGCCGGAATGCCTCGTCGGTTTCCGTCCGCTGGTTCATTTTGCGGGTGCGGGCTGACTTGGCGTGTGCCCAGGGCGCTCAAGAGCCTCGATTTGGCGGGCGACCTCGACTGCGTGATCGCCAAGTCGCTCCAGCAGCCGGGCGATCAGCCCCATCTCCAGCAGCACCGGAGAGCGCAGGTCGGCGGCAGCGAGCTCGGCGCTAAGACTGGCGTGCAGCTCGTCGAGCGCGTCGTCGTCGTCCTCGGTGTCGTCGGCGATTTCGCTGGAGCCCACGAGATAGACCTGTGTCACCTGATGCCACATCTTTGCCGCGGCGTCCAGGTGTTGTCCGATCAGGCCAACGACCCGCGGCGGGAGCTCCTCGGCAAGCCCGGTCGCGCCACGCCGGCTGACGTCCGCGGCGAGGGCATGGGTGCGGCTCAGCTCGGGCAGGATGCGGAACACCGTCAGCAGAAACCTCAGCTCCCCGGCGACCGGGGCTTGGCGCACCAGCTGGACGTGCACCAGATCCTCGATCTTGGCGTACAGATCCTCGATCACTTCGTA
>NZ_JBKQQD010000168.1:0-3530 GCF_052144515.1 Mycobacterium sp. | reverse complement strand
ATGAATTACGCGGCCACTCTTCCCGCCTGCCGCGCGTTCGTTCACCACGGTGGCGCCGGCACCACGAACGCGGGCCTACGCGCCGGACTCCCCACGTTGATCCTCTGGACGTTGCCCGATCAGTCGTTCTGGGGAAGTCGTGTCAAGCGGCTGAAGGTGGGCACTGGGCGGCGCTTTACGGCGACTACCCGGGAATCGCTGGTCGCGGACCTTCGCACCATCCTGGCCCCGCAATACCTCACCCGGGCCCGCGAACTCGCCGCCCGGATGACCAAACCCGCCGAAAGCGTTGTGGTCGCCGCCGACCTTGTAGAAAATTTCGCGCGCCTCAAGCGTGTTGGCTGATCGGCGACGGCGCGCCGCCAGGATGATCGGCACCGGCCAGGTCTGCAAGGTGCCGACACCCTCGTCATAGCGGATCGGCGTCGCTGTGTGACAGTACACCTTGAGGCTTCACCATCGGCAGCGGCGCCCGACCCAGCGCTCGGCGGCGCCGACGCAGCGCCCGCTCCGACGGTCAAGCAACATGCTCGCGAGTGCGGGGAGCACTCGGCCCCCGGTAGTTGCCGTGGGACCTGGTCGAGCCCGGCCTCGGCGACCAGATGCGTTGACTTCGGTTGCGGCCCTGCAGTTCCAAGCGAGACCCTCGGTTAACGGCTACTCATCATGTTCTACTTCAGGAGGGCTGTCCCATGTGTGTGATCGCTTGGCTCGACCGGTAGTTCGGGCTGCTCGCCGATCCATTCAAGCAGGGCACGGAGACCTTCCTCGAGCGCCCACTTCGGGCGCCAGTGGAGCTCGTTCTTCGCCGGCTCGATGTCGCAGCTCGCGGCGCGTACGTCACCGTCGCGGAATTTCGCCACGACGATCGGTTCGGGGGCATCGTAGATGGCGGCGATCTTTTGAGCCAGCTCATGGATGGTCGTCGCGATGCCCGACCCGATGTCGAGGAAGCGTGGCTCGGTCGCAGGTTCCTCTATCGCAGCAAACAGCGCCTCGACGACATCGTCGATATAGACGAAATCGCGCACGATCCGACCGTCTTCGTAGACTTCCAACGGGCGCTGCTCGCGCGCCAATCGTGCGAAAAGAGCGACTATTCCTGTGTACGAATTTGTCAGCGACTGGCCCGGCCCGTAGACATTCTGCAGACGCAGCACGCTGAGATTGGCGTCATGGGCGGCCGTCCAGGCAGCCAAGATGTGCTCTTGGGCGAGTTTGGTCGCGGCGTATACGTTGGTGGGCCGGGGCTCCGTTCGGCCAGCACAGCTCGGAAGCGGGACTGCAGATTCACCCGTAGGCCCTTGCGGATCCCAGATACCGGCCAGCAGCTGAGCGCGGCTGCGCGGCTGCGGATAGAAGGTTTGTGTGCCGCATTGCCAAGCGCCCTCGCCGTAGACGGCCCTTGATGACGCCAGGACGAACTGGTCGGGCACAAGTGCTGAGCGGCTTAGGGCATCAAGAAGTTGAGTCGTTCCCACCACGTTTACCGAACCGTGGCGCGTCGCCTCCGAGAGCGACTGTGCCGTTCCCGTCTCGGCCGCCAAATGGACGATCTGGGAAGGTTGGAACAACCGAAGCACAGCATCCCAATCAGGGGCATGGGTGACATCCCCGGTGAACAACCGAGCGGAGGGCGGCAGATCGATCGCGGCACGTTCGCCATGCACTTGCGGGTGCAGGACGTCCATCACAGCGACGTCGTAACCGGCTTTGACGAGACGGCGCGCGAGGGCGGACCCAATGAATCCGGCCCCGCCAGTGACGAGCACCGATGTTGACAACAGCCGATGCCTCCGGTTCCTCTGTGGAGTGCTCAATCCGATAATTGCCGACGCGGCTGTGGAGCACTCTCTTGATGCTGGGGGTCGTCGACAATGCGCAGCATGTCAACCCTGGACGAGCGCGCGGTCGGCCAGCGCCCCGATTGCCGGTGCCAACAGCCGGGAGTATTCGAGCGTCAGGTGACTTTCGTCGATGTACACAAGGGTGTTGCCGACGATGACCGGGCAGCGGTTGGCGGTGCAGAACAGCTTGGTGAGGTCGGTGTATTGTCCGCCGCCGGCTTGGGTGGCGGCAATCTCGGCTGCGATGCCGGATGGGTTGACGGCCGTCGATCGTGGCGGCGAGCAGGCCGTCGCGTCGTCGAGGTGGCCGGACAGGCAGGTCGGCACCGATGTGTGCGGATCCGGGGTCGGCCCGAGCACCATCACCTTGGCGCCCGTGCCGCGCAACTGCTGCACCAGGCGGGTCATGCTGTCGATCCACGCCGGGTCATAGGAGTTGAAACCGGACATCCAACCGTTGCCGTTGCCGGCGCCGTAACCCCGCCACAGGCCCACCACGATCAGCCGCGGGTGCTCGGCGCGCAACCGCGCCAGGATTTGACCGCGCCATTGCGCACAGTGCTCAAAACGTTCGACCAGGCCACTGAAGAGTTTGTTCGCGATGGGCAAGTCCAGCAAAGGGCAGGCCCCCTTGGCCAGCATCTCGAGCCGCCAGTGCCGTTGCGTGGCGATCTGCTGGAACGCCGGATTCCACATCGCGGCATGCGAGTCGCCGACCAGAGCCATCGTCGTCTTAGACGCGGTATCGCCCGCCGCGCATTCAGGCTGTCCGCTTTGGAACGGTTCGCGCAGGCAGCCGTTGAACAACAAGGCCTTGAGCTCGGCGGCCGCGCCGGCAAGCGGCGGTTGCAGGTTCGACGGGACGGCATTGAGATCGGCCGACGCGGTGACCGCGGCCTGCACCTGTGCGAACGCCTGCTGCACCGCCGCGTCGTAGGCGTCCATGTTGTCGCCCATGGGGACAGGTTCCGCAGCGATGGTCAGCGGCGCAGCCGGCGTACCGTGACCGACCGGGATGGGCACCCAAAACAGCAGCGCCACGCCCACAGCTGCCGCCACCGCGGTGGCGAAAGCGCCAACCGCGAGACTGCGCAGGGGAGAGCGGCGCAGGGGAGCGGCGAATCGCAGCGGGTTCTCGATGAAACGCAGGGTGAGCACTCCCAGCCCGCCGGAGACCAGGACCGCCGCCAACCTGCCAGCTAACCCTAGTGGGTGGCCCAGCAACGCGGGCGTGAGCACCAGCACCGGCCAGTGCCACAGATACCACGAGTAGGAGAGCCGGCCGATTTCGCGCATCGGCGCCACTGCCAGGATGCGGCCGCATCCTTTCGTAGGTAAAGCACAGCCGGCGCCGATTACCAGCGCCGAGCCGAGCACGGGCAACAGCGCGGCGGTACCCGGATAGGGCGTATCCGGGGTCAGTTGGTTGCAGGCCAGCAGGATCAGCCCGAGTCCTGCCCATCCCGTGATCGCGGCAGCCCGTGGCGGCAGCCGGCGCCACTGGCCGGCGGTGAGGGACACCAAGGCGCCCACCGGGAAATCCCAGGCCCGGGTGGGCAGCGAAAAGTACGCCACAGCGGGCATCACGTAGGTGGTCACCAGCGACAGCGCAAACGACACGGCTGCGACGAGCACAAGGACAACCATGTACGGGCGTTTCGACAAGGGGGCATCGGCCTTGGT
>NZ_JBKQQD010000167.1:0-28213 GCF_052144515.1 Mycobacterium sp. | reverse complement strand
CCCCGGCCACACATTGATCAACCAGCTCGACGCGCAGGCGGGCGAGGAGGAGTTGGGCGCCACGCTGTGTTCGGCGTTGGCCGATAGGTTGCGTGTCACCAAGGCTGAGGCCGGCCGGCGTATCGCTGAAGCCGGCGATCTTGGGCAACGTTGGGCGTTGACCGGTGAGCCGTTGGCGCCGCAGTTGGCCGCGACCGCGACCGCCCAACGTGACGGTCTGATCGGGGATGGGCATGTGGCGGTGATCCGCAGCTTTTTCGCCCATCTGCCCGTTGAGGTCGACGTGTGTACCCGGGAGGCCGCCGAAGCCGACCTGGCCGGCAAGGCCGGCGGGTATCGCCCCGATGAGTTGGCCAAATACGCCCAGCGGATCATGGACTGGCTGCACCCCGATGGCGAATTCAGCGACCAGGAGCGGGCGCGTAAGCGCGGCATCATGTTGGGCAAGCAGGAATTCGACGGCATGTCACGCCTCAGCGGCCTGGTGACCCCGGAGTTGCGCGCCGCCATCGAGGCCATGCTGGCCAAACTGGCCGCCCCCGGGGCGTGCAACCCCGACGACGAAACACCGGTGGTCGATGCGACACCCGATGCGGATGCGGTGCGCCGCGATCACCGATGCGAAGCCCAGCGCAACCATGACGGGTTTCTCGCCGGATTGCGCGGCCTGTTCGCCTCGGGCGAGCTGGGCCAGCACAACGGGCTCCCCGTGTCGATCGTGGTGACCACGACGTTAAAGGATCTGGAGGCCGCCGCCGGAAAGGGTCTGACCGGTGGCGGCACCCTGGTGCCGATGGCGGATGTGATCCGCTGGGCCAGCCACGCCCACCATTACCTGGCCATCTTCGACAATGGCAAGCCTCTAGCCTTGTATCACACGAAACGTCTGGCGTCCCCGGCGCAGCGCATCATGCTCTACGCCAAGGACCGTGGGTGTACGAAGCCGGGCTGCGACGCCCCGGCCTACCACAGCCAGGTCCACCACGTCCAAGGATGGACCAGGACCCGCCGCACCCACATCAACGAACTCACCCTGGCCTGCGGACCGCACAACCGGCTCGCCGAAAAAGGCTGGACCACCCGCACCAACGCCAAAGGCGACACCGAATGGATACCGCCGCCGCACCTGGATTACGGGCAACCCCGCATCAACACCTACCACCATCCGGAGAAACTCCTGGCGCCCGGCGACGACGAAGACCCGTAGCTGCTGGCGTTAGAACAACATAGAAGTTTCCGGGCTTACGCTCACCGGCCCCTAATCCGAGCTAGCACAGGGCTAACCCTGGACCGTTTGACGGACTCGTAAACCCAAAGGCTCCGCAGCCAGCGCGACGCGCTTGATATCTCGTATTGTCGGTCTGTGCTGATCGGCTTCCTGCTCGCTCTGGGTTGCTCGGTGTGCTACGGCAGCGCCTCGGTATTGCAGGCTGTCGCGACACGATCGGTGGAAGCCGGCAGCGGCGCGGGCATCGACCCCGCGCTGCTGGTTCGCGCCAGCAGGCAGTGGCGCTACCTCGCCGGCATTGGTCTTGACGGCCTCGGCTTTCTGCTCCAGGTAGCGGCGCTGCGCCTGGTGCCGATCTACGTTGTCGCCGCGGCGCTGGCCGCCTCGATCGCGGTCACCGGCATCGTGTCCGCGTGGTTGCTGTCCGCGCGGCTCTCGTCGGCCGAGTGGACGGCCGTCGGCGTGGTCTGCGTGAGCCTGTTCGTACTCGCTTGCGCCGCAGGGCCTGCGCACTTTCGGCGCGCCCCAGCGGGTCTGGGCTGGGCGCTGGTAGGCGTGGTCGCCGCAATCTTCATCGCCGGTGCCGCCGCGGGCCGATTGCCCGAGCGAGAGCGCGCACTTGCCCTCGGCCTCGGATCCGGAACCGGCTTCGGAGTCGTCGAAATCGGTGTGCGCCTGCTCGACGAGATCGACCCCACCAAACGCGCCTTCTACACCAACCCGGCCCTGTACGCGGCAGCCGCGGGCGGGGCGGCGGGGTTTCTCTTGCTCACCTCCGCATTACAACGCGGGTCTGTGACCACAACCGTGGCCGCCATGGTTGTCGGCGAGACGATCGCGCCCGCGCTCGTCGGCGTGGTGTGGCTGGGTGACCGCGCCCGCCCCGGCTTCGGATGGCTGGTTATCGCGGGATTCGTCGTAGCAGTATCCGCAACGCTGGTGCTGGCCCGGTTCGGCGAAGCGCCTGAACCTGCCCCCGATCCCGCCGGAACCGGTTGAGTTACGTCAGTCGTTTCCGCGCCCCGGGGGGTGCACCTCGACGCCGCCGGAGTCGTGCTCCGCGCCCGCGGCCGGGTGTTCGGCCGGCACGCGCTCACGGAACCGGTGCGCTTCACTCGCGTCTCGTGGCTCGACGTGCCGCTCCTCGCTGTGGTACGGCCCCGGCTTCGGCCGGGGCTGCCCGCCAGGGAATGCCAATCGGAAGATGGTGCGGTGCACCGCAAACCACTGCTTCGAGAAGCGCCCGGAGTTATACGGCAGCTCGTAGCGCTCGCAGATGTCCTTGATCTTCGGAGCGATCTCCGAGTACCGACTGCTTGGCATATCCGGATACAGGTGGTGCTCCACTTGATAACCCAGGTTGCCGCTGATCACATGGAACAGCGGGCTGCCCTCGATGTTGGCCGCGCCGACCAACTGGCGCAGATACCACTCCCCGCGCGTCTCGTCCTCGACTTCGTCCTGGCTGAAAGTGTAGGTCTGGTCGGGAAAATGCCCGCAGAAAATGATGGCGTGCGACCACACGTTGCGGATGACGTTGGCCAATGCATCGGCCGCCAACGTGCGCAGGAATGTGCTTTCCACGCCGGGCAACACCCGGTCGAGAAAGGTCGCCGCAGCGCCGGTCCGCCCCTTGCCCGATATCTTCCGGAGTCGCCTGCCGATACGAGACTCCGCCGGCTGACCGAGCCGCCCTCGCAAAGCGAGCTGTACCAATGCGAACGCGCCGGCGCTGATCAGCGGCCAACCGATGTAGTCCTTGATGATCTGTGAACGCGCCTTGACGCCGATGCTTTTCAGATCCTTTCGCACCTCCGACCATGGCTTCTCTCCGGCTCGGATGGCCTCGATGTCCATGTCGTGCACTGCCACACCCCACTCGAACAGTGCCGTGAGCAGCATGTTGTAGAACGGTTGCGCCAGATAGGCCGGGTGCCACTTCTGATTCGGATCGATCCGCATGATCTCGTAGCCGAGATCCTTGTCCTTGCGCCGAATATTCGTAAAGGTGTGATGGATGAAATTGTGCGAATGCTTCCAGGCCTCTGCGCTCGAAGCGGTGTCCCAGTCCCACACCGAGGAATGAATATCGGGATCATTCATCCAATCCCATTGGCCATGCATCACGTTGTGGCCGATCTCCATGTTCTCCAAGATCTTGGCCATACCTAGACATGCGGTGCCCAGCACCCATGCGGCTTTGGATCGCGAGCCCAGTAGCAGCACACGGCCGACCACCACAATCTGTCGCTCTACCGAAATCACCGACTTGATGTAACGGCGGTCGCGCTCGCCGAGGTCGGCGAACACCTCGTCGTGAATCGCGTCCAGTTCTTTCCCAAGTTTCTCCCGTTCCTGTTCCCCCAGGTGGGCGAACGGGTGTTCGGGGCGTTGCAGAGTAGAAGTCACTGCGGTTCCTTTCGATCAAAGTTCGAGTTCGACGTCGCCTTCGGCGGCGTTGATACAGATCCGCACGTCCTGTCCGGTGGGTTCACTGATGTCACCGGAACGCAGATCACGCAGCTTGCCCGATTTCAGCGTCCCTACGCACGTGTGGCAGATTCCAATTCGACAGCCGTATGCAAGATCTAGGCCTGCCTTCTCGCCGGACTCCAAAATCGAAGTGCCGCCGTCGCATTCGACAGTCTTCTCGCTGTCGAGGAAGCTGACTTCGCCGCCTTCGCCCGCACCGGCGTCACCACCGA
Source organism: Mycobacterium sp. (assembly GCF_052144515.1). GTDB lineage: Bacteria > Actinomycetota > Actinomycetes > Mycobacteriales > Mycobacteriaceae > Mycobacterium. The sequence continues at coordinate 24,280 of NZ_JBKQQD010000167.1, read as the reverse complement.
TCTTCGGCTGGAACCGTTCGAAGTGCAGGCGATCTCGATCGCCGTTGTTTTCCCAATGCTCGACCAACGCGTCGAGCATTTCCTCTGGACCGGAACAGAACGCATCACGATCGCGCCAGTCCGGACAGACCTCGTCCAGGTCACTTGGCGACAGTCGGTCACGCTCGGACGTCAGCCGCAAATCGAGCCGCATTCCATCGTGATCGCGATCGAGGTCTTCGAGGACGGACAAGAACATGACCTGCTCGCGGGTGCGAGCGGAATGGATGACCAGCGCATCGCATCTTTGTGGGCCGAGTTCGCCGCGATGAGCGAGGCTGCGCAGCATGCTCATGATCGGCGTGATGCCGCTGCCGGCGCTGATGAACAGCATCTTGGCCGGCAGCGGTTCAGGCAGCGTGAACACGCCCTCGATTTCGCCGAGCCGCACCAAGTCGCCGGGCTGGATCTTCTGGACCAGGTACGGCGACACGACGCCGCTGTCCACCTTCTTGGGCGTCACGCTGATCAGACCGTCTTCCGGCGACGGATCCGAGGTCAGCGAGTATGCGCGCCAGTGGTAAACGCCGTCGATCACCACACCGAGCCGAACGTATTGGCCCGGCTTGTGGCCCGGCCATTCATACCCCGGCCGAATCAGAATGCTCGCCGCTTCCGAGCCCTGCTGCTCGACCCGTTCGACCTTCCCGCGCAGCTCCTTCGTCGTCCAGAGCGGGTTGATCATCTCAAGGTAATCGTCGGGCTGCAGCGGGCTGAACAGCCGCCGCACCGCCCGCAGAAACAGTCGACGACCGCGCGGGACTTGGGGTTGTGCGCCACGTTCCGCCATGACTTTATGGTATACAACTGTATACTGACGTCAAATGCGCTATTGAATATGGTTGTGATGCAACTAAATACCGTTGTGCCATTGAAATATCTATATGCACACGCGTTCGCCAAACCGACCTTGAGATCTGTTTGGGTATCGAATGTTCACGCTGCACGCGCCTTCTGTGGACGTGCCCATAGTTTCCGCAGCGCAAACATCTACAACTAGACGACCGTCTAGCGTGGCTGACGGCTAGGCCGATCCTGATTTGGCTCACGCCCTGTACACAACTACTACCAAGTACTACATTGCGTAGTAGTTGTGGATTGGTCGGGCCACGAGAGGGGGCCGCTGAGATGACCGAGAGACACATTGAGGGCCGATCCGGCTGGGATCTCCGGTTACGTTGGGCCGCAGTCTTTTTTGCGGTGGCTCTGTCCGTGCAGACCGCGGATCACCTGCGCAGAGGGATGGACGTCGTTCCCCCGGCAGTGTTCACCGCCGGGATGATTCAGGGCGTCGTGGCAGTGATAGCCGTCGTCCTGGTCTTTCGAGGCAGCCGGTGGGCCTCCCACGCAGCGATCCTCGTCGGATTCGCCAGCGCCGTGGGGTTCACCGCCGCGCACCTGCTGCCGACCTGGGGCGCGTTCAGCGACAGTTTCCTCGATGCCGCGCCGGTCGAGGCTGTGACCTGGTTTTCCTGGGTGACAGCGATCCTGGAAATCGTCGGCGACCTCGTGTTCGGCGCGGCCGGTATCGCGGTCCTGGTGGCGCGCAGCAGACCCCGATCACCGATCGCTTAGGGTCGCCCGGTGCTAGCCGCCCTTGAGGCGGATCTTCCAGCGCACGAAGCCGAGGTAGCAGATGCTGATGAAGGCCAGCATCGCCATGTCGAACCACCAGGCGGCGGGTGTGTGACGCCAGTGCGAGTCGTGCGGAACTGACGGGACTTGAGCCTGCAGGGTGAGCAGGTCGATGGTGGAGGCTGACGCGGCGAAACCCCATCTCGCCGGTGTGGCCCAGGACATTTGGTCCAGCCCGACGCGGGCGGTGACGGGAATCATGCCGCCGGAGAACACCAGCTGAGACATGACCGCCACCACGAGCAGGGGCATGATCTGTTCGTTGGACTTGGCGATCGCGGACAGTGCCAACCCCAGCATCGCCGAGGCGACACAAGTGGCGGCGATGTCGACGAACAGCTCGAAACCGGGCTTGCCGAGCGCGACGGCGCCCTGTGTCGGGCCGCCCTTGCCGATTATCGCGATGGCCGTCACGATCGCCGACTGAACGATCGCAAAGACGGTGTAGACGCACACTTTTGCCAGCAGATACGCGGTGGTGGACAGGCCAACCGCCTGTTCTCGGAGAAAGATGGCGCGCTCACCGATCAGATCGCGGATGGTGAGCGCGGTCCCCATGAAGACCGCACCGACGTTGAGCAGCACCAAGATCTGCCCCGGTTCGGTGGGCGCGGCACCCATTGGGTTGGGCTTGCCGAAGCCGACATCGCCGGGCACCGACATCGACAGCGATCCCATGATGAACGGCAGCAGCGCAAGGAAGATGAAATAGCCCCGGTCGGACACGATCAACCGGACCTGTCGTCTGGCGATGGTGGAGAACTGCCGGAACAAGCTGGTGTGCGTTGGCTCGCCCAGCTCGGCGGGCTCTTCCACCGGAGGCGTCGGCGGCGGCGGACCCGTGCGCGCCAGGTACCGGGCCTTGGCCGCCTCCGGGTCGTCGGCAACCGAGCTGAAGATGTCGGCCCAGTTCGTCGTCCCCATCGCCGGGCCGATCTGGCTCGGCGGCCCGCAAAACGCGGTCTTGCCGCCGGGGGCCAGGAGCAGCACCTGATCGCAAACATCCAGGTAGGTCAGGGAGTGGGTGACCACGAGCACCACGCGCCCGGCGTCGGCCAGCTGTCGCAGCATGGTCATGACCTGCCGGTCCAGCGCGGGGTCCAGACCGGATGTCGGCTCATCGAGGATGAGCAGCGACGGCCCGGTGAGCAGCTCCAGCGCCACCGATGCGCGCTTGCGCTGGCCGCCGGAGAGCTTGTCGACCCGTTTCTCGAGGTGCTGGGTCATCTCCAGTTCCTCGAGCACCCGGGCGACCACCGCTTCGCGGTCGGCCTTGGTGGTGTCGGGTGGCAACCGCAGTTCGGCGGCATACATCAGCGCCTGCTTGACGGTCAGCTGACCGTGCACCACGTCGTCCTGCGGCACCATGCCGATCCTGCTGCGCAGCGAGGCGTACTCGGCGTGAATGTTGTGGCCCTCGAACACCACCGTTCCGGCGCTCGGTTGGGTGTACCCGGCCACCAGCCTGGCGAAGGTCGACTTGCCCGCACCCGACGGACCGATGACGGCCGTCAGCATTCCGGGCCGCGCGATCAGCGAGATGTCGTCCAGCAGCTTCCTGTTGTCGATCGTCCACGCCACCCCACGCACATCGAGGCCACCCGTGCCCGTCGCCGCCGCGGTCTCCTGACGCCGTACCAACGTGCCGCCGGAGAAGATGAGGTCCACGTTGCCGATCGTGACGACGTCGCCTTCGTGCAGCAGCGCCTGTTCGACGCGGGTGCCGTTGACAAAGGTGCCGTTGATGCTGCGGTTGTCCACGATCTCGGTGCCGTTCGGCGTCGGCACCAGGCTGGCGTGGTGCCGGCCGGCCAGCACATCGGGAATGACGATGTCGTTGTCGTTGGCGCGGCCGACCTTGATGGCCCCCGGCGTCTCCGCCCCCGGCGCCCGACCCGGCCGCAGGATCTTCATCATCGACGTCGCCAAATCACCGCCGGGGCGCGCGCCCACCGGCGCCGCGGGCCCCCCTGCGGGAGCCGGTGGCCGGTAGATGTGCGGCGCCTGCTGGGGCACCCCAATGGGTTGCGACCCACTGGGCGGGTATCGCGTGTGTGGCCCACTGGGCAGGTGAGCCGGCTGCGGGCCACTCGGCGGGTACACGGGAGGCATCCGCGTTGTCGGCACTGAATGCTGGGGCTGTCCGGGCCGAGACGGGTCCACGTGCGGCGACACGGTGTGTGAACCGGTCGCGGTGGCCAGGGGTATCGACGTCGTTTGCGGCGGCCGCCCGGCCGAGCCCCGGTGACGACCGACCTCGAAGGTCAGCGCCGGACCGTCGGGGTTGCCGATGTTGATCCGCTGGCCGTCCTGGATGTCGACGTAAGGCACGCGCCGGTTGTTGACGTACATCCCGTTGAGGCTGCCGTTGTCGATCGCAACCCATCGGCCCTGGTCGAATCGCACGATCAGGTGCGCTCGGGAGATGAGCGGGTGCCCGACGCGAACGTCGGCCCGCAGGTCACGGCCGATGACGACGTCGTTGCCTGCAGCGAAGGTGCGCTCCGATGCGTCATACCGCACGGTCAGCACAGGTGGGGCTGTTGTGCTCACGGGCACCAACTGTATCGGGAATGAGGCCGACTGCAGAGCAAGTAGACAACACGGTTTAGCGTCGCTCCTGGCCGAGGGCGTCCTTGGGTCGGCCGAGTGCATCCAGGGCTTCGTTGTTCTTTCCGAGGGTCCGAACTGTAAAGGCTCTGTCAATCTCCCGTAAAAACCCTTCGGGAGCCTCGCGCCTACGCGACCGACTGCGTAGCTTTTGAGATGAGCCGGTCGCATCGTCGGCGTTCTGGTCAATCCACTCGCACAGGAACAAGCCATGCACACCGTTGAGACGCTGCTTCGCCAGGAGTTGCGCAACTATGCCGTGGAGTTGCGGCAGCTGGCGTACACGCTGCCCTACGGGGTAGGCGAGCACAATCTGCTCCAGTTGTCGGATCGGATGCGCGCTGCCGCCGAACTGGTGGACCGTAAGGGCGCTTGATGCTGTCGGGCGGCCGATAAAGCAAGCTCCGTGCCCCACAACTTCCACTTCCGACGATCGCGGTCGGCGTCGATGACTCTTGGCCCTAGGTGCGGTTTTTGATCGCAGCGCGGCGGGTACCCCGCTGTCCATGCATGACAGCGACGGCCCGTTTCCCGACGACGTGCCCGTCGCCGACGCCGTTGAGCAACAGCGCCCGACCGCCGACCCGGTGTCCGACGATGACCATGAGTCACCGGCGCAGCCCGAGAGCGAAGTACCGCTGGAGGCAACTGCCGCCGACTGGCAGGAGCAACAGGAAACAGTTGTGAGTGATCCGGAATTCGAGGGACCTGAATACTGACGGTCGAGCGAATACATCTGCGGCACAACATGTATCGCAGGGTATGGCCCTATCCCGCCGCGGCAATCTCGCCTTCAGTGGTGATCGTCATTGACGAAATCCCCGATGTATCGAACGGCCCGCCTGCCTTCGGGCAAGACGTCGGCCGCCAACGGGAAGTCCTGGATTTGCCTGTCCCAGAGGTGCAGATCGCAGCGGATTGAGAAGAATAACACCGAGGCGTTGATCGCGCAGCGACGCAATTCAGCTGGGCGAGCCAATCGATCTCTCGCGCAACAGCGTTCGCTGCCGGGTCAGGCGCGGTCGAACTCGGCCTTCAGCTGACCGTCACCGGGATGCCGTTGAGCACACCATTGCCCGACGGCTCGTCGATGAAGGTCGGCGGAGAGAGCGTATTGGTGTTGGCCCCCGGTGAGCCATTGGCCACCGACATGCGAGTGCCCGGCTTGCCGTGACCCCATCCGTGCGGCATCGACACCACGCCGGGTTTTATCCCATCGGTGACCTCGACGGGCACCTTGATCTCGCCGGCCTCCGACGTCACGGTGACGATGCCGTCGTCGGCGATGCCGCAGCGCGCCGCGTCGTCGGGGTGGATCAGCAGCGTGCACCGATCCTTGCCCTTCATCAGCGCGGGCACATTGTGCAGCCAGGTGTTGTTCGAGCGCAGGTGCCTTCGGCTCACCAGGACCAGTGGCTCGGCCGGCCGCTCCAGGCGCGCGGCCAGCCGGGGCAGGTCATCGAGCAGGTATTGCGGGGCGAGCCGGATCTTCTTGTCGGGGGTGCCGAGGAGGCCGGGCAACTGCGGCACCATCGGCCCGAAGTCGATTCCGTTCGGATTGGCCTTGAGCATGTCCAAGGTGAGCCCGCCCGGGTTCTTGCCGTACTGGTCCCCGAACGGCCCCGACCGCAAGGTGAGGTCCAGCATCCGCTCGGGACCGCCCCCGTCGTAGAGCTTGCGGATCTCCGCGCCGTCGACGCCCCGGGTGAAGGCCAGATAATCGAAGAAGCCGTCGTCAATCGCCCCGACGTCGACATCTTCGGCTGGTGTACCGGTGCACAGTCCGGTCAGCCGGATCAGGATTTCCCACTCGTGCGGGCGGTCTCCAGGGTCGAACACCGGAGCCGAGTAGTTCGCAATGCTGCGGATCGCAAATAGCAGGATCAGGTCATCGTGGTGCGGCTGTTCGAGCGGCGACAGCCCGGGCAGGATGACGTCGGCGTGCCGCGTCGTCTCGTTGAGCCAAAGGTCAACGGAGATCATCGCTTCCAGCATCGGCAGGACCTCGTCGAGCTTGTCGCCACCGGGCGTGGATAGCACCGGGTTGCCCGCGACCGTGATCAGCGCCTTGAGCTGCCCGTCGCCCGGCGTGGCGATCTCCTCGGCCATGCACGATACCGGCGCCTGCCCGAGGACCTCTTTGGCCCCGCGCACTCGGGTATGCCAGCGGCCGAATTCGGCGACGCCGCCCTCCAGGCCGGGCAGCGGCTGCGTGGTGATCGACCAGGCCGCCGGCCTGGGGAACATCGCGCCGCCGAGCGTATCGAAGTGGCCTGTCAGGATGTTGATTACGTCAACCAGCCAGCTGGCCAGGCTGCCAAACTCCTGATTGCACAACCCGATTCGACCGTACACCACCGATTTCTGGGTCCCGGCGAGTTCTCGGGCCAGCTCTCGGATGCGGTCTTCGTCGATGCCGGTGACGGCGCTGACCCGCTGCGGCGGCCAGTCCGCGGCGACCCGGCGCACGGTGTCGACTCCGTCGACATGTGATCCAGGATTGACGAGACCTTCATCGAAGAGGGTATGCGCGACGGCCAGCAGCAGCGCCGCGTCGGTGCCCGGCACGATCGGCAGCCACTCGTCGGCGCGCGCGGCCGTTTGGGTGCGCACCGGGTCGATCACGATCACCTTGCCGCGTTTGCGGATCGCGTCGATCAGGCCCATCACGTTCGGTGCGGCTAGTAGCGAACCCTGCGACGCGGCGGGGTTGGCGCCCATGATGACCAGCAGGTCGGTGCGTTCGATGTCGGGCACCGGGAAGTTCCACCAAAGGCCGTACATGAGGTGCGACGACAGGTTCTTCGGCCACTGGTCGACCGTCCCCGGCGAATAGGTGACCGGCATCCCCGACATGCCCAGCAGCACTCCGGCGTAGCGAGCCAACGAAAATGAGTGCGCCAGCGGATTACCGGTATAGGCGGTGACCGCGCCGATCCCGTACTTGCGGATCACTGGTGTCAGCAACTCGGTGCAGCGCCGAAACGCCGCGTCCCAGGTGACCTCCTGCCAGCGCCCGTCGACCTTGATCAGCGGGCTGCGGATGCGGTCCGGGTCGTCGTGCAACGCGGCCAACGACACGCCCTTGGGGCAGAGGTGCCCGCGGCTCCACACGTCGTCGCGGTTGCCCCGGATGCTGGTAACCCGGCCGTCCTCGACACGAATCTCCAAACCGCACATGGCTTCACACAGCGGGCACGTGCGCAGATGTTTGCCGGCTTCGATCGTCGCCACGCACCCACCTTATTCCGCTACCGCACGTATCGGAAGTAGGCATAATGCGACAAGAACATCGAGGGAAGCAGCAGGTACGGGAGGTTCCGTTGACCGAACCCCTATTGGGCGACCGGGTCGCGGTGGTGACGGGCGGCGGAGGCGGCATCGGCGCGGCGACGTCGCGGCTGTTCGCCCAACACGGCGCCCAGGTGGTCATCGCCGATATCGACGCCGAGCGCGCTCATCGGTGCGCCGACGAGATCACGACGTCTGGTGGGTCGGCTGGAGCGGTTGTCACCGACGTCCGCGACGGCGGCCAAGTCGCCGACCTGGCGCGATCGGTGCTGGATCGCTACGGCCGAGTGGATGTGCTGGTGAATAACGTCGGCCACTGGGTGCGGCACCCGGGCAGCTTCGCCTCCACCGACCCGCTGCTCTGGGATGAGCTCTACCGGGTGAACCTGCACCACGTCTTCCTCGTCACCCACGCGTTCCTGCCGGCGATGATCGACCGGCACGCGGGCGCGATCGTCAACGTCTCGTCCGTCGAAGGGCTGCGGGGCTACCCCGAGGATCCGGTCTATGCCGCCTTCAAAGCAGCGGTCATTCACTTCACCCGCAGCCTGGCGGTCCAGGTAGGCCGCGACGGTGTGCGGGTCAACGCGATCGGCCCCGACGTCACCGAATCGCTCCAGGTGCCCTACTCACAGTGGCTGTCCGCCGACGAGCAGGCGCAGTGGCCGCAATGGGTTCCCGTCGGACGGATGGGTCTGCCGGAGGACCAGGCCCGCGTGATCCTCTTTTTGGCCTCAGACTTGTCGGCGTTCGTCACAGGCCACACCATCCCGACCGACGGCGGCACCGGCGCGGCGGGCGGATGGTTCCGCTCCTCGCGCCGAACCGATCGGGAATGGACCAATCGACCCGCCGCACCCTGACCGATGCGCTGACATTGATCGATCCCCTGTTTAACCCCGCTCCGCGTCGGGCAACCGGCCATCGTGGATAGCTACAACGACGACGACATGCTCGAGCAGAGCGAGAGCCTGGATTCCGACGAGGTGCGCAACGACGACGGCGACGAGGTGGTCGATCCGCCCGACCAGTGGATCGACGCCGACGACACCGAGTCGCTCGACGAAAAACTGGCGGCGGAGACTTCGGACGAGCCCGGCGAAAACTGGCTGTCCAGGGAGGCACACGACTCAGATGAAGGCGGGGCACTCGACGTCGTCAGCAACGACGAGCTGGACCGCCTTGACCCGACCGAGCACGGCCGGGAAAACGGCCAAATCAACGGGACGCCGGAGGACGGCGACTCGTTCTTCAACGTGGAACGATGACGTCGATTTCGGGTTAGCGGGACGCCGAATCCCGTTTAGCGCCAAGGACTGTGGCAGGCGCCCGATTGCAGGGCGCCTGCCACAGGCTATTGGATCAGCCGGCCATGAACTCGTGGTAAGCCGACTCCAGATCCGGCGGCAGTGCCGTCACATTGCACTGGCGCTCGGTGTCCCCGATGGGTGCCAGAATCCCGCGCAGGTCGTTGTACTCCTGCGGGTGCGCAGTGAAGTAGCTGCGCAAGCTGGCGGCCGCCTGCGGACGCGGTTGCCCGTAGGCCGCCATGACCACCTGGCCAGCGCCCTGGTGCGCGTCTAGGTATTGGCGCGCCGTGCCGGTCACCGACGAAACGGTGGCGTTCACCCCGCCCGGACTGCAATCGGGTGCTGCGGCCGCCGTCGGCGCCGCAACGATGCCGATGGTCAGCCCCCCGAGCAGACAGCCGGCGCTGATGCCGGCCGCTCGCCGGCGCGCGGGCGTCCTGCTGAATTTCATGATCATTTTTCCTTTCGAATGTGCGAATTGATCGTCGGGGCGCCCGATCCCCTGAAATCCAAAGTAGCCGAGGCAAAATCGTGTGCAGCCGGCGTTCGCCATCAACGAACACCGCCAATCGCTTGTCACCTGCCGGCGGCGTGATCCCGGCCACACAAACGGGTGCTTTTCGCTAAGCCGGCAACCAAAACGGAGCGCCAAACCGAAGGAATCTCAGAAACTTTGACCGTTTCTTAAGTAATCGTGATCTCGATCGTGACGAAACCGTTATCAGAATCCGGCGATCTCGTCAGCTCAGCGGCCACGGACACGGCGGTTGTGCTTTCTGATCGCGTCGACGAGTTCGGACTTCCTCATTGAGGATCACCCGCGGACATCGAGCCGACGCGCAATCTCGCGCAGGTGTTTCTTGCTGGCATTGGCGTCGACGCCTTCGGCTGTCGGCAGTGGGTTGTGCAAGCCGCCGCGCTCTGCGTGTTTGTCGGAAGGGCCTTGCTGCTCTTTGGCTTCCCAGTGGTCGCCGACTTTCTCGAAGCTGTGCTTGACGGCGGCATAGGCGACGCGATGCGCTCGCTCCTCGCTGCCGTATTGTTCGGCGGCCGAGTCGTGAGCTTTGGCGAATGTCTCTTGCGCCTTGGCGCTGGAACGCCGCAAGGTGCTGGGCAATTCATCCTTCTTCGCCGTGCCACTCTTCGTTGTCTTCGGCATGAAAACACCTCAGCCTTTGGCGATCGTTGTGCCACCGCGTAGGCACGCGGTGCGCCTAGGGCGCAAGGGTTATCTGAAGCGGTTGGTCATCAATTCAGACGATCCAGCTTGAGAAGCCCTTCGATAGCCGTGTCGAACTCACCGCTGTCGACCGCGTCCAGCGTGCCCAGTACGGCCTCCAGTGCGCTTCGTAGGCGCCGAACTTCGTCATAGGCCTGCAAGTGGGAGTGGATGAGCTGACGCTCAAAGATCGGCGGAGGGCCCACCCGCTGCCAGTGCCTTAGCGTTGCCTCATTGATCACTGTTAGACCCCCGTCCAGTATGAGCTAGCGGCCGCTAAAACGGCCCAACGAGGCTGCGGGTAATCGATCCACCCCGAGCTGGCACCCGCTAACCGTGCCAGGGTTCATACCCGCTGAACGCGTGGCTAAAACCACAATCCAGTTAAGTAATTTTCAGAGGCGAACCCATGCAGACACGGGTGTCGAATGGCGTCGTCAGCTCGGGGGTATCCGGTCCGTCATGGATCAGTCCCAGGCGCCGCCGCTGGACGCGCTGGCCGACTATCGCCGAAGCGGCAGCTACGGTTTCAGCCCGCCGGCCGTGATCGGACGCCTGCGGTCGGGCGTTGGGGCGGGCAGGCCCCTTCCCGACCCCACGGATCCGACCGCGGAACAGTTCCGCGTGGTCGCTTGACAGAGACGGAAGACGGCAGGCGGAGGTGCGGCTGCGTCGCAGTGCGTTGAGCAAGCCGGGAATCGCGCGTGAGCGCCGAGACAAGGGCTTCGCCTACTACGGGCCCGATGGCGAACTGCTGACCGACGACGACACCCTGGAGCGGATCAAGGAGCTGGTCATTCCGCCGGCCTGGAAGAAGGTGTGGATCTCGCCGCAGCCCAACGGTCACATTCAGGCCGTCGGCACCGATGCGGCCGGACGCCGCCAGTATCTCTACCACCCGACCTGGCAGCAGGAGCGCGCCGAGCAGAAGTTCGACCGCGTTCTGGAACTGTCAACCCAGTTGCCGGCGTGGCGGGCCAGCATCGCGCGCGACCTTGCCGGCCGGGGTCTGAGCCGGGAACGGGTGCTTGCCCTGGCGCTGCGCCTGCTTGATCGCGGATACTTCCGCGCCGGCGGCGAGGAGTACGCCGAGGAAAACGAGTCCTACGGGATCTCCACCCTGCTGTGTGGGCACGTCAAAGTACGGCGCGACGCCGTCCAATTCGATTACCCGGCCAAGAGCGGGGTGCGGCGCACCGTGGAAGTCGAGGACCCCGAAGTTGTCCGGGCGCTGCGTTCGCTGATCCGTCGCGGCGAGCAACACGAACGACTTCTGTTGTGCCGCATGGGATCCCGGATGGGTGAATGTTCAAGCGGATGACCTCAATGCCCGATTCAACGAGCTGGTTGGCGAGGAATACACCGTCAAGGACCTGCGCACGTGGCATGGGACGGTCCTGGCCGCCGCGGCATGCGCCGACGCGGACCCGCCCGTATCCCAGCGTGTAATCAAGCGCGTTGAGGCAGCGGTGATGAGGGAGGTCGCCGAGGAATTGGGCAACACCCCAGCGGTAGCGCGCGGCTCCTATGTCGATCCGCGTGTTGTGGCCGGTTACGAGCAGGAGCTGACCATTGCGGCGGCAGCCCAACGCGCCGAGCGCGTTCGTCGTCCCGAAGCCGCGCAGGAAATTTTGGAGAAGGCCACCCGCATGCTGATCCGGCGAGTAGCCAAGGGCGACATCGCATCTGGGCTTCCTGCCCTGGCCAAGAGCGCGTGAAGGCTTGGGCTGGGGCCACCGCAAAGGCCGTCCCCGCCAACGCGGTTTCTTCCGACCTCGCTTTAGATGTCGCGCCCTGCAGGAGATTTGAAATTCACCTGTTCGCTGTACAAGCGCCACGCGCCGGCCCTAGCGTCGGGTACAGAACACAAAGACAGGACTGGCTCGATGAGCACGGTACCGGGTCCCCCGCGTCGTCGGGACCTGTCATGACCGACATTCAGGGGCCGTCGGACGTCGAGCGCCTTCGCCGCGATCTACTCGATCGCATGGACGCGCTGCCGTTCTTTGACTGGTCCCCCGCTCTCTTACGGGCCCTCATCGCCGTCTTCGACCTGAACGGAAGCACGACAGAGCCCGAATACAGCTTCCGCCCCTACATCGTCAGGTAAATCAACGGGTCCGGGCGTGCTGGGTCTGGCACGATGAGCTGATGGTTCCGAAGTTGGCGACACTCGCAACATGACCGAATCCAGCCCAACTCGCGTGGCGGTCTACCTCGACTTCGACAACATCGTGATCTCGAGGTACGACCAAGTACACGGGCGCAGTTCCTTTCAGCGGGACAGAGCGAAGGGCCTGGAAAAAGAGCGGCTGAAGTTGGCGACCGTCGACATCGGCGCGGTCATCGACTTCGCGTCGTCCTTCGGCACTCTCGTCCTCACCCGCGCCTATGCGGACTGGTCCGCCGACGTCAACGCGGCGTACCACCGTCAGCTCGTGGGCCGCGCGGTCGATCTGGTGCAACTGTTTCCGGCATCCGGCTACAGCAAGAACGGCGCCGACATCCGGCTCGCGGTCGACGCAGTCGAGGACATGTTCCGGCTGCCCGACCTGACCCACGTGGTCATCGTTGGGGGCGACTCCGATTACATCGCGCTGGCCCAGCGCTGCAAGCGCCTCGGCCGCTACGTCGTCGGAATCGGCGTGGCCGGTGCCAGCAGCCGGTCGCTGGCCGCCGCGTGCGACGAGTTCGTCACCTACGACGCGCTGCCGGGGATACCCACCGTTGCGGCGGCGGCCCCGAAGGCCGGCAAACCCAGCCGCCGGGCAAATGCCTCCGCGCCTGACGACGAGCCGGCCCCCGCCGACCCGCAGGCCGCCGCCACTGGGCTGCTCGAGCGGGCGCTGCGCATCGGCCAGGAGAAGGAGGACGCCGATTGGCTGCACAACTCCGAAGTCAAGGCCCAGATGAAGCGCATGGACCCGTCGTTCAGTGAGAAGTCGTTGGGGTTCAAGTCATTCAGCGATTTTCTGCGCTCGCGCAGCGATCTTGTCGACCTCGACGAGAGCAGCACGACGCGCATGGTGCGGCTGCACAGCGAGGACGCGGGGCAACCCGCGACCCGATGAGGAGTCACAGCCGTGGAGATGTGGGAATTGGCTGCCCGAGAACAGATTCGGGACACGCTAGCGCGGTACAACTGGTCGGGTGACGCCGGCCGGATCGACGGCCTGGCGGAGACATTCTGCGCCGACGGAGTCCTCGAGGTGCGCGGTTTGGAGCCAGTGCGCGGCCGCTCCGAAATCGCGGCCTTCCTCGGGAACGTTACTAGTAACGTCACCGGCAACGTCGCCGCCGACGCCGACGTGAAGCCCATCGTCCGGCACAATGTCGCCAACGTGCTGTTCACCGAGTTGACTCCCGACCAGGCCCACGTCTCGTCGTACTTCACTGTGGTCACCCACATCGGGCTCGACCATTTCGGCCGCTACCGCGACATCTTGGTGCCCAACGGTGACACGTGGCTGATCAAGCACCGTAAGGTGTCGACCGACTGGGCAGCACCTAATTCGGCCATGGCTCGTCAACCACCGACTCCTGGTGGGCGTTGATGAAGCGGCTCAACTCCGTGCGCGACCTGATGCCGAGCTTGGCGAACGCATTGCGCAGGTGAGAGTTCACCGTGTGCGGCGACAGGAAAAGTCGTTGCGCCACTGCGCGATTCGTAGCTCCGGCAGCCACGAGATGGACGACCTTGAGCTCGCTGTCAGTGAGGCTGTCGATCCCGCGCTGCGGGCGTGGCTTACCTACCACGCGTCGTGAAATGCCGTGCGCCCGCAGGACTTGGCCGACCCGCTGGGCGTCGGCGGTCGCACCGCAGCGCAGGTAGGTTTCGAACGCGACGTTGAGCTCGTCGATGCCTTCCGGGGTGCGGTTGATGCGGGCGAGTTCCATGCCGGCATCCTCGGCGGCGGCGGCGTGCAGCAGCGGCCGCGACAGCTCGCTCAGCGATTTGGCCGCCGCGACGAGCGCGTCGGGGTCGCGTTCGAGAATGGCTCGCGCGTGCTGGGCCACCGCATTGAACAGAGGCGCCCCGGGTTCTTCCGCGGTGAGCAGCTCCGCGGCGTGCAGTACCCGCGCGCGCAGCCCAGCGTCACCGGCGGCGGCCGCGACCCGGGCGGACAACACGAGGTGGTCGAGGTCGACGGCCCACAACGGGGTCTGCATGAGCGTGAAGTCGTCGTTGAGCCATCGCTGCGCTTCCTGGGTGTCACCGCGCTGCCATGCCGCATGCGCGAGAGTCGCCATCGCCTCGCGTCGGTGGGCGGGGCCTGCCGCCGACGTGGTGACCGTTCTCCTCGAGGGCGGCGCGGCGCCGGCGATCGAGATGCTGCTCACCGCGGACGTCGTTGCCGGTCAACCCGACAGCTGGCTGCCCATCACCCGCTCCAAGATGAGCGCCACCTTGGCCGCCGAAGTGTGGGACGCCCAATCCTGGTATGCGTTGGCGTTGCGCGAGACGCAATTCGACCGAGCGACCGGCGCCCCTATCCATCTGCAGTTCGCGCTGCACTACCTCGCCTGGACGCTGTTGCTGCGTGGTGAATTCGAGAAGGCAGCCACGGTGGTCGACGAGGATTGCGCGACCGCGGCCGCGACGGGCAACTCTCCCCTGAGGTTCAGCAGATTGCTCCTCGCCGCGTGGCGCGGTCAGCGCGACCAGGCCTGTGAATTGATCGAGGAAACCACGGCGTCCGCGGAGGCCGAAGGTAAGTGCAAGGTCGCCGATTTCGCAGCCTACGGACGCGCGGTGCTCACCAACGAATTCGGCCGTCACGCCGACGCACTGGCTGCCATCAAGCCGGTCTTCGATCACGACCACGTCGGCATGGGGGCGCTCGTCATCCCGGAACTGGCCGAGGCGGCGTCGCGCACCGGCAATGTCGAACTTCTCGTCGCCGCACGCGATTGGATGACGTTGCGCGCGAAGGCGACTCCGACCCCGTGGGCGTTGGGGATCGACGCGCGCATCGGCGCGCTGTTGAGCGACGGCGATGCAGCCGAGAGTCTTTACCGCGAATCCCTCGAACACCTTGGCCGCACCCAGGTCGGGCTTGAGCGTGCCCGCGGACATCTCATCTACGGCGAGTGGTTGCGGCGCCAGAATAGGCGCATCGAGGCGCGCACCGAACTGCGTGTGGCTGAGGAGATGTTCTCGGCCATGGGAGCCGACGCGTTTGCCGACCGAGCGCGCCGCGAGCTGCTGGCGACCGGCGAATCCGCCCGTAGGCGCTCCGCCAATACCGACGTCGCGGGCGTCGATCTGACCCCGCAGGAGCTGCAGGTCGCGCGGCTTGCTCAGGAGGGCTTGTCCAACAACGAGATTGGCGGACAGCTGTTCATCAGCCCGCGCACCGTTCAGTACCACCTGCGGAAGGTCTTCGCGAAGCTGGGTATCCGCTCGCGCAGCGAGCTTGCCCACGTGCTGCCCGCCAGTGCGTCACGGCTCGAGCCAAGCGCCTGAATCTGGCCATAGACACTGAGATTCGACTAGGGCAGCATGGTGTGCATCAACATCACGTCGTATGCGGACCACAACGAGAGATTGAAGTAGAGGTCCCTACCCGACGACCAGGGGTGGATCATCGGTGCGTAGATGCCGCCGGGCATCTGCCATGAACTGACGAGCATTTGCTCCGGGCTCCATGGTCCTTGCGGAGACGGTGCGGTCCTTGCCACGACGTCGTTGCTGCCACCGTTGGTGTAGAGCACCAGGTACTGCTTGAGATAGTCGTTGTATTGGGCTGACATCTCGCCCACCGGTCCGGGGAAAACCGGCGTTGCCTTCCCCGGATCACCCGGGACCCAGGAGTTCGAATCGCCGTTCCAGTATGCGTATTTGGTGGGATCCGCTACATAGCGCGGGGGAACTCGCGACAGAAACGCCGCACCGCCGCGTCCAGACGGCGTCCCAAACGAGTAGAGGTAGTTGTCTTTACCTTTCATGAAGGCGCCCATCTGGAAGTTCTCATTTCCCGGCATGAACCTGCCGCCCGGGACATTGTCCGGCGAGGACGGGCGGACGGAGCCGGGAGCGACCGACCAGTTCTGGCCATTGTCGCGGGACATCGCGATCGCCGAGTAGTTCGTCGACCAGTCGCCATCGCGGAGCCATTCCCTGATGGACATGAAGTTGACGACTTGGGTTCCCCCAAGGGAGATGGCAGAGGTCGGAATGATTCCCGTCTCTTTGGGCGCCACCCTGGGGGTGTTGATGATCTGTTTGGACAGCCCCGATTGCCATGCCGGCGAGCCGGAGTACCTGTCAGAAGCCGACCCGGGTGTCACGTGAACGCCCTTGGACAGGTCATGGTCGGAGCTGCGGAACAGCACGTTGTATCGCCATTGTTGGCCGTGGACCTTGCAATAGCCGAACGTGTCACCAAAGGCCATGAGCGCCTGACGGTTCGCGGGATCGCCGTTGTCCCAGACGACCCCGAGGTCGGTTCCCGAAATGCCGAAACGCTCGAGCGTTTTGTTCGGGCCGTTCGGACCCGTTATCCAGCCGACGAGCGAGGTCGGAGCCCCACCGATCTGCGCAGGCGGCGGCGGTGCCGGCTGCGCTGCTGGCTGCGGCGCCGGCTGCGGTTGCACTGGGGCCGCATTGGGAGCCAACTGGTTGGCATTCGCCGGCGGTGCGTTTCCTGCACCGGGAGGATTGGGCCCCGGCGGTACTACCTCCGCTTGATGTGTCATCGGCGCGGAGTATCGAGTACCCCCAGTACCCGGCTTGAGTAGAGAAGAGATCAGCGGACCCAGCTTGGGTAGCGGCGCCCGGTCGTTCGCGTTCGGCGGCCTGCGCCCAGTCGGTGGCCGGACGACCGGCTGGGGCGCGGGCATGGGTGCCGGCGTCGTAGGGGGGTCGATATTCGCTTCGGGCGCCTCACAGGGAGTGGCACTCGCCGGCGGCGCGAGGCCTATCGCAACGGTGAGTCCGACAGCGGCTGTCGACGCCACAAATACCGACATGATTCGCGGAATCGCCGACAATGTCACACCTTTCCCAAGCCAGGACGTCGCATTGACGTACGTAGTTGGCGCATGTGACGATAGTGACCTGCGGGGCTCTTGTGACCGGTGATTCACGAATAGGTATGCATCCGAGACCGTGTCGCGACCCTTTTGTTCCGCCCGCACGTGATCCACATGGGCACACGCGACGACGATGCGATGAAGATGCGACGAAGCGCACTCAGTTTGGCGAACGAGCCGCGTTACGATCCCCCGATGGCGCCGAACCCACCACTGGGAGTTCGCTTGCTCGGCTTGGTGAGCCGATCCAGTAAACCGCCCTCGGAGATGACCGACGACGAAGTGATCGCCGCGCGCGATCGGTTGAACAGACTGCGCGCCTCGAAGGCGGCGCGCGTCATCACCGGGTTTCCGCATCGCCATGTCACCATCGAGCAGCGGGCGCTGCCGCTGCGCGACCGCACCTTGTCGATGCGGGTATATCGGCCATTCCGGCATCAGAACCCGCTGCCGTTGGTTGTGCACTTTCATGGCGGCGGGTTCGCTTTCGGCACGGCGGCACAGACGGATTGGCTCAATTCCGGTGTCGCGGCACGGACCCCGGCGCTGGTGGTGTCGGTGGATTACCGACTCGCTCCGGAACATCCATTCCCCGCCTCGACGCAGGACGCGTTCGACGCCGTCGATTGGTTCCGCGATGGAGCGTCGGATCTGAACGCCGACCCCGGCCCACTCGCGCTGATGGGTGACAGCGCAGGCGGGAACCTGGCCGCTGTTGCCGCCGTACACGCCCGCGACAACGACATCGACGTGGCACTTCAGGTGCTGATCTACCCGGCCGTGGACTTCACCGACGCGATGCTGACCTACCCGTCGGCGGTCGAAAACCCCGACCCCATCCTGACGCAGACGTCATTGACTGCTTTTCGGCGTATCTGGTTGAGGGACAACGATCCCGCCGACCCACTGATCTCGCCGCTGCTCACATCAGACCTGCGCGGTGTTGCACCTGCCCTGGTGCAGACGGCGCGCTTCGATCCGCTTCGCGACCAAGGCGGGGCATACGCCAGGCGCCTGCGCGACGCCGGCGCCCTGCAAGCGTTGACCGAATACACCCATGCCGCCCACGCATTCATCGCATTACCGGGACTCAACCGCGGAGCACGACAGGCTCGCCGAGAAATCGTCGCGCACCTTCAGCAAGCGTTCGCGCGGCAATTGGCCGAAAGTCGATAACAGCCGACGATCGGCAAGCTATCCACGTTGCGCCGCAAGCTCATTCGCGGTAGATGCACCTGCCTTCAGCTGGCGCTCGACAACGCGGTGCCTACATTACGAAAGAAGCGGGATAACGGGAGCAGGCGGGCCGCCCAGTGCTGCCGCGAGGTCGGCGGGCGCGATGGTCAGCAGGTCGGAAAGAATGCCGCCAACGGGCGTACCGGTGACGAAGACCGGAAGCCCGCCAAGCTCCGGAATGGTGGCGGTGTAGGCAGCCGCGGGAACGAGAATTCCGTCCAAGGGAATATTGAGCGTGGTGGGCAGCCCCAATGCCGAGATCGAAATGGGCAACGTCGTTTGGCCGTTGAGGAAGCCGTTGGCCATGGCGGCGGGAGCATCCAGGACTG
This sequence comes from Mycobacterium sp., assembly GCF_052144515.1. Taxonomy (GTDB): domain Bacteria; phylum Actinomycetota; class Actinomycetes; order Mycobacteriales; family Mycobacteriaceae; genus Mycobacterium. Next base: position 5,576 of record NZ_JBKQQD010000167.1, on the reverse strand, counting down.
CGGCGGTGGCGCCCAACACGTTGCCGGATTGCACCGCGTGGACAAACGTTGTCGCGCTCGACCCCAACGCGTTGAGCGCGTTGACCGGGCCGCCGAGCGCGTCAATAGCTAACACCAGTGGCAGCCCCGCGGCGGCGTTTATATCTATTGAGCCGCCATCGAACGGAGTGAAACTCACCGTTGACGTCAGGGATAGGTCGGTGACCGTCTTGACCAGGTTGGTGAAGTTCTGCGACACGTGAGCAGGAATAGAACCGGCGGGGAACAGGTTAGTGGCGTTCTGCGCCATCTGTCCAGGGATCGACAGAATAGGTAGTAGGTCGCCTAACGTGCCCGTCGGCGTGATGCTCAGGACGCCACCCGCGCCGAGGGTCGTGTTGAAGCCCGTGATGAACAGGTTGCCAAGGCCCGACCCGAGAGCGTTCACCGCGCCGGGGGTGTTGCCCACAGCAAGATCGCCGAAGGCGGTTTGGAAGCTGGCAGGCAGGGCGTGCAGCCCGGTAGTGAAGTCGTGGGCGGCGGCTCCCACTGACGTGGAGATTGTCTGCCCGTAGGCGATCTGGTTGTTGATGAAATGCTGCAACAGTGCTTCCGGGTTGACGGACGGAAGTGCCCGCAAGCCGGTTTGGATGTCCCCCGGCAAGTTCGCCAACTCGGTAGGAATGTTCTCGATGGTATGAACAAACCCGGTGCCGATCGTCTGCGCGTAACCCGCCTGGTTGCTGATGATCTGGTGCAGCAGAGGGTTCGGGTTGGCCGAGATCGTACCTCCCAGGGTTTGCAGGTTGGCAGCTGTATTCGAGAACAGCGTTTGGTACGGGGCGGCGACAGTGGCACCGAAGGTGTTGAAGCCGTTGATCAGGCTTGGCGGGCTTGGTATCTCGCCCGGCGTAAGTGCCCCGACTTCAGTCGGTAAACCCGTGATGGACTGTGAAATGGCTTGCGCGCCAGTCGCCATCCGACCCGCCAGCAGCGAAGCACCGCCGCCATTCTCCAGTGCGGTCACGGCGCCGCCGACCTTTCTGGGTGACGCCACCCAACGCCTGGGCCGGCGCAGCAACCGCGCTCCCCAGCATCCGCTCGGCGTTGGCGACCTCGGTGCTCAGATACGCACCCGCACCAGACTTCATCAAGCCCACGAACTCTTCGTGGAACGCGGCCGCCTGGGCACTGAGGGCTTGGAATTCCTGACCGTGGTTGCCGAACAATGCCGCGATCGCGACCGATACCTCGTCGGCGCCGGCGGCCACAATCGAAGTAGTGGGGGCCGCGGCCAACCCGGTGGCCTCACCCAGCGACGAGCCGATACCCGCCAAATCGTGGGCCGCCGACTCAAGCAACTCCGGCGCGGCGATTACGAACGACATCTTTTTCCTTCCCAGCAACCAGCTTCGAATTGCGGCACGCCGGCCAACCGCGCACGAGCGCATACGGCGAGGGTGCAAACGATTGAGTCCGGCTTCGATGCCGGCTCGCAGACCAGGGTGGCCGCTCCGGGTACCGCGGGGCTATCGCACAACTGGTGATGTTTAAGCCACGGTCATGCGATCCCTAAGGCGCAAACCGTTGACGCTCGATCAGCTAGCTGGTCGCCCCGGTGACGACGATCGATTCCTCGCCCGTTTTCCACGCCTTCACGAACGTGGAGGTGGGGACCTGCTCGTCAGCGTGGTCGGCGCCGGGGTCGTTGAGGTGAACGATGTCCTTGTCGGTGTCGATCCCGGTGACGACAAGGTAGTGATCGGCCTTGGTGCGCTGGTCGCTGGTGTCCCAGATGACCGCGGAATTGACCCAGGCGATGACCTTGCGCTTGTCGGTGAGGTCTTGCTGCAGCGCGGGCATGCCCGTCTTCTCGGGATGGCCCCCTGTCCAGGCCATGAGCGACTTGATGCCGTAATGGTCGAGTAGCACCACCAGGTCCGCCATTTCAACGCCACCGTTGCCGTTGTTGTGGCTGGGGTCGGATGACGGCGCGTAAATCGGTCCGGGGTTGGTTCCCGAGGGGGTGTTCTGGGCCAGCGCGATCATCTGCTTTTCGGTCGGTTCGTTGCCGGTGATCTCGCCCACCACGTCGGCCACGGAAATCAGCCCGCAGTTGTCCTCGAGCGACTGCTGCCTCCAGTGCTTGGCGGCCGTCTCGGGATCGCCGTATACGCCGTCGGTGCTGGCCGGCGACGCGATCGCTGACGACGTGGCTGGCGGGGTGCCGGAGGTGCCACCCGCGACAGCTGACGACGCGACCGGCGTCGACGGCTTAGCCGAATCACTAGCCGACTCACTGGCTGAACCACACGCCGCTACAAGACAGACACTGGAAATGCCGATGAAAGCGCCCACCACCGCCGTGCGCGCCGCGGTAGCGAACCGAGAATTGCATAAGGCGTTAATCGGGCCAGTGAACCATTATCGCGCCTGCGGTATCCGAGTTTTTCCCTGAATTCGGGCCCGCGTTAACGCCGATTTATCGCGGGACCGCTTTAACGAAGGCCGTCGGTAGAACGTGTTACAGTTTGCCGACCGCGGCCAAGGGTCCCGGGTAATCGGGCATTGCGCGTCAAGGAGGCCCGCATGCAATCCAGTCACATAGATTCCAGAAGTGCAGCAGCAGAAGCCGACCGGGCGTAAATGACCCGCAAACGCGTCGTCATCGCCGGACTCGGAGACGCAGGTGTGCTGACCGCGATCCGCCTGGCGCGGCACGCCGACGTCGTCGGCGTCTCCGTGAAACCCGCGCTGGTCAGCGGCCAAGAGCTCGGCATCCGGCTTGCGCGTCCGCAAGACTGGGCCCGCGACAACTGGATTCCATTCGACAGGTTCCGCTCTTTGGATCGAGTACGCACGGTGCAGGCCTCGCTGACCGGACTGGATTTGGCCGCCCGGACCGTGTTCGGTCGGGGCGACGACGGCGCGACAATCGCCGAGGAGTACGACACTCTGGTCATCTCGACAGGGGTCACCAACGGCTTCTGGCGTCGGCCGACGCTGCAGTCGGCGGTTGAGATCGGCGCCGACCTACGCGACGCGCACAACCGGCTGGGCGCCGCCAGCTCCGTGATCGTCGTGGGTGGCGGCGCGGCCGCCGTCAGCAGTGCCGCCAACATCGCAATCACGTGGCCGGGCAAGCGGATCGATTTGTACTTTCCCGGAGAGCGCGCTTTGGGCGGGCATCACCCGCGGATCTGGAATCGCATTCAAGGCCGAATGACCGAACTCGGCGTAGGCCTTCACCCTGGCCATCGCGCCGTGCTCTCGAACGGCTTCGCCGGCGACGAGATCACCAGCGGACCGGTGGAATGGAGCACCGGACAGCCCCCTTCGTCGGCCGACGCAGTGTTGTGGGCGATCGGGCGGGTGCACCCCAACACCGATTGGCTGCCCCCGGAGCTGCTCGATGACGGCGGTTTCGTGCGCGTGACACCGGAGCTACGAGTGCCCGGCCATCGCGGTGTCTTCGCGATCGGGGACGTCGCGGCGACCGACCCGCTGCGCAGTTCCGCCCGCAATCGCGGGGATGCGTTGCTGGCCCGCAACATTCGCGCCGAATTCGCGGGTCGACCGCTGCGCGCCTTCCGAGCGCCGCGACGTCGATGGGGTTCGGTGCTGGGCATCCAGGCCGACGGGCTGGAAGTCTTTCTGCCCACCGGCCACATGTTTCGTTTCCCGTCCTGGTCGGTCGAACGGGTGGTGATGCCATGGATCGTCCGGTGGGGCATGTATCGCGGAGTGCGGGAGAACCATCCGTTTCGGTAGTGCTGGCCGCGGCGGGCACTATTGCTTGAGGGCTACCTGATCTGCAGCCCACGCGTGCGTGCCCACAACACGGCCGCGACAGTTCCGACTATCCAGACTCCTACGGCAATTGCGAGATGCCAGAAGCTCTTGGCGTCGCGCCCCAGCACCGGCCACATCAAGGCGGGTACGTGTGTCCACACGACGCGATGCTCGACCCCGTTCATCGGATCAGCAACGTAGTACAGCGCATAGGGCAGCGTCAGGGCCAGGAGCCAGCCGCCGGTACGGCGATAATTGCGCCGCTGCCGCCAGCGCCGAATCAGCGGCTCAACGCTGACCGGATGCAACACCGAGACGAGGTTGCCCACGCCCAGCCAGGACACGATGGGCACCGCGACGGTGGGGATTGTGACGCCCAGGCGCGCCGGGGTTTCCAGCGACAGCGTCAACGCCACCGCGACGGCTAAGGTCGGCAGTCCGACAATCACCAGCAGGGCCAGGTCTTTGATCACCAGGATCCGCCGCAGCGGCACGCCGTCGGCCAAGCCCTGTCGGACCCGGTAGTGATCCGCGCCGAGCAGGTTGGTGGTCGTGACGTCGGCAAGGATGAATGAAGAGAAGTAGGTACTGACCAGGACCACCCAGTCGTAGTGACGCGGACCGGGGCTCAGCGGCTGCACCAACAACCACGCCGCGGCGAGGAAGAGGTTGGCCACCACGCCCATCAGCCAGGTGCGCGGCGGCGTGAACGCCCAGCGGATCTCGGCGCGAACCGCCGGCCACAGGCTCTGTTGGAAGTCCTTCGCCGCGCGCCGGGCCGCGGCGGGGCGGGGAGCCCAGGTACGTACCGCGCGGCGCAACGTGGCGCGCACACGCGGGGACCGCACGGCTGTGGACGTCCGGAACTCCAATATGTGCTCCCCCAGAGCGGCTGTCCGTGCGACCATACCCGGGCCCGGCAATTAAGGTTCTGCACTATGACGGTTACGTGGGCCTTTCTGGCCGAATCGGCTGCGACGGTGGACAACAAGCTCAACGTGTCGGGTGGCGTGCTGTCCAGGTATACGGTCGGGCCTGAGCGGGTCGCGCGCTTCGTGCTTGTGCTGATGACAGAGGCCGACTCTGATAGCCCCGACCGGCGGGTTGACGTAGAATTCCGCCCGCCGACGTTTGACGAGCCGGTGCGCCAAGAGTTCGAGGTGCCCGAAGCCGCCATCGGCAAGTTCCCGGGGTTCGCCTTCTTCAATGTCGAAGTAAACCTGCCCGTCGACGGCCGCTGGCTGATATTGGTGTCTGGCGGCTCGGGAACGATCTCGATTCCGTTGGTTATCGGCCAAGACGATGAATCAGCGTCGGAGTAACTATCCCTAATCGCGAATGCCGGTTGAGTAAAGCAGGTTTCGCGATTCCGGTCGGCTGTTCTGTCGATCGGGATTATGCCCGCGGATAACCTCGGCGGACCGTGCGGTCGAGAATGCCCAGCGTTGCCCGCAATGCGCCCTCAGAAATGACCGGGAAGATCTTGGCGTCCCGCCACTTCGCGTCGATGTTCGACCAGTCGTAGAACGAGGTGACCACCGTGCCTGCCGCGGCCCCCGACTCATCTGTGGGCTCGAGGCGGTAGCCGTAGACGTGACCGATCTGGGGGCGGATCTGGCCGAGAATCGTCCATGAGATCAGCCGATCCTGCTCGAACTCCGCGATCTGTACGGTGACGTCAGTGTCAGTGTGAGGTTGCCGCGTCCTGCGGTGGTTGGATCCTGATCATCTGGTGTCTGGCTCTTACGGTGTTTGCCGCCCTTGGGGTTGGCGTTCATGAGTTTTGTCGGCATCAGGTGTGAAGG
>NZ_JBKQQD010000166.1:0-9193 GCF_052144515.1 Mycobacterium sp. | reverse complement strand
CGCAGTTTGACATCGTGGTGTTGACGCAAGCGGACAACGACACCGGCAGTACAGATCGCCTGGTTGTTATAGAGGTCTCGCCACCCAACGGTGGTGAACCCCTGCATATGCACCGCGAGTTGCCCGCGAATCTAAGGAACGCGGATGCGGGTTTTGCATGCTTCCAGTTCCGACTAACCTTGAATTTGAATGGTCGCTGGATCGTTGCCATGAGCGGCGCGGCGGGAGCGGTATCGCTTCCACTGACGGTGAGTGGTCCACCGCCGCCCAACAGCCCCTAGACGCGGTCAATGGCACCGATTCGGCATCGGCCCTGCTTAGTCGAAGCACCGCCTGAACTGCGGATTTAGCTTGTGGAGCCTAGGGGATTCGAACCCCTGACTTCTGCCTTGCAAAGGCGAATCGTGCCCAGTCTGTACCTGCGGCGTTGGTGCGATAGGCCGGTTGACCTGCGAAATAACATTCAATGTTATTCGCTGGGGTTGCCTTGGTTTGTGCCCAAGTGTGCCCAAAATGTGCCCACGGTTCGCTCATTTGCCCAACCTCTTGGCCACGTCCTCGAGCGTCAAACCGTAGCCACTGCGCTTGTCGCCGGCCACCAGCTTGCCGGTCCGGGCGTCCACCACTATTTGACGATCTTCGACGCGGCGGGCCGGGCCGCTGTGGCTGGGGGGAGACCAAACGGCTGGCCTCCGGGGAGCAGCGCATCGTGCTGCACGCCGATGACTGTTTTGGTTGTGGACTCTAAACTGAACAACGGGCGATGTAAGAGGAGCGGCAACAGAAATGGCGGACGACTCCAGCTCGTTGAGCTTCCTCAGGCGACACCCCTTTTGGTGGTTCCTGATAGGTCCGGCTGGCGCTGCTGGCTCGGTGTGGGGGAAACGGCTAGGCGAGGACCGTCCACTTCTGGGTCATATCGTTTTCATCCTCGGCCTAGTGCTTATCGCGATCGGTCACGGCTGGGCCATCAACTGGGCCTACGTTCATCTTGCCGGTCATCATCGGCATCATCAGTAAACGCAAGTAGCACGGACGCCAGCACATCGTGTTAGACGCCGAAGACTGTTTTAAGTTATGCACTTCTTCGGCTCAGGTGACACGCCCAGCGCTCGGGAACCTAAGGCGTCGGCTTGCCGATCTACGCTCGACTGATGGCTACGAGCAACTTGGCTTGAGGCTGAGCGAGGAGAAACAAGTTGGCAGGGCGGGGGTGGGGACCATGGTCGCGAATCAAGCTAGATGCTCTAGAGGACTACCTCGCAGCATTTACGAAAGCATCGCAAACTGCCCGAGGCACCGTTTACCTCGACCTATTCGCCGGAGCGTTTAAGAACAAAGACCGCTTGACTGGTGCACCGATCATGGGATCGCCGTACCGGGCACTAAGCGTTGAGCCCGAGTTCAGCAAGGTCGTTGGATTTGAAAAGCAGCCCCGAACGGCCAAGACTCTGGAGGATAAGCTTCGCGCCGCCTTTCCCGGTCGTGATGTGACAGTCGTTCCCGGCGACTGCAATGCGACAGCACCGAGCATCTTGCAATCGATGGATCCCTACTGGAGACGTAAACCCACATTCGCGATGATCGACCAGTACTGGGCAGAGATCCACTGGACGACGCTCCAGGCACTAGCGCAACACCGCCTAGTGTCGGCTCCAGGCCGGCCGCGCCGAAAGGTCGAGCTATGGCTGTACTTTGGCGACGCCTTCATTCCGCGCGCGCTGGGATCACAGAAGCCCGATGAGGCCGAGGCCGCCGCCCTGAAAGTCGATGCAATGTACGGGACGGCTGAGTGGCGTTACCTCCTCCAGGCGCGTCGGGACAAGTTGTTGTCCGGCAAGGGCTTCAAGGACGAGCTTGTCAACCTGATGCGGTGGCGATTAGAGAACGATCTCGGCTACGAGACGACTATTCCGCTTGAGTTCTACAACGAGCACGGGGGCGGTCTCTATACCGTAATCTTCGCGACGGATCATCCCGTTGGAGCGAAGATCATCAGTCACATCTTCAAGTCATCAAAAGGTGCGCTGGAGCGCATGGTCAGATTGCGCAAAGCGCGTGATGTGCTTGAACGGGAAGCCGCCGCCAGTGCTCAGCTCGGCCAGGACAGTTTGTTTGATCTGACAGCAGATGAAGCTTTAGGTACTCCCAGCAAGGACACTTCAGATTTCGAGTTGCTCGGCCCCCCGCAACCGCCATTCTTCTATGGTTACGACGAGGACATTGGCCATTAAGCGCTTGCACCTGCGGGCATTTCGTCCCAACGGCGACCGTCGAGCTCACGCCCTAACGTTTTTGGTGTTCTGCCGCCCCACTGCTTGAAGAAAAATGCGACCTCGGAGTCGTTGCATGCGTCGCGGATAGCACGCGCCCAGCTGATGTGCATCGGGCGGTAGTTCGGACCCGACTCACCGCCGGCAATGACCCAATCAATCCCGGCTAGATTGATGCCGTCGAGCGGCCCGAGGAGCGGCTCGCAAGAAAGGAACCGCACAGCTGCCGGAACGTCACGTAGGTGATCGACACGCGACAATGCGTCAGCGTTTTCCACAGATACGCCCATCCACACGTTGCTTGGCCAGTCCAGTTTTTCAGCCAAACGGCGCAATCGGAGGCTACGTTTAGTGAGGACCTGGTAGGTGTGTTGCGGAGTCGCCCGCATCACCTCAAAAACCTCGCGGATGAACGGCAACGTCACTTTCGCGTGGAACAGGTCCGCCATCGAATTCACAAAGACAATACGGGGGTTACGCCACCGGAACGGCTCGTCAAGCGTCTGCGGATGCATTGTGACTCCGAAGCCCGGACCGGAAGTCCTTGGGTCGCCATCATTTTGGTACTTCTCCGAGCCCATCGCCTTTAGGCGCTTCGCCAATGTCATTGCGTAGCAATGATCGCAGCCCGGCGACACCCGGTCACACCCCGTGACAGGGTTCCAAGTAGCCTCTGTCCACTCGATCGCCGACCGGTCGGCCACCCTGTTGACTCCCTCCGTGATGCTTGTCCGCGCTGCCCACATCTGGCAGAAACAAATTTCAAGCGTGTAATTCGCCTCTCACGTAATGCTAGTGGGCCCACCGACAAGTCTGGTTGAAGTCCCTTCTGCATGTCGCTGAAATGGCCTGTAGCGGGTTATTCAGCCCCACCCTGTCCGGCCACGACCAAAGACACCCACTAGCGAGGCCATCGCCAGCCACTGGCAGCCAATGGCTACTGTCAACCTCATGGCGATACCCGACTTCCAGACGATGATGCGCCCCGTCCTGGTGGCAATTGAGGGAGATGAACCGCGATCGACCGCACAGATCCGGGACAAAGTCGCGACCGCCCTGAATATCTCCGATGAGGATCGGCTAGTGATGCTGCCCAGCGGCAAGCAGGCGCTCTATACCAACAGGGTCGCGTGGGCGATAACGCATATGTCGCAAGCTGGACTTCTCACACGGCCAGAGCGCGGACGCTATCTGTTGTCCGAACGCGGCAGGAAGGTGTTGGAAGAGCATCCCGGCCGGGTGGACTTGCACGTCCTGCAACAGTTTCCCGAATACCAGGAGTTCCGAACTCGCAAGAGCAACAAGCACATTGAAGAATCGGTGAGTGTTGTCTCTGACGAACTGTCACCCAGCGAGGCAGTAAATGCAATCGTGGAAGACTCGTACGACACACTGGCAGCCGAATTGCTTGACAGAATCTTGGCCCAGCCACCGACGTTCCTAGAAGCACTGTCGTTGAAGCTGCTCCAAGCGATGGGGTACGGCGGTCGGGAGTCGCTCGCCGAACACACCGGTAAGCCAGGAGACAGTGGGCTAGATGGGATAGTCCGTCAGGATGCTCTCGGTCTCGATCTCGTTGGTGTTCAGGCGAAACGGTACGACAAAGACAAGACGGTGCAACGTCCGGACATTCAAGCCTTTGTCGGAGCATTGCAGGGTGCCCAGACGAGTCGGGGCGTATTCGTAACGACCGGTCGGTTCTCTCCCGGTGCCTTGCAGTTCGCAGAGAACGTCGCCATGCGTTTACGGCTCATCGACGGTAAAGAGTTGACCAAGCTGATGGTCCGGTACAACGTCGGCATTCAGGTACGGGAGACCTTCGACTTGAAGCAGATCGACGAGGACGCCTTCGAAGAATAGCCAGACCCCGACGAATGTTTCGCTGCCCGAGCTGCAACGCGGCACCTGAGCCGATAACCGGCGCCGACATGACGATCGTCCGCCACCAGCCGGGCTGCCCGCTGTTGGTCGCGGCAACCCGGGCCCGCTGGCCGCTGACGGCCGCAGGGCTCCCGGACACGCCGCGCCTGGCCCCCGGACAGTTGCGCCGGGCGTCGGTCGGCCAGGTCTTGGGCATCGACCGCGACAAGCCAATGTTGCGCTTTGACGCGCGCTTCGGATGCAGGACTAGAAGCGCCCCGGTACGCCAATCGAAACGCAATCCGGTCAAACGGGCAGCGCGAACGCTATGAGGAGGATGAGCACGATCACCGAGATACCGACCAGATATACCTCGCGGCTGGGCGTGATTCGTTTTGGGAGTGGATGCTGGCTGAGCGTCTGCTGGCGTCGTCTACCGATCAGGTACGTGGTGAGCGCCAGGGCGGCAGCCAGGCCGGCCAGGACCAACCGGACCGGTCCGTTGGAGGTGTGAACATTCTTCACCATCAGAATTACGCCGTTGGCCAAGACCACGAACGAGGTGCGAGTCCAGGCCAGCGAGGTTCGTTCGGCCGGTAGCCCGGCCTCCGATGGGTTACCGGCCTCGAGGTTGGTCAACCGGTCACCGCCTTGAGGAAGACCAGCCCCAGGGTGAGAACACCGAGCACGGCTAGGCCCACTCCCAGGTAGATAGGTACGCGTTGGCGGGGTAAGGGCAGGCCGCGGCGCATGGCGCGATCGACCTGCTGCCATCGACGCAACCCCGCGGCGGCGGTGAGGATTGCCAGCAGCGCGAGCAATGCCCCGAAGATATGCCGCATTCCGGGGATCACCAGCCCCGGAACGAGTTGGACGACCGCAACCGCCGCGGCCAGCAGGCCAAGCGCGGTGCGGACCCAAGCCAGGAAAGTCCGCTCGTTGGCGAGGGTGAACCGATAGTCCGGTTCGACCTGCGCAGCGCCGTCGCGGTCGGGCTCGCCGGGGCTGTTGTCGTTATCACTTGCCACAGAACACACCTCAGATACGAGAGCCGTGCCGCCCCTCAGCACACCTTTCCATATCGGGTTCAACGACGCGTCCAGCGGCTGACCTACTCCTCCGCGGCGCGCCGCCGCAGCTCCGCTAAACCCCTAAGCGAAACCCGGGACAACGGGACACCGGGCGGCAGGATCGGCCGCGCTGGTATCCCGCCGGGGCCAACCTCCCCCCGAGCGCGGGGCGCCCCAGGCGGCAGGGTCGGCGGTGGTGGTGGTGGTGGTGTCATGTCAGTGCTGGCGCGGCATTCCACGTCGCGATTTTCGATTGTCAAAGCGGTTCTCCCGTCAAGGTTTCGGATCGGTTCTGGTGGGGCGGGCTCGGCGCGAATGCCCCACAGCTGCGCTGCGACGTTGCCCACCATGCACGGGCCCGCCGCAGTGACGACTTCCGGTAGCAGTGAGCGCCACATTGCCAGCGCCACCATAAACACATCGATGATCCCATAATGGGCCCGGCAGCAGGCGTCGTTAAAGGTGGACGCACCGATGCTGTAGAAATTGTCGAATGTCTCCGCGGCCGTGATGGTTTCAATGGGCGGATAGCAGGTTCGGGCGTGGCCCAAGATCAACTGTGCGGCGAGGCAGGTATCGCGGTTGCGGTGTTCGCGGGAAATCTCGGCCAGCTTGACATCGACAGCCATCAACCCTTCCGCGCTTCGCAACCGTGAAGCCAAAGCACGCAGCAAGGCCAGGCTCGCATGAAACATCGGCACGAACTCGTCGGCGTCGCACATGTCGAGTGCAAACCTGACCGCATCGTCGTCGCCGCGGATCGCCGCGACGACGAGACTGATAGCGGCCTGGCGGGTATCGGGCAGCGGGACGGTGGTCATGTCACGTCCACCGTTCTTTCATCCGCTGCAAAGCAGCTTGGCGGGGTGTTAGGTCCCAATCCATCCGCTCACGCCACAGCGCGACGATCGCTTGCCGCCCGGATAGCGGGCGCGGGTACCGCATCGCGGCCAATTCCAATTGTCGTTGGTGGTGGTCCATGCTGCGTTGTGATGGGCTGCGCTGCATGCTGTTTGGGAGGGTTGCCCCCAGGAGTCCAGCCGCCCAGCGGCGCACCAATTCGATCGGGGCAGTCGATGCTAAACCCGCCAATTTTTGCAGCGCCGTGAGTTCGTCGCGATCGGCTTTGTCCAGCAGACCGTTGGTTTCAACTTCGCGCGTCATTAACGTCAGGATGCGTTGACGGTCAATTGCGCTGATTTGGGCCACCTGTCACACCTCCTCATATTGGACTGATCCTATCAATGTTGTTGACTACCATACGCTTTCCAAAATATTATATTCCGGCTCGACCGGTTGGGCGGCCCGATCGAACACCATGCACGCCGCGACGGCCGCGTCAACCTTCCGCCGGCTGTAGGTCGTTTCTTTGACGATCCGCTGGCCGCGCGGGTCAACCTTGAGTAAGGCGTTCGCAATGTGTCGGGCCAACCGCGGATCCCCGTTGTGGGTGAGCCCGTGGTTCATCGCGGCCACCTGAAACCGGGTGGTGGCCGGCCCCATCCGCTGAGCGGTTTGTGGGAACGACACTACGGTCACCCCCTCCCCCTCAAGGATTTGCAGGGACCGCTGCCAGCCCCACGGGTCGGCGACAATCTCCCGAACTCGCCACCGACGACACGCCGCGCGGATGACGTCCTCCACCTCGAGGATCGGCACCGACCAGTCGTCGGTGGCATGTTCGGGACGTTCCCACAGCTGCACAATTTCAATGTGCGGGATCGGTCCGCACGTCGCGGCGACGATCGCGGTGGAGTCGTTATTACGACTCCCGTCGAACCCGATACAAACCTCGTCGCCGTCGCGGATGCTTACGCCCGGGTCAGCGAGGCTGTCCCACACCCCGGCCGGCAGCCAGGCCGTCTCGGCAGCGACCCATTGCGCGCAGTGATACCGCAAAAACTCATTCTCCGGGACCTGGTGATATCGGGCAGCGACGTCGGCGACGTTGAGGAACTTGTCGGCGGCCGGGCTGGCGTCCCTGATCGCGGCGTGCAGACCCTCCTCGGTGGTCAGGTCGTAGCGATCGGCCGGGCAGCCCCACCAGACAAAAAGGAACTCGTCGTCGACGACCTCGCCGGCGTTCACTTTCAGCCCGTGGGTATGAAGCTTCCCGGCCAACGAGTCCGGGTCCCAACCCGGCGTCGTGACATTGAGTTGCAGCGACCCGGCCCGCTTCGTGCAGCCGTTACCGATCACCAGATGCGTCCGCGTCTGGTTGGGGGTGATGAACTCGTGGATCTCGTCGAAGATGGCCGTGGACGGCCGCATACCGTCATTAACGCCGGCAACAGCAGGAACTTTGAACGCCCGCGACGGGCTGTCGTCCACCTGTATTTCAGGCTCAAACCCGGTCATCACTCGGCGCAGCGTCGGCGACTCGGACACGCACGTTCTCATGTCGTTGAACACCAAGTTCGCCTGGTCGTAGGACGCGGCTACCACCGGGACGACGGCGCTGGGTTGGGTGGCCAACATGTATAGCCCGATCCACGCCGCGAGGCTGGTTTTGCCGCATCCTTTTGGAACGGTCAACAATGCGCGGCGGTAACGGCGCCGGCCGTTGGGCAGCAGTTCAAAAAGCATTACGAGGAATAGCTTCTCGAATAGCTCCAGTTGTACTCGTTCGCCCCAATGGTCGCCAACCCCGTAAACACAATGCTGCTCAATCCACGAGATTACCGCCCGGCCCTTCGCTTTTCGCGTCGGTCAAGGCCGGCGCCGACAGCGGCACAGGGACGTCAGTCGGCCACGACAGTAAGCGCGGCGCGCGGGTCGTCACTTTCCTGCACCTCGATATTCAAGTCGGCCAGCGATCGGCTGGACTCGGACAGTGCCAACCCCAGCCGCAGCCGGTTGAGCGGTCCCACGCCCATCTGTTGTTCATCCGCGCGGATTGATGCCTCTAACAGCATCGCGAGACGGTACAACGGGTTGGGCCGCGACTGACCTTGCGAACCCGAAACCAGCGGCTCGCGGTCTGCTTCGGCGATGAGTTTTAGGCGGCGGGCGGAATTCTTGGCCCAACGGATCGCCACCACCGTGTCGGCCGGTGTCATCGCCCCGGACACAGGGCTGGTCCAGAACGCTTGCCAGGCGGCTTGCACTTCCGCGGACAGGCCGGCCGGCATCCGCGGTGCCCTTTTGCCCGCGACGGATACCACCCCGAGCGATCGTGTCGTTTTCCTTATCCTCTTGCCCGCCGGCTTGGGTGCTGGACCGGGGCTCACCACAACGGCCTAACCCACAGCCCGGCGTCGGGCTCGCGGTCGGCGGGGTCACGCTTGCACCAGCATTCCTCACACCAGTACCGGTCACCGTCGTCGACGGGGACGACCATCCACCGAGCGGTGTCGTCGTCGAAGGTGTGCCGCCCGCATGCCTCGCCGCGGCCGCCGCGGCAGAACGCACTTGGCGGCACCGCGAACTTAGGCATCATGCGTCAAGTCTAACCCGGTGACAACGCCCGTTGTCGTAGCCAAATCCGCTGATCGGGGAGATTTCGTCACCAAAGAGCGCGGCAGGTCCCGGCATGTCCAGGCCAGGTCCCGATAGGCCCCGATACGATCCAAATATGGCTTATTCCAACACGTTTCAAAATACCAAAGCCACTGCGCGACAACCGTTTCGGGCCCAAGCGAAGCAAAATAAAATCCGGGGCCTTTTACGCCGGAACCCGTCGGCGGCCGAAACTTGATGCCGTGCAGTCCAGCGGAGGGTTTGCGCTCAAAAAAGGGGGGTTCTGCCATCGATGCAGGTCAGCGCCATGGAATGCCGCGCCAATGGTGGCTGGCATGGCTGACATGCATACCGAGAGAGCTTGTGCGGCAAGGCATTCCAGAACATACACCCATAATGAACCCTTAAGACCATCTTGAGGTGAGGTTCTGTTATGCCGGGGGCTAGGCGTTCGACCTATGGGTTGCACGCAGCGGATCAAGCCGGTGATTGCCTCAGCCCCAGCAATAAGGCCAATCGGCTCTATGCCGC
>NZ_JBKQQD010000165.1:0-10395 GCF_052144515.1 Mycobacterium sp. | reverse complement strand
GTGGCGATTGCAGCGAGGTACAAGGGCTACCGGTATCCGATCGAGGTCATCGGGCATGCGGTGTGGCTGTATCACCGTTTCGCGCTGAGTCTGCGCGACGTCGAGGAGTTGATGGTTGCCCGCGGTGTGGTGGTCACCTACGTCCCAGCTTGGGTGCACGTGTCGCAGTAGGTTCACCCAGTCGTCGATGTAGGCATGTTGGGCGGCTCTGATGCGATGGCGTTCGGGTTCGGGCAGCTGGTTCGATTCGGAAACGAGGACCTGGAGAAGGTGCGGGTTGTCGAGGACGAAGGCGCAGTAACTGTCGAGCAGACGATTCAGACCATCGCGGGGATCGGATGCCTGGGCGAAGGCGCGATTCATGTCCAGGCGCAGCCACTCGTCGCCGCGCAGCATGGCTGCCAGCAAGATATCTGACTTGGGCGGGAAATTGTTGTAGACACTGGGACCACTGATGCCGACGCTGGCACCGTTGTCCTCTGTGCTTACCTCCGCGAACCCGTTGGCCGCGAAGAGCTTTGTCGCTTCGGTGAGGATCGCTTCACGGCGGGCGTGGGTGCGCAGCATCCCAGACGTCGTCGTGTGGGCGGGCGTCGACTGTGGAGCAGGTAGCGGGGCGTCGACAACGGTGGAGATCAATTCGCTGAGGAGAGTAGTGAATTCGGGTTCGGGCAGGACGAGGCTGTGCAGCGACACGCTGGTCGCGACCGCGAGCCCCGACCAGGCAAGTAACTCTGCCTCGGTGGGTGGTGGCCACGGATTTGGACACAGAACACGGTGGAACCGATGCGAACAAGCGGGACGCGGCGAGACAGCTTGGACGGCTGAACTGCGCTGACCTGCAGCTATGAGACCGAGCGTAGTGCGGGAGACCGCGACCGGTTAGCTCATAACCCAGAGGTCGCAGGTTCGAATCCTGTCCCCGCTACCAGCGGAAATGGCCTCGGAGGATTCTCCGGGGGTCGTTTTCATGCCCGATGGTCACGTGTTTGGTCACGTTAGCTAGGTTTACTAGTTAACTGACCTGTACCTTCGTTGCTAGATTCCAGCCTTTTGCCGGGCATGATGGCGTTCCCTTGCTCCGGCGGCGCTTCGGTCATCGTTTGCCAAGGCGCGATTTACTCAGAAGTCCAGTGCTAGATAGCCGAAAGTCGGTTCGCTGAGGGCTGGCATTGTGCTGGTCCCGGGCGACGCCGGACAGGTGTTACGCAAATTCACGTCAGGGGAAGGGGCGGCCAGGTGCCGATTGTGATCAGAAGACTCATGTTGAGGGCCATGCAGAGGTAAGCCAAAGCCTGGCGGGCGGATGTTGTCATCACCCTTGAACACTTCGGTGCTCGCCACCACCGACGAGCCCGACCTCGCATTCGGTCGGCGCGGTCGTCGCCCTGCAATGGCTGGCCACTAACGGCCTTTAGGCATCACACTGTTCGTATCGCGCAAGCCATGACGAGAGGTCGGTGCTATGACCACTGTCCGAGCAGCGGCGGTTCAACTGCGTCCTGTGCTCTACAGCCGCGACGGCACCGTGGAGCGCGTTGTCGCCAAGATCGACGAATTGGCAACGCGGGGCGTGCAATTCGCTACCTTTCCGGAGACTATTGTTCCCTACTACCCGTATTTTTCGTTTGTGCAGCGCCCGTACGAGATGATCGCCGAGCAGATTCGGCTGATGGGGCAGGCGGTCACCGTGCCATCGTCGGCGACGCAGGCGATCGCCGACGCCGCGAGCCGCGCTGAAATGGTCGTCTCTATCGGCGTGAACGAACGCGACGGCGGCTCACTGTTCAACACCCAACTGCTTTTCGATGCCGACGGAACGTTGATCCAGCGTCGCCGCAAGATCACCCCCACGTATCACGAACGCATGATTTGGGGCCAGGGCGATGGCAGCGGACTTCGAGCCGTGGACAGCGCAGTGGGTCGCATCGGCCAGTTGGCCTGTTGGGAGCACTACAACCCGCTGGCCCGATACGCGCTGATGGCCGACGGCGAGAAGATCCACTCGGCGATGTTCCCGGGCTCCATTTTCGGCGACTTGTTTGCTCAACAGACCGAGGTCCAGGTACGCAATCACGCGCTGGAGTCGGGCGTCTTCGTGGTGGCGGCGACCGCCTGGCTCGATCCCGATCAGCAGGGACAGATCATGGCCGACACCGGCTGCCCGGTGGGCCCGATCTCGGGTGGCTGCTTCACCGCGATCATCACACCGCAAGGCGAATTGCTCGGTGATCCCCTGCGCTCCGGTGAAGGCGAGGTGATCGCGGATTTGGACTTCGCGCTGATCGACAAACGCAAAGCCTTCATGGACTCCAGCGGACACTACAGTCGGCCCGAATTACTCAGCCTGCTCATCGATGACACGCCCAGCGCCCACGTCCATAAGCGGCAGCCTCCTTCGCCGGTCGTCGCCGACGTCGAGGAGAGCGACCATGTCAGCAACTGATCCGCGGGGAACACACGATACGGGAGGTGTCAGATGACGTATATGGGAAAGCCCTACTACCCTTTGTGGTTGGACAACCTGGCCGACGACGTCACCTTGGAGGCCGCGGCGATGGACGGCACCGCGTGCGGCGCCGAAGACGTCAGTTTCATCTTGGTCAAAGCCCGCGAACAGTATGAGCACCAGGAGTTCAATTACGCCGGCCCGTGCGGCGAAAACGGTTTCCTCGAGGACTACTCCAGCTCAGTGCGCGGCATACCTACCTACGTTGTCGTGCTGGTCAGCTTCAACGCCAACGGGCAGACCCAGCACGTCGTGGTAAATCACCGGCCGCGCAGCGCGATGCTGCAGTTTTCCCGCTTGATGCTAGAGACATTCTCCGGGACCCCGCACGCGAAGCACTGGGAAGGCACCCCGTAAGGGGAGCCAGGAGGGGCGACATGGCATCGACCTATATGGGAAGGCCTTACTACCCGGCGTGGCTAGACAACCTTGCCGACGAGATAACCGGGGAGGGGCCGGCGTGGGACGGTGCCATCCAAGGCGCGGCGGCCGTCCATGAAGTCGTGGTGGCCGCAAAAGAGATATACGAGTTTCAAGAGTTCCACTACGCCGGTCCCTGCGGGGAAAGCAGTTTCCTCGAGGACTACACCGCATCGGTTCGCGGTGTGCCGCTCTATGTCATCGTTCTGGTCGTCTTCAATGCCGCCGGGAAGGCCCAGCGCCTTGTGGTGAATCACCGGCCGCGCAGTTCTGTGCTGGTGCTGTCCCGCGCGATGCTTGAGAGGTTCGCCGGTACGCCTCTTGCCAAACACTGGGAAGGCGCACCGTAAGGAGCGAGGAGCGGCAATGAGCGATCTACTTGAGGTCGCCGTCGCGGCCCGCGGCGGCCTGGACCGGTGGAACGGCATCACATCGATCGATGTCGCCGCGTCGATCCGGGGGCGACCTGGTTCGTCAAAGGCAAGGGTGATGCGCTCAAGAACGTCCGCTTCGACGTTGACACCACCCGTGAGCTGCTGACGATGGACTTCGTCGGTCAGGATAAGCGTTCGATCTTCGAGCCCTCCCGTGTCGTGATGCAGCGTAGTGACGGCGCGCTCATCGATTCGCGCGATGACCCGGAGAGGTCGTTTGACGGTCACGTGTTCGACACCCCGTGGGACGACATTCACGTCGCCTATTTCAGCGGGGAGGCGCTGTGGACATATCTGAATACACCATTCCTCTACACCTGGCCCGGATTCGGCACCGAAGAGATCACCCCGATCCAGGTCGGCGGTGAAACGTGGCGGCGGCTGAAGGTGACGTTTCCCGATCACATCAAAAGCCATACCCGCGAACAGATCTCGTGCTTCGACCCCGACGGGCTGCTGCGCCGGCAAGACTACACCGTCGATATCCTCGGCGGCGCACCCGGATTCAACTATGCCACCGACTATCGCGAAGCAGACGGGATCGTCATCCCCACCAAGCGGCGGATTTACGGCTGGGAGGGCGACTACCAAAGCTCATCCCGGAGCCGCTGCTGATCGCCATCGACATGGGTGAGATCACCATCCGCTGACCGGGCCACAAATTGCGTTTGAGAGGAGCACGCCATGGCCGATAGTGAATCTAGCCAGCAGCAGTCCGTAGGTGGCATGGCTGACGCAGGTGGTGCGCCGGGGAACTACAGCAACAGCGCGATTACGAGCTTGCATGCCGGACAACCCCTTCCGGCCGACAGAGGCGAACAGATACTGGCCGCCAAAATATCGCGCGCGATGTCCTCAGGGCCTTTCCACATCACCCGGGACGCCACGGTTGCCGACATGGATGCGCAAGGCAATCTTGTCGTGCTTCGTCAGGGAACCAACCAGTGGGTGTGTTTCCCAGGTGACGAGAATGAAATCGGCAACGTGCCCATGTGCGCGGATCCCATGGGGCTGCAATGGATGAGAGATATCATGGCCGGCAAGCCGGCTCCGACGAATGCCGCCCCCGGTATCATCTACATGCTTTGCGGCGCAACGCAACACAGCAACACCGATCCATTCGACAAATCAAGTCCTGCCATCCCCATCGGCCCGCACTGGATGATCATGTGGCCATACGATGCGACGCGTGACGGCCTCCCGAACACCGTACGAGATGCCGGCGCATGGGTGATGTTCGACAAGACGCCCTACGCGTATTTGCACATCTGCGGTACGCCCTGGGCAGGTAATGAGTACACGCCCGGCCAGGTACCCGTTTGGACAATGCGATATGGCGCGCCCACAGAACCCGCACCCAAATGAACGCCTCGACGGCGGCGCATCAGTGACGTGACCCCCGTTGATGGGTCCAGAAGATCAACCTGGACCAAACCATAGGGTCCGCGTCACCCCTTTCTGCCACCCCGAAATTTATTCAGGGTCGAGGAATACTGTCACAGTTTGAATAGGTGCTCTCTGCCAGTATTTTGGGTGCGCCGGGGCGGCGCACGGATCATGGTGCGGGCCAACCGGTATGCGTTGGCGGCCGCACTGGATGGGGTGGCGTTGGAGCCGTGGGTACGGGCGCTGCACGGCTGCAACAACCCGGCGTGCGCGCGCGTGAGTTTATCGGGAGAAACAGGGTTGCTTCATGTGGTGCCCGGCACGCAGCGCGACAACATGGTGATGATGGGCCGGGCGGGCCGCGGGGGTGGCCGTGTGGCCGTGCGGCGCGGCGACAACGGTGTGAGGGCCCGGCGGGCCCGCGCGGTGGCGCTGCGCGCGACAGTGGGGATTCGAGACACGCGGTGTGAGACAAGAAATGAGACACCACGACCTGGCGTTACGGGGTAGGGGTTTAGCGTCCTGACAGCTGTCTCGTTTCTTTAGAAATGACACCTGCTTGTCGAGCGCGAGCAGTGTCGGGAGCGCACTGCCGTCAAGCGTGAGGCATCCCGTGCCAACGGCACCAAGTTCGGGCGGCCTCGAAAGGTCGCTAATGCCGAGCACGTCTCCACCGCAAGGCGGATGAAGGCTGATGGCCACACCGCTAAGAACATCGCCAAGTACCTCGGAGTGAGCCGGGCGACCCTGTATCGGTACCTCAGCGCAGACAGTGCAGCCTGATCGATTGCCGGCTCCGGGCACCGCAGAGTCGGCCTCATACCAGCTCGTACAGCGACCCGTGCTTGCTCGCCATCGAAGATTAGATCGACGTCGCCAGGCCGTTGTCGCGGATTGAGAGCCCGAACTCGATGTTTCGGTTCTCGGCGTTGTAGGAGAAGTTCGCGCTCGTGAGTAGCACGATTTCGTGGTCGATGATGATGAACTTCGTGTGGCTAACGATCGGCTGGCCATCGGGAAGTTGGGCTGACCGGTACACCGTGGCTCGCGGCAGGTTTGCCTTGACGCCTGCTGGGTCGCCCTTGTCGGCGTCGACGTACACCACGACGGTCACGCCGGGCTGCTCGGAGGCGGCGCGCAATGCCGTCCACATGTTCGAGTTGGGCGAGAAGTTGTAGGTCGCGCAGGTCACCGAGATGCGGGCGCCGGTGACGATGCGGTGGAACTCACTGGTGAGGTGACCGACGGTGGCCTCGTTGCCGGGCATCGTCCACACCGGAACCAGTTCCCGGTGAACGGATTTCGCTCCCGCGATCGCGGCGCGGGAGCAGGCTCAGCGGAGCCAGCATCCCGACGCCGGACCCGACGGTGCCTGCGGGGGCGGCGGCCTGAACCGCCCTGGGATGTCCGGAGACTTTCTGGTATGCGCGTCAACGCAGAGGCACAAAGGCCCTAGCTTGGCATGCCCGCGGCACGCGAGGGTGAACCGACGAAAGACAACCTGCGGGTCCTGTAGGGAGGAGTACTTTTACCCGATGCCCGTCTTGCACATCGACCACCGGGTCGCCGACCTCGACACGTGGCTGCGGGACTTCGCCAAGCGTGCGCCCGCGCGGGAGCAGGCTGGCGTCACCGAGGTACACGTCTTTCAAGCTGAGGAAGACCCGCACTACATCGTGGAACATCTCGCCTTCGACACAACCGAGGCCGCAAGAAATTACCGGACGTTCCTGCGCGAACGGGTGTGGTCATCGTCGTCGCCAGGGCTGGCCAGCCATCCGCACGGCCTCATCCTTCACGAGGTGGAGACCAGCTCTCTGGCGTAGACGGGGGGACCGGGCTCAAAACGGCGGTGAGTCGTCGCCGCCGAACGGTTGAACTTGGCCTTGGCGCCACTCGCGGAACGTTGGGCATGTGCGGGTCAGGTTGTTATTGCAAGGTCAGCGCATGAGATTGAATCGGGCCGCCCCCGAGGAGAGCAGGGCCGGGCCGAATGGCCTGGAACCCTCATTGCGGCGGGCTCCGCCGATAGCCCACGGTGATTGGGCGGCGGCTCGCTGTCAGTGCTGCTGGGGTACCTCGATGTCGGAGACGAGTACACGTACGCCTCCGGTGGAGAGTCGTGCCATGGCGGCGAAGAACGCGCCTGCTTCCGGTGTGGTCACCGCCGCACTGACGGCAGCGTAATCCGGGTAGTACAAGTCGATCATGCGGTAAGCAGGCGTCGGACTGCCATCTTCTTTCGGCCAGACCTTTGACGTCTCGATCCGGAGATATCCCGGTATTCGCCGAGCGGCTTCCAGTTGCGCCGACTCGTAGGCGGCTTCGAAGGCGTCCGGGTCGGTGGGGTTGTCGTAGATGATCGTGATCTTGGTTTCGGGCAATGGATTTCCCTCGTGTCGTCGATAAAGTGTCGAGCCTGTGCGCCCAAGGCCGCTGACGGTCGGTTGCTCCGGTGAGATTAAGGGACTTTGCGCGGGTCCCTATTCGGTCAGGTCTACGACCGCGGCGCGTGGCGCGTTCGTCTTGATGGACTGAATGCCGTTCTCGCCGCCCGCCTTCGTCTTATAGCCCTCGCTGCTGGCGATGATCTCGCCGTTGGCGGCCTTGAGGTGGAACCGGTGTTTGCCGGCCTTGTCCTTGCTGATCTCGAACTTGCCTGACATAGCAGTCTCCCTGTCCGATTAGCCCCGACCAGCGGTGACGCTACCACCGTCGAGTGGCTATGCCTTGGACAGTTATCGCTGGTGGGGGCGGCTGGGCGTGGCCGTTACTGTTGAGGTAACGGCGCTGCAGCCGGCCAATGAACATCTGTGCCTCGTCAATATCTCGCCGCAGCGCAGCTGCTTCCGAACGGAGGGCGGCTGAGCGCCTGGTGGAGCTGTTAGCAGCTTGTCGTTCAAGCCATGTGAGTTTGATGGTCATTTCGCGTATTTGATGGCTTAAGGCGCGGACCAGCTCCAACGCCTGAGCGGCATCGTGTGCGTCCATGAAGAAGGATTGCACTACTGGTCACGTCCTCAAACCTTAAGTGGCGTCGCCGAGCCGAGACATCCGCCACGCCGACCGGGCGCCTGGCGGCTCGGCCGTTACCCAGCGTGCCGGGACAGCACGGCTCGCGGCCGTCCTCCGGGCCGGACGCTCTTGGGAGCGGTCGGAGCCGATTAGATAGCGGCGTTGTAGCCGATCGACGTGCATCTGTGCTTCTGCGATGTCTCGGCGCAGCGCGGCTGCTTGTAACCGCATTGCATGGCTGTTTGGGCCAAGGACATCGCCTTCGACCCAGGCCAGGTGATGGATCATCTCGCGCAGTTGATCGCATAACGCGCGGACCAACTCCACAGCCTGGGCTGGATCGCGATCTTGCATCACGAGATGATCGCACCCCGGCGTCCTCTGCGCTAGAGGACCGACGCAGCGGTCACGAGTCGGGAAGATGAACATGTCGAGGGATGGCGAACTCGACTTGGTCGGTCTGATTAAGGACCAATTGGGGTGTCTCATCATGAAATGAAACGGTTAACAGTTCGATGCCCTGAAGACCAGGATCGTAAATACTCGTGAAGCCTGCATCGCGGATAGTTCTGACCAGGTGCCAGGTGCCGGGGTCGTCGGAATCGTCCTCGCAGCGCACCCACATTGACTCGCTCCGAAGACGGTAGCGGACAAGATCTTGTGCAGCGCAGCGGAACGCGTCAACGATCACGTGATAAAAGATAACCAATTCTGCAATGGGAAACAGCGGACGAGCACGAGGACTATCCGCTCGAGAACTCACCCGATTCGCCGGGCACGGCGCCGCCGGGCCGCGAATCAGGCCAGGTCTTCGGCCAGCTCGTCACAAAGGATTCGGTGTGTTACCTACTTTCGTGGGTTGTTGTGGTCATCGTTCTCCATTCTCCCCGTGAACGCATATCGTCCTGGGCCGCTTGGCATTGTGCCGCCAGCTGCTGGTCAGCCGCGGCGGTGTCGGAATTGCTGAACTGCTCGCCCAACCTGGCGGTGAGCAACCGGATCAACTCCATCACGAACTGCAGTGGCCGTCCGCTGTTCAGCGCCTCCTTAATCACGTCGATCACGTCGACGAACTGCATGTCGCTGTTGGTGGCCGCAGCAAGTGCGAGTGTCACGGCGGCGCGTTTGGTGTCGTCGGGCCAGATGGAATCGTTGTGCGGCGGTATCATTTCCACTTTCCTTCCCACGCCGCCAAAAGGTGGGCCGGCTTCAGTTTTGCTCTTTCCTGCGGCCGGTTCCACCACTCAGGGGCCAGACCGGCGCAAACGGGTGGAGTCAAAACGCTGTTGTTGCCGAACGCTCGTTCGGGGCCGTGTTTGGCGTGCGACCTTCTGCCTCACGGGCCATCTTGCGAATCGCGAGCATCAGTCGGAGTTCGGAGTCGATGGTCTCGATGTCGCGCATGTTGGGGGGACGTAGGTTTCACTCATCGACTCAGCCCACACGTCCTCCGACCTCCCGTCGAAAATAGAGATAGTGGGTGACCGTGCTAGATGGACCGCAGTATGCCGTGACCAGCTCCCACCCTTGGGCGATCCATTCCTCGAGGGTTGAGTTAATCTTCTCCGTCTCAACCCACGTGCATTTGTTCTCGTGTCCGTGTCTCATGGGCCCCGACACTAGGCGAAGATTCTTAACGCAAGAGAATGGCCGCCAGAATTGCTCCTGACGGACGACGGCCGTTCTCGTGGGGGTGGTGTCATTACTTCGGGGGCGCCCTGGTCCACCCGGCAGCGGTGTCGAAGCCCATTGGCAATGGGCTGTGATCGACCGGCAGGGGGACGCTTAGTTGTTACTTAGCTTGCAGGTCCACCATGGCTCGGGACTGTCCTCCGGCTGGGCGCTGTTGGGTGCGTTCGTCGCCGCTCAGGTAGCGGCGCTGTAGCCGATCGATGTGCATCTGTGCCTCTGCGATGTCTCTGCGGAGTGCGGCTGCGTCCATCCGCATTTCACATGCTCGGCCGTCGCTTGAGGTGACGTCCTGGCTTTCTAGCCAGGCCAAACGAACAATCATCTCGCGCAGCTGATAGTGCAACGCGCGGATTAACTCGACAGCTTGGGCACGATTGCAGTCGTCCACGACCAGACAGTCGCATTTAACTTCGAATTACAGCAACGTTTGCCCAGCCGCCGAGCCGGAGACCGACCCGCGGGCGTGACGCTCACTACCGACTGGGACACAACGAACGAACAGACGGAAAACATCCTCCGTGACGGGCAGTGGATCGAGGACAATGCGCAGGGACTACAACCTGCAGGCCAAATGACACGGGACGGCCGGGCCCACCCCCCTCGGCCCGGCCGTCCCCCCCTTTGTCAGAGCCGATAACTACGACGCGGTGCCGCTAGTCATGACAACCGGTCCGGATTGTTGGCGCGGAAGTCGCCGCGCCCTCCACCAGTCGCGCCGTCGACGTGCTGAGCATCACCCCACCCGGCGGGGCCACCGATTCCATCCGCTGAGCCATCCCGACCTGCTCCCCGATCGCGGTGTACCCGGCACCGCCCGACCCGATCTCCCCGGCGATCACCTGCCCGGAGTTCAGCCCAATCCGCAACTGAAGATCCACACCATCACGGCGGGACACCTCATCGGCCAGATCGCTGATGCCGCCGTGGATCTCCAACGCG
>NZ_JBKQQD010000164.1:0-99474 GCF_052144515.1 Mycobacterium sp. | reverse complement strand
GTCGAGAGGTAGGCACCGCTCGAGACGTTCTGCAGGTACACGCTGAAGAGGTAGCCGCCCCCCAGGCCGACGGCGACCACGAGGCCGTTGAGCAGCACCGCGACGATCGTCGAGGCGACGACGCGCGGCAGCACCAGCCGGTGGATCGGGTCGATGCCGAGCACCTCGAGCGCATCGATTTCCTCGCGGAGTGTGCGCGCGCCGAGGTCGGCGCAGATGGCGGTGCCCCCGGCGCCGGCGACCACCAGCACCGTCACGATCGGGCCGAGCTGGGTGACCGCGCCGATCGCGGCACCAGCACCGGAGACGTCGGCGGCGCCGATCTCGGCCAGCAGGAGGTTGAGCGTGAAGATGAGCAGCACGGTTTCCGGGATGGACACCGCGATAGTGGGCAACAGCGAGACCCGCATGAGGAACCAGCCAACCCAGATGAACTCACGCCATTCGAACGGCTTCTTCAGGGCTTTGCCGGTCAGCATGCACATTCGGAAGAACCCGCCGGCCACTTCCGCGCCTGGTCGGATCCTGTCGCCCACTTTGCCGACAATCACGTTCGAGGAAGTCATCGGCGCGGCCTTCGACGTAGCCACGCTCGGCCTGTTGCACCCGCGGCACGTGTCCCTGTCGACGTGGTCATGACCGCCCCCTCACGAAGGAACCGTGTGACTCGCGGCGTCGCGACGGATCATGTCGCACGTCCGATTCGGAAGCCTGCTCACGGGGTGACGGTGCCGCGAAACTCCTTTTGCTAGAACGCATTTCAAAGTTTCCGTGAACGCCGGCGATTTCCGACTGCTCCGCTCCAAGTTCCGGCGCAACGGTTCTCGGTGTGGACCCGTGGCGTAGCGCATCACTTCGCTCCCGGTCGACTATCCCTGCCCCCCGGCTCCCTGTCGCCCTCGTTCGCGCCACGCAGCAACTATGTCATTAGACCGTACGTTCAGTCAATCAACTAGGATCGTCGGCTGGCCTAACAGACAGACCACCCCGAACGCCCTGCGCTTGCTCCCGATCTAAATAGTCATTACCAAGCCTTTTGCGCCTTCTCAGCGACGCTGGCGCGCGTTTTTCAACGATCTCCGGTGCTGGGGGAATGTGCCGTTTTGGACGCTGTTATCGACTATACGTACAGTCAGAATTTCTCGCCTGGTCGAAGCCCTGACCACCGACGGCTCAGCACTTCAAGCAGGAATCGGTTGCGGCCAATTACCTTCCCGCGCAAAGCATTCTGTCGCTACGCGGTCAATCTGTTGCACCCGTTATCGCGGCAAGGGATTCGCGCACCACCGAGACGACATCCGTGGAAGGGTTTGCCCACTTGCTAAGTCCTAAGCGGTCGAGCAGCAGTCCGCCGAGGAACACGTCGACGAAAGCGGCCCCGACTTGTTCGGGTGTCCGGGGATCGGCGGGATCGAACCACACCCACATCCACTGAAGCGATCCCCACAGCTGCAGTGCCGCCAGCTCGGCGTCCACGCTTCGGAACACACCGCTCTCTATCCCGTTGCGGATCTCGTCAATCGTGAGCGTTTGCAATTGATGGCGCAACTTACGCACTTGCTGCATCGCCGGGTCATCGGACAACTGAACCACCTCACGCTGGCTTGCCACAGTCGCGTTGCGGGCGATGACTTGTAGCAGTGTGGAGGCGAAAATGATTGCGGCGATGCGTTCGTGCGGCGCGGCCAGGCGATCCCATACCATCCGCAGCACATCGAGCTGGCGGGTCAGGTGGGTTTCTTCAAGCTCGCGCAACATCTGCGCTTTGGTTCCGAAGTGATGAACGATGGTGCCCTTAGACATGCCAAGCTCGTCGGCGATGTCGCCCATATTCGTTCTGTCGTAGCCACGTTCGGCGACATAGCGGACAAACGCGTCGAGAATCTCGGTACGTCTGCCAGGCGATCTGGGCATCTTCAACCCTTCGACGTAAACTAACCGTACGAACGGTCTATCATAAGCGTCGCGACGTGGATATTGTCTACTGGTTATGCCGCGTGGGGCGGCAGATTCTGTTTTCCTGCGTGCTCGCGGCACCCGACCTGCTGTTTGCCACCTGTGACGGTTTGGTCGCCGGATCCTTAAAGCACCCCGAAGTGTATGCCTGGTGTCCGGCAGCTTACTGGGCCTGCAACGCCCTGCGACCGCTTAACCCATCCGGCGCAGTTACGACGTACGTGTTTGCACCAGGTGCTGACTTAATTTCACCGGCGGTGTACACGGTCATGAGTTCTCTGCCATCACTGTCGACAACGCAGACATAGGTGTCGGTCTCGGCGTCATATTCGAAGCTGTCCCAAGCCAATACGTACGCTAAGCAGTTGCCGTCACGGTCTGCGACAACGAGCTTGTGCACACCTGACTTCTTTAATAGCTCGGCATCCTGCGCGCGCTGCTGACGAACCTGGTTATCGTGGAGCGTTAGGCTGTTTAACATCTGTGTACTCCCTAAGCGACGTTGTCTCCGTCTGGTCCGGGCGCTCAAAATACTCCGAACCTCCCGGAGAGTTTCCTCTTCGGAGGCTGCCCCGTCCAGGGCATTACGGCCCCTCTCCGGAGGTCGTAAGTTGCTTGGCAAACAAGACCATCATTCCGGGAGCCTGGGGAGCTACCAACGGCGTCACGCCGGTCCAGGCGGTCGGTCGAACGCGGTGTGCCTTGGCGTCACCGGTCACGTCCTGGCGCCACCGGTTGGCGATGATGGCTTGGCATAACAACGCTTCGGTGTGGTCTTTGAGAGCAGTACACCGTTTTGAACCAGGCGCGGCGGCAATCCCCGCGCGGCAACACTGAAATCGCCGCGGTGACGTTCTGTTAAGCAATCGAGCAACGCGGCTGCACCTCCAGTGCCCCGGCTGCGCGACGCTGCGGTCACCCGACACTCGAGCTAACAGCTCACGCGGCCGAGTCGGGCTGTTCCCAGGTATCGAGGTCAGGCAGCGGGTGTTGACAAATAGCGCGCGCCTCATCGGCCGGCAGGCCGAACAGACGCAGCACGTTTTCGGTAACCGTGTCGGCGGCCAGCGCGCCGTCGCGTTCTGGGGCGTGCCGCAGCAGCGTGCCGAGCCCGAGCAGCGCGCCGCCGGCCATGGCCAATGCCAGCTCCGGGTCGTGCCTGACCGCACTTTGGAACCGCCCGGCGTCGGCGGCGGCCTTGATATCACGTAGCGCTCGGGGAGCAAGGCCGCGGTCCGAAGACAGCAGGGCCGACCCATTGGCCAACAAGATCTCGCTCTCTTGTGGGCGCTGACGAAACAGCCGGCCAGTCAGCCGGAAACTGGTGGCAAAGGTCTCGGCGGGGTCCTCGATCGAGGCGGTAAGGCGGTCCAGCAGCGCGCCGTGGGCGTCGAGCACGTCGGCGACAGCGGCCTCGAACAGCTGCTCCTTGCTGTCGAAGTGGTTGTAGAAGGAGCCCATCCCGACGTCGGCGGCCTGGGTGATCTCCAGTACCGGCACGTTGACCCTGCCCTCGGCGATTAAGCGCTGCGCTGCCCTGACCAGCGCCGCCCTGGTGCGCTGCTTGCGCCGCTGCAGGCGATTGCCCGCCGCGCCTTCGCCCAACGTCGTCACTCTAGGAGTATGCATCACTATGAGCATTTCGTCAGAAATCTTGACTGACCGTCGACTCTATGTGACGATTTCGTCAGTTAGTCGGGAGATGGTTATGGAGCAGAGCATCGAAACCCACCGGGACACGCATAAAGACCTGCACAGCGAGCATGGAGCGCTGGCCGGCGAGCACCGGGGCCGGTCCCGCAATCCGGTGATCAAAGTCGTCGACGTCGCGTGGCTGGAATTCGAAAAATCGGACCTGATTCGCGCCGAGGCATTCGCGCGGGCCTTCGGCTTCCATACCGCACAGCGCGGTCCGGAGGAACTTCATTTGCGCGGCACCGACGCGGGTGCACCCTGCGTGATCCTGCGCCGCGGGCAGCGGACGCGCTTCACCGGCGTGGCGTTTCGGGCGGGCGACGAGGTCGACGTGCTGCGGCTGGCGGACAAATTCGGTGCTGCCGCGCGGCCGCTGCCGGAGACGATCGGCGGCCTATCCGTCGACTTGGTCGATCCCAGCGGGATCGCGGTGCGCGTGGTCGCCGGAATGCACGAACTGCCGCAGCTGCCGGGCCAAGAGCCGCACAGTTTCAATTTCGGACGCGATCTAGAGCGCACCAACACCACCCAACGCCCCGGCCGCGTACCCGCACGGGTACAGCGCCTGGGCCACCTGGTGCTGCAATCGACCAAGTATCGCGAGGCGCTCGACTGGTACCTGGACAACCTGGGCATGATCGTCAGCGACTTCCTGTTCTTTCCCGGCCAGCGCCAGCGGGGCCCGACGATGAGCTTCATCCGCTGCGATCGCGGATCGACACCGGCCGATCATCACACGCTGGCGATCGCCCTGGGTCCGACCAACTGCTACATCCACTCGGCGTATCAGGTCTGCGATCTCGACGCCCTGGCTGCCGGCGGTGAATACCTCAGGGACCGCGGCTATTTCCGGTCCTGGGGTATCGGAAGACACATCCAGGGCAGTCAGATCTTCGACTACTGGCGCGATCCGGATGGCTTCCTGGTCGAGCACTTCGCCGACGGCGACATGTTCGACAACACCCTCGAGCCCGGCTGGGCACCCTTCACCGCGTCCGGCCTGGCCCAGTGGGGGCCGCGCGCGACCAGAGATTTCCTCGGAACCGACCCGAAATCGGCTCGCCACGAGCTGGTTTCGATGATCACCGCGCTTCGGGAAAGCAACGAGTTCGATATCCGCCGCCTGATCGGCCGACTGAAAGTACCCACCTCTTGACGTCCCCCACCGGCTTAAGCCGGTGGATCCAACCTAGGCAAGACCACCGACAACCTATCCAAGGAAGGAGGCGGCGTTTCCTCCCCCGGCTAAAGCCAGGGGTTTCCACGCCGCAAATCGGATGACCGTTTCCGTACTACACACCGCCTCTGAAACCGGCCATGCCTGGTGGGTCAAGACGCCCGACGGCGCCGCGCGGATCGACACCGCCGCGACCACCACCGCCCAGCTGCTGGCCGACAGGACCCCGATCGAGACTGCCGCCGCTGGCACCGACACCGTCGCCGACACGGTCTCACTGCAAAGTCTGAACTTAGTTTCACCGGTGACCAGGCCGTGCCGAGTGGTGGCGCAGATGACCAACTTCGAGTCGCACGTCAGGGATGCGGGCATGGACCCGTCATCGGTTCCGCTGACCTTCTTCCGAAAGGCGTCCGCGTCGATCAACGGTCCGTTCGACGACATCGTGAAACCCAAGCACGTCCGGCTGCTGGACTACGAGGTGGAGATCGGGCTAGTCATCGGACGCCCAATCCCGGTCGGCACGGCCATTTCCGACGCGAACCTCGCCGAATTGATCGCGGGGCTGGTCGTCACAAACGATGTGTCGGCACGCGACATCCAGCTTCCGCAGACTCAGTTCTACGAAGCCAAGTCTTATCCGACGTTCACCCCGGTCGGGCCGGAGCTGGTACTGCTGGACGCCGAGGAGCTCAAGCGATTTGGTGACCTGCGGCTGCGCCTGAGCGTCAACGGGGACGAGCGACAGAACTCGCTGGTCGAAGGCGACATGCTATACCTGCCACTGCAGGCGCTGCAGTCGCTGACCCAGTTCCAGGAGCTCGCCCCCGGTGATCTGGTGCTCACCGGCACCCCGGTCGGCACCGCCCTGAGTGCCCCGCCGAAGCCGGTCCAGATCATCAGCAACCTGTTGCCGCCGGCCGTCAAATGGCGGGCGTTCTTCAAGAGTCAGGCCGCTAACCCAAGATATCTGCAAAACGGCGACATCGTGGAGGCGTCGGTGGCCACCGACGACGGCGCCATCGACCTCGGAACCCAGCGCACCGCAATCCGATACGCGTGACTCGGCACGTTTCTGTCGCGATCGTCGGCGCCGGACCGACGGGCATCACCGCCGCCACGCTGTTGGCGCAGTACGGCGTGGACTGCCTCGTCCTCGACCGCTGGCCTGGTGTGTACCCGCAGCCCCGCGCCGTGCATCTGGACGACGAAATCTACCGTGTCGTTGCCCGACTCGGCATCGCCGAGGAGTTCGCGGCGATCTCACGGCCCACGCTCGGGCTGCGGCTGCTCGACAAACGATTCAACGTGCTGGCCGAGTTCAACCGCGACACCTCGCGCAGCGTGCATGGCTTCCCGCAGGCCAACATGTTCGACCAACCGGAGCTCGAGGCCCTGCTGCGCGCCAACCTGAAGCGTTACGCGGAAGCCGAATTGCGGGGCAACGCCGAGGTAACCGAAGTCACCGACCACGACGGACGCCTGCGGGTCGCGTTCACCGACCGCTGCGACGGCCAACCGCACCTGGTCGAGGCTGACTACCTGCTGGGCTGCGACGGCGCCAACAGTGTCGTGCGCACCCAGATCGGTTCGACCATGCGGGATTTGAAGTTCGAACAGCCCTGGCTGGTCGTCGATATAGCCACCGACACGGACCTGAACCAGTGGGAGGGCGTGCATCAGGTGTGCGATCCGGTTCGCGCGGGCACCTATATGCGCATCGGACAGGCCCGCTATCGTTGGGAGTTTCAATTGCTGGCGGGCGAAAGCGCCGATGATTTCGGCACTTTGGCCGCGCTGCGAACACTCATCGCGCCCTGGACCGCCGACGTCGCGGACAGCGAATTAACGCTGCTTCGCGTTGCCGAATACACGTTCCGCGCGCAAATCGCCGACCGGTGGCGTCGCGCCAACGTCTTCATCCTCGGGGACGCCGCGCACCTCACTCCCCCGTTCATCGGTCAGGGCATGGGAGCCGGACTGCGCGACGCCATGAACCTGGCCTGGAAGATCGCCGGGGTCCGCAACGGCACACTGGCGGCAGGTGTTCTCGATAGTTACGAGCAGGAGCGCAAACCGCACACCCGGCAGCTGATTCGACTGGCGCTCAATGTCGGCCGCGCGATGACCGGCGGTGGCCGTCTCGGCAACGTACTGCGCCAACTCGTGTTGCCCCGGGTGCGACTGCTTCCCGGTCTGCGCGACAAGGTCGTCGACTCCACGACGCCGCCGCTGCGTAGCTCGGCGCTGGTGCACAAATCCCGCCGGCCAGGTGCGCTTGCCGGCACGCTCTGCCCGAATCCGTTGCTAAACGGCGGTCAACGGCTCGACGACGTTGTCGGCGCGGGCTTCGCCTTCATCACCGCCGGTCCGCTCGGCGGCGCCGACGAAAGTTTGCTCCGGCGGCGCGGTGTCGCTGTGCTGGTAGCCGACCACGACAGCCAACTCGAAAAGTGGCTGCGCCAAGAGCGGGTCGTGGCCGCGATCGTGCGCCCCGACCGCACAGTTATGCGCGCCGGACGCGACCCCGCTGCCCTATGCGCGTGGACGGCCACCGTTCTTCACCACGGGTGAACGGTAAAACTCACGATGGACGCGCGACGATCACAGGCATCCGGACGGAGTGCACGACTTTGTTGCTGACCGAGCCCAGTATCATCCGGCTCAAACCACCTCGGCCATGACTGCCGACAACGACAAGCTGTGCGGACTCTGATTTTTCGACGAGTTGACGCGCTGGTTCGTCGCATACGATCATTCGCTGCACCGTCACGTCGGGGTAGCGTTCATGCCAGCCCGCCAGCCGTTCGGCGAAACTACGCGACTCTTCTGCCAATACTTCCTCAAAGTTCAATCCCGGAAGTTCGAGAATTGGGACATCGCTCCATGCGTGCAGGGCTATCAGGTCCACCCCGCGACGCGACGCTTCGTCGAACGCGATCTCCGTCGCGAGTTCAGAGGCCGGCGAGCCGTCGATTCCCAACAGGACGGGAGCGTGCTGCGGATCGGGCATCAACGGATCTTCATCACGGACCACCGCGACCGGACAATTAGCATGCTGCACCACGCTCGAACTGACCGAACCGAGCACACCCCGGGCCAGCATTCCCTTGCCGGAACTGCCCACAACGACCATCTCGGCCTCATCCGACATCTTGACCAGGGCCTGAACTGGCGTCGAAAAGACGACCTCGCTCTTGCAGGCGACCTTCCGATCGGTCGGCATGGCGTCTTCGGCGATCTTGACCGCATGCGCGGCGGCTTTGCGCCCCTTGTCTTCCAGCCATACCCCCAAAGAGTCAGGGTATGGGACCGGCGGATAGGTCGCGGTCGGGGTTGTCACGACGCTCACCACGGTCAGTGGGATGCTTTTCATCGCCGCATCACGGGCCGCCCAACACGTGGCGACATTCGACGCCGGCGATCCGTCGACCCCCACGACGATACCGAGATGCTTTACGGGTGTGGACATTTCGTTCTCCCTTCGTCACAATCGACGTTATATACCGGCACCGCCATAGGTAAGGAGGCTTTAGTCCTCACCCACGCGGACCTGCGACCGACGTCAATCAGCGCTACCGCCTCACTGCAGGGATGAGCACGCCGCCGCCGAATGATGTCTTTGTCGGCCGGCGACGGCGTGCTCTAGTGGACGCTCGCGTGCCAAGGGGCGGAGTCGACGGCATTAATGACCGGGTGGCGGCCGCCGGGCTGTCATAGCCGCGACCAAGGGCGTGTCAACGCCGATCGGGCCCACCGCTGCAGCACCACCTGGCGAGCCGAGGGGAGCATCCCGGCCCGGCAGAATCTGGTGAAAAAACGCGGCGTTATCCTCACGGTGCTGTTGCTCATCGTCAGGAAGATCCCCTTCCCAAAAAATCGCGTCCATGCGGCAAATCAGTTTGCACGCACCGCAGTCCACGCACTCATCGGGGTTGATATACATCATTCGGGCCCCCTCGTAGATGCAGTCGGCGGGGCACTCCTGCACGCAAGACTTGTCCATCACATCCACGCAAGCGCTACCGATCACGTAAGTCATAGACGTCAAGCTACGCAACCCTTGTCGGCGATCGCGCCTGCCGAAGGGCCCTTACGGGAAGGACCAAATACCCGGGCTGCCGCCGCGTCGAACGCCGGCGTCCGTCGACGCCAACCAGTCATCCGCATTTTGTTGCAGTTTGCGCGATTTCACTGTCACAGGTATTGATGATCAACCACCAGCAGCGAGCAGTCCGCGTTGTGCAGCACAGCGTTCCCGGTAGGTCCGACGACCTGTCCCAGGTTCTCACGATCGCGAGCGCTGACAACGAGCAACTGCACCGATTGGCCGTTTTCGGCCAGGTAATCCAGAACGCCGCCGTGCACCGCCGAGCACTCCACCCGGACGTCCGGATAGCGTCGCGTCCAACGGGCAAGCCGACGATCCAGGTTGGCAAGTATCCGGCGATCGTCGTCCTCGGTTGCGCTGCCGATATCGCGGACCCCAGTTTGCCGACAGGTGATCGCCCGTAGCGGTGAGTTGCATAGTCGTGCCTCCTCGACCGCGATCCCCAGCAAGGCGCCGCTGTCGGCAGACCCTTCTGCGTCGACGACAACCCACCGTGTACGGCGTGCGGCCCGATCGCCCTGGCCCCGGATGATGGCCACCGGGCAGCGTGCCGATAACGCAAGGACCGCAGCGGTGGAGCCTACCCGCCCTGGCTGAAAGTGGTGTGCGCCGACCGCGCCGATACACAACATGGCGGCCGACGCCGAAGCACGGATCAACGATGTGATCGCCCGCTCCTGGGTGATCTCGACCTCGATCTTGACCGGCTCGCCGGCGGCCTCGGCAGCCATGAACGCGTAACGTATCGCGTTCTCTGCAATGGCCAGTCTGCGCGCCGCCAGCTCCGGCCGAACGGACGCGGCATCGTCGGGTTCGATCGCATACAACAATCGCAAAGGGATATCACGACTGACCGCCTCATCGATTGCCCACAGCGCGGCGCATACCGCCGCCTTCGAGCCGTCGATGCCGACGACGATCGACTCGGGTGTCGATGGTTTGTTCATCGTGCGGCTTCCGGGTTGGACTTCGGTTGGTGCCGTTAACAGGTCACCCGCAACACTATTGCTTTCGGAATCAGGCCTAGAGGGTCGTTGGTCCTCAGTTGGCCGCCATTGGTCCTAGCGAGCTGTCGTCGCTCCGGCCGTGGCTTTGGCAAGATTTGCTCAGCTGAATAGAACCTGGCCGATGTAGTGGCCTTCTTTAGGTGCGGGTGGCACTGCGAAGATGGCCGATCCGACGCGGCGGATGTACTCGTTGAGCAGGTCGTGCGCGCCGAGCCGATTCTGCAGACGGATGAAATTCTGGGGATCGTTTTGATACGAGACGAACAGCAAGCCGGCGTTGAGCAGGCCATTGGCGTCGAGGCCGTCGGTGTAGTTATAGGAGCGTCGGCGAATCATTATGCCGTCATTGTTCTCCCTGGCGGCCAAACCGACATGCGACACCGGATCGATGAGCAAGTTCCCGTTGGCGTCCTTGGCTCCGAAGTTCGGGGTGTCGAACTCCGCCTTACCGCTGAGCGGTGCTCCTTCTTCTTGGTACGGCCGAAAATCTTCTGCTGGTTGACGATTCGGTCGACATCCCACGTCTCCAGCAGCATCCGGATTTTGCGCACTACTTGGTAGGTTCCGCCGTTCATCCAGGGTTGGTCGCTATTGTCGACGCACACAAATCGGTCGTACTCCGCATTGGTGGCGACGTTGCGGGTACCGTCCTTGAACCCCAACAGGTTTCGCGGGGTGTGCTGGCCGGGCCCGCGGAGGCCCGTCCGAAGCCCAGTACCGCCCAGTACGGTGAGACGATGTTGCGGCCGAGGCGGGCCAGGTTGCGCACGGCGTGGTAACAGACCTGGGGGTCGTCGGCGCAGGCTTGCACCGAGAGATCACCACCGTGCAAACGTGGGTCGAGGTTGTCCCCGTTGAGCGAGGGCAGATCAGTGAAAGCCGCGGGCCGCCGCGCGGCGAGCCCGAAACGGTCGCCGAATAGCGAGGGTCCCAGCCCCACGGCGACCGTCAGGCTGGCGGGGCTCAGCCCGTAGGCCTCCCCGGTATCGGCGGGCGTTTGCACGTCGACCTGTGGCTGCACCGACCCGACGGGCTTGCCCTGCTGCAGGACCGCCGCCGCAGCCGACCAGCGCGCCAGCAGCGTTCGCAGATCGGCGCGCCCCGCGCCCGCCCGGTAGCGGCATCCCCGTGCGACGTCGGCATTGGCTGCGTACCCCGAGGTTGGCCAGCGCAAAGCATGCCGTGGTTTATGTCTCCAATGGTGTTACGAGTCCGGTTGGGTCACGAAGTCGATCAGCTCTTCGACCCGGCCGATCAGCGCCGGTTCCAGGTCGTTCCAGTCGCGCACCCGCGAACGGATACGACGCCACGCCCTGGCGATGTCCGCCTGGTTGGCATGTGGCAAGCCCAGCGCCTTACACGCACCGTGCTTCCACTCGATCTGCCGCGGCACGTCCGGCCAGGCCGTCAGACCGAGCCGCTGCGGCTTCACCGCCTGCCATATGTCGACGTTGGGGTGGCCGACGACCAGGGTGTCGGGGCCACCGGGTCCCCGGCGCACCGCATCGGCGATGCGCGCCTCCTTGGACCCGGCGACGAGGTGGTCAACGAGAACTCCGAGTCGGCGCCCGGGACCGGGCTGGAACTCGGCCACGATGCCGACCAGGTCGTCTACGCCACCGAGGTGCTCGACGACGACGCCCTCGATGCGCAGGTCCGCACCCCACACCTGCGCGACGAGTTCGGCGTCGTGGCGACCCTCTACATAGATCCGGCTGGCGCGGGCGACCCGGGCGCGGCTGCCGGGCACCGCCACCGAGCCGGACGCGGTTCGGGCCGCGGCGGCGGGCGCCGAACGACGCGGCGCAGTGAGGATCACCGGACGGCCCTCGAACAGATAACCGGGGCCCAGGGGAAACCCGCGGGTGTGGCCGTGCCGGTCCTCCAGGTCGATGCGGCCGTATTCGACTCGGACTACTGCGCCGACGTAGCCGGTCTGCGCGTCCTCGACGACCATGCCGAGCTCGACTGGATGTTCCGTCGAGCGCGGCTTGCGCCGGCCCGCGGCAAGCACGTCGGTTCCGTAGCGATCCACCACCCGGCAATAGTAGGAATCCTTGCCCGCAACCCTCGCGACGACGCGCCAGGCCCACGCAACCAAAGCGTTAAGGATTCAGCTGTATGCCCGATGAATCCATAAAATCGCCGCAAGTAACTGTGCTGTCGTAACCACCTGATAACGTGCCACTGCTACGTTGCTACGTATGTACTTGGCCGACAAGGTGGCACGGTTGGTCGCTTTTTTGCGCGCCGGTTACCCCACCGGCATGCCGTCCACCGGTTATGTGCCGCTCGCGGCTCTGTCGCGACGGCGACTTTGCGACGACGAGATCACCGCTATCACAAGCGAACTCATGATGCGTGGGCTTATCCCGATTAGCGGCCCGGTCAGCACCGCCGATGTCGGGGTGCACATCACCCGGATCACCGACGACATGCCCTCGCCGGATGACGTCGAGCGCATTCAACGTCGGCTCGAAGCGATCGGCTACGTGCGCGGATAGCTAAGACGATGTGGGCGGGCCGCCGCAGGCCACCAGATAGTTGGCGTAGTTCCACGTCTTCAAAAAGTCCCTGCCCGCCTGCAATCCGCGTTGATAGAGCGCTTCGCGTTGCTCGGCGGTGATGTCGAAGTCGATCGGGCTCACGTCCTGGGCGGGCACGAAGATGGTGCGTCGCACGGTGCACACATCGTCGATGTACGCGTTGTCCTGATTGCTCACCAGCGTTTCGATTCCGGCAATCCCCAACGACACCGGCCCATGCACCGGAAGGGTGGGCGGAATGCCGGGACGCGCGGACAGTCGGATGCCGAACGTCGGCCAACGCGGGTTGGGCCGGTCGAACAGCTCTACGGGAAAATCCGATAGCAGCCCGCCGTCGACCCAGGTAGCGCCACCGACCCGAACGGGCTCGAAGATGTACGGAATTGCCGCGGAAGCGTGCACCGCTCGTGCCACGGAGAAACCGTCCGGGTCGATGCCATAGGACTCGAGGTCCCATGGGATGCGCACCAGCCGGCGTCGGGACAGGTCGCTGGCGGTGACCACCAGCGACCAGGCGAACTGATCGGGCTCTTCGCCGGTGCGCAGGTCGCCGAAGGTGCGCACGCCTAGGTCAGCGAGCAGATCGGTCAGCAGCTCTTCGAGATAAGCACCCCGGTAGACCCCGTCGGAGACCAGCAACGACAGTCCCCCGCCGATCAGCGGGACATGCCCGATGAGATTGCGGTCCAGGAACTTCCGATAGTCGATCGAACGCATGATCTCCGCGATCCTCGTCAACGGTTTACCGGCGGCCTGCACAGCGGCAACCAGCGACGCGACAATCGCCCCGGCGCTGCTCCCCGCGACCCGGGGAAACTCATAGCCGGCCGTGCCCAGCGCGTCCACCGCACCGACCAGCCCGATCCCACGGACCCCACCGCCCTCGCACACCAGGTCCACGCGTGACGTACTCAAGAGATCCGTTCCCCGTCAACACCGAAGAAGTGCAGGTGCCCCGGTTGCGGGTGCAGAAGCACCCGGCTGCCCTTTTCGGGCGGGTTGTGGCCGTCGACACGCGCAACGACAGGCTGATCGATTACCTTGCCGGAACCGCTGATTCGACCGTAGAGATAGGCGTCTGCCCCCAGCTCTTCGACCACGTCGACCTCCATTTCAACACCTCGGTTGCCCAGTTCGAAGTGTTCGGGGCGGACTCCGACGACCACCTCGCCGACGTTGCCCGCGATCTCGCGCGGCACGCGGATCGGCCAATCCCCCAGCGACACAGCGGAATCAATGATCGGCAGGGTGAACAGGTTCATTGCCGGAGACCCGATGAACCCCGCGACAAAGACGTTGTCGGGGTTGCGGTACAGCTCACGGGGAGTCGCGCACTGTTGCAGCACGCCGTCGCGCAGCACCGCGACACGGTCTCCCATCGTCATGGCCTCGACCTGGTCGTGTGTGACGTAGACCGTGGTGGTGCCCAGTTGTCGCTGCAGTGCCGCGATCTGGTTGCGGGTTTGCACCCGCAGTTTGGCGTCGAGATTGGACAGCGGCTCGTCCATCAGGAACACCTGTGGGCGGCGTACGATCGCGCGCCCCATTGCCACCCGCTGGCGTTGCCCACCGGAGAGGTCCTTGGGTTTGCGATCTAGGAACGGTTGCAGATCAAGCAGATTCGCCGCGGCCAGCACTCGTTCCCGGATCTCGGGCTTCGGGGTTTTGGCGATCTTCAACGCGAATCCCATGTTCTGCGCGACCGTCAGGTGTGGATAGAGGGCGTAGTTCTGAAAGACCATCGCCACGTCGCGATCCTTGGGTTCGATGCGGGTGACATCTCGGTCCCCGATCCGGATACGGCCGGAATCCACCGTTTCCAGCCCGGCCACCATGCGCAACGACGTCGTCTTGCCGCATCCGGACGGGCCGACCAGGACGACGAACTCACCGTCGCCGACGACGAGGTCGAGACGATCCAGGGCCGGCCGGTCGGTGCCCGGGAACTGCCGCGTCGCTTGCTCGAAAGTCACTGAGGCCATGGGCTACCCATTGAGTCCAGTGACGGCGATACCACGGACAAAGGAACGCTGCGCGAACGCGTAGATGATAACCAGCGGCACCATGATCAGCATCGAGGTGGCCATGATTATCGGCCAACGCGCGACATATTCGCCCCGCAGCCGGACCAGTCCCAGGGTCAGCGTGGCCAGGCTGTTGCGCTGCAACATCAGGAGCGGCCACAGGAAGTCGTTCCAGACGTTGACCCAGGTGAGCACCGCGAGCACCATCACCGCCGGCCGGGCATGGGGCAGCAGGATCCGCCAATAGATCTGCCACGGCGAACAACCGTCCAGGATGGCCGCTTCCTCCAGGTCGGTCGGCAGCGTTCGGAAGAACTGGCGCATGAGATAGGTTCCAAAGGCGCTGCCGAACAAGCCCGGCACGATCATCGCCCACGGCGTATCGACCCACCCGACGGTCCGCATCAGGATGAACTGTGGGATCACGGTCACGGTCAGCGGCACCATCAGGGTGCCCAGATACAGAATGAACAGCGTGTCACGGCCGCGGAATTGCAGTCGCGCGAAGGCGTATCCGGCCAACGAGCAGAAAAAGACCTGACCGGCCGTCACGCATCCGGCGTACAGCACGGTGTTGAAGAACATGCGCCAGAACGGCATCAGCCCGAACACCTCGGTGTAGTTCGCCCACCGCGGGTGAGCCGGCAACAGCCTTGGCTCGGTAACCTCGCCTTCCCTCTTCAGGGAACCGGACACGGCCCAGGCGATCGGGAACAGCCAGCACCACGCGATGCCGATCAGCGCGGTGTAGACCAGCACACCACGAAAGACGTTGCGGGTGAACACTCGCTCAGCTGAGACCACGAGAAGTCTCCCAAGACCGTTGCCGCGTGAGCCGCAACTGCACCAGAGTCAGCACCAGCAGGATGGCGAACATCACCCATGCCAGTGCCGACGCGTAGCCGAATTCCAGGAAGGAGAAAGCGTGCTGGAACAACATGATGCCCAGCACATACGTCGCGGTTTCCGGGCCGCCATTCGCGCCGTTGAGGACGTAGACCATGTCAAATGCCTGGAACGCGTGGATGATCGATATGACGCCCACAAACGTAATCGACCCACGGATCAGCGGCACCGTCATGAACACGAACTGCCGTATTTCGCCCGCGCCGTCGATCTTGGCCGCCTCGTAGACGGTTTCGGGCACGCCTTGCATCGCCGCCAGCAAAATCACGGTGGCGAAGGGCACGCCCCGCCAGACGCTGACGATGCACAGCGACACCATGGCCCATCTGGGTTCGACCAGCCATGGGATCGGGCCGATCCCCACCCAGCCCAGCATGATGTTGAGCAGCCCATTGTCCGTGTTGAAGACGAACTGCCAGACCACCGCCATCACCACCGACGAGATCGCCAGCGGCAGAAAGACGATGGTGCGAAAGACGCCGATACCCTTGACGGTCCGATTCAGCACGGCGGCCACCACCAGGCTGATCAGCACGGTGGGCACGACCGTGCCCACGGTAAAGATGACGGTGTTGCGGATGGCGATGAGAAAGAGCGGGTCGGACGCGAGGTCGTGGAAGTTCCTCAGGCCCACGAACTTCGGCGGCCTGAACACGTCCCATCGATGAAAGCTCATGTAGAACGAGAACCCGAGGGGAAACAGCATGAACACGGCGACCGCTGTCAGGTTCGGTGCGACGAAGAGGCGACCGGCCCAGGCGCGGCGGCGCCACGGGGCGGACCTTCTGAGACGTGTATCGACCCTGGTCATGGCTTTGTCATGGAGTTCTCAGCGCCTCGTCGAGGACGGGCGGCAGCCCCCGCAGCGATGTCGCGGGCCGGGATCCGCGCAGCACCGGGCCGAAGTTGCGGTCCATCAAGGCGACGATCTTCTCCCAGGCCGGGGTGACCGGCAGTCCCTCCGAGTATGCCGGTCCCTGGGTGAGCACGGCGAGGTTGCCGACGTTCTGGTGGGCTTTGGCGAATCCGGTCGAGTTGAGCGCGGACCGCAGCACCGGTACGAAGAGGCTGGATTCACTGATCAGCGCCTGCCCTTCGGGGCCGGTCACGAATTTCACGAATTCCCATGCCTGCTCCTTGCGTTGGCTGCTCGTGGAGATGGCCAGCCCGGTGGAACCAATATTGGAGTGGGCAGGCTGTCCCTGCCGTCGTGGCCCTACCGGCAACGGGGTGACATCGAAATCCAGGCCGTCGGCTCGAATGAAGGTCTGGTATCGCCAGTGGCCACCCATCGCGATCGCCGCCCTGCCCGCCGCGAACAGATCGGGCGTGGACATCGACTGCACCTCGGATGCGTCGGGCGCCACCTTGTGCTCGTTGGCCAGGTCGGCGTAGAACTGCACCGCCTCGATGAAGGCGTCGTCACCAAAATTGAAGTGGGTCGGGTTCTTCAGCGGGGTGGCCCACGGTACCCCGTTATTCATGCCGAACAGCCCGGCCGAATAGTACGAGAACCACATGTTGACGAAGCCCCATTGGGTCGTCCGTCCGGATGCGTTCCGTTTGGTCAGAGCTGTGGCGGTGTCCAGGAACTCCCCGAAGCTCCACGGCTGCTCCCACGTTCGGGACGGCGCCGGCACGCCGGCCTCGGCGAAAAGCCGCTTGTTGTAGAACAGGTAGTTTCCGGACCATTGCTCCGGTAGCGCGTACTGACCTCCCTTGAACGCGAAGGAGTCATACAGAGCCTCGACGCTGTCTGACCGCAGTTGTGCTGCGAAGGCTTGGTCGCGGGCCAGCAGGGTATTGAGGTCCAGCAACACCCCCCGGGCGGCGAGTTCGGCGTAGGTCAAGTCCCACGCCATCATCACATCCGGGCACTTGCCGCCGGCGCAGAATGTCGCAAGCTGCTGCATCACGCCCGGAGCGGACAACACCGGCCGAACCTTGATGTCGGGATGGCGGTGCTGGAATTCGTCGATGATGCGCAGCCGGACGTCGCGCTCGTCCGGATTGGCCGCAAAGAAGAAGGTCAACGCGTCCTTGTCGTCGGGAGCGCAGCCGGCCGTCCACGGTGCCAGGGACGCCGCGGTGAGCGCACCAGCGCCCCGCAGCAAGTTCCGCCGTCCGAACGGCCTATCGAGCATCGTGCTCCCCTTGGCCCATCACTTTTTAATGTCCTTGGTACCCGATGGGCATGTGGCAATTCTGAGACGGCCAGCACGGCAGTGTGAGAACCACCCGGCGCAGGTGGTCGGCGTCGCCGGTGATGTCGATCGTGTGAGTGCGATTGTCGTCTCCGACGCCGATCTGCAGCAGCGCTTGCGCGCGCCCGCCGACGGGAGTCGTCAAGTAGATGACCGCATCCATCGAACTCTCTGTCCACGCAAGGAGACCTGCACTAATGAACCTACCGAGACCCTACCGATTGGGTAGCCGCACCGCGCTGTACGGCCATTCGGACTCGCCGCTGCGGAAACAACTGCACGACAACGTATTGACCAAGGCAATACGGACCTGACCCATGGGCACCACGTGTGTCGTGATTACGTTGACCACCGCGATCGTCACCGCCGGAATCGCCGTCGTCGACTTCATCGGCGCCCGACTCGTGCTGGCCAATTCGGCCGAGATCGGGGTGCCGCATTGGTGGCTAACTGCGCTGCGTGCGGTAGAGCCCACCGGGGCCGACGGGCTGCTGGTCGGCCTGTCGGCCTGGTGTTGTTCTGCGTCGGGGCGGTGCTGACGCACCTCAGGGCCCGTGTGCTCTACAACATCGCATTTCCGGGCGGCTACTTGTTGCCCTCGGCCGCATCGCTCGCGCTGATGGTTGCGCCCTGAGACAGATCAGACGGGAAAGTACCGGATCCGGTTGATCGCAGTGCCCCGCCAGGCGACATCGGCGAACACGATGCCGCGCCCGTGACCGGAGTTGAGCGAGACCGCGACCGTGGGCCCCGCCCCGATCGCCTTGGCCCAACTCGCCCCATTGAGCTGCGCGACCAGCTCATCGAGATCGATCGGGTCGCTATCGCCCAAAGTTATTGCGGCAGTTAATGACAGCGCACGCGCAGCGGCGAACCTGTCCCCGCGGGTGACGGCGTGCAGGAACTTTTCCACCAGCTCCTTATGCTTCGAACCAACCCGGCGAAAGCCGGTCATGAAGCCCGCGGCGCCTTTCAGTCCCTGGTTGCTCAGCAGATTTCGCGAAAGTTGGAGGCCGGGCGATATCGCCCCGGAGCCGGATCGCAGGAACCGCAGCATCATGGCCGGCAGCTCCCAGTAAGCTCGGAGCACGGCAATCCGCCACTCGCCGTTGGCTTCTCGGAGGTCATAGCGCAGAAACGCGGGGATGTACATCGTCACCGACGGACCCATTGCCACTTCGAGCTCGAGGTCACGCAGGACCGCCGTGCCGAAGACGATATCGAGATCGCGGTGAAACTTGATGTTGCGCGGACCGATGAAGGTGTCATAGAAGCGGCCGATCTGCGCGGTTCCGAGGTGTGGCCGCGAGCCGACGGGGTCTTCGATCCGGCCGTCGGCGGTGAACAGTCCCACCCAGCCGGCGCGGTCGTGCGCAGCGGCCGCCTGCGGCGACCGCTCTACCGCGGCCATGAGATGCGCCCGATCCAGTGGCACCACCATTACGCCCCCTCTTAAAAACCCTCTGGTAAACCCTCGACCACTTCGATGCCGGCGATCCGCATCTCCGCCAGCGCCGCCGTCGCCGAATCAGCGGCCACGGCCACCGTCAGGTTCAGCAGCACCCTGGTGGCCAACCCGGCGCGTGCCGCGTCCTCCGCGGTGCGGCGGACGCAATGGTCGGCGGCAATACCCACGACGTCGACCTCGTCGACGCCGCGCTGCTGCAACCATTCGAGCAGCGGTGACCCGTTCTCGTCGACACCCTGGAAACCGCTGTAACCGGCGTCGTAGGCGCCTTTGTGAAAGACCGCTTCGATCGGGGTGGTGTTGAGGTC
Source organism: Mycobacterium sp. (assembly GCF_052144515.1). Taxonomy (GTDB): domain Bacteria; phylum Actinomycetota; class Actinomycetes; order Mycobacteriales; family Mycobacteriaceae; genus Mycobacterium. Next base: position 80,072 of record NZ_JBKQQD010000164.1, on the reverse strand, counting down.
GGGGTAAAAATCGGCTCCGGAGGTGCCGGCGATGCAGTGCGGTGGCCACGACGTCACATAATCCGGATGGTCGGAGAAGTGGTCACCCGGGTCGATGTGGGAGTCTTTGGTCGCCACGACGTGCTGGTAACCGGAGTCCCCGGCCAGATAGTGGTTAATCGCGGGGGCCAGGGCGGCACCGCCCGCCACCGCCAGCGAGCCGCCCTCGCAGAAGTCTTTCTGTACGTCGACGATGATCAACGCCCGCACGCGGTCCACCCTAGCTCCAACCAAGCCTCGTCGTGCCGCGCGGTTTATTTGCAGATCAGACGGGTAACCAAGCTGCCATGGTGCTCCGGAAAATCGCGCGACCCCTGTTGTCAGTGGCATTCATCGGCCAGGGAGTCAATTCACTGCTCAATCCTAAATCCGCCGCGGAAGCCGCGGCGCCGGCCGTGGACGGCCTGCAGGCGCTACCTGACCCCGTTGGCAGCCGTATTCCGAGCGACCCCGAGACGGTAGCGAGAATCACCGCGACCGTTCAGGTCGGTGGCGGTCTGTTGCTTGCTACCGGAAAGCTGCCGCGTGTCGCCTCGGCCGCACTCGCGCTGACGGTGCTACCGGCCAATCTCGGGACACACTCGTTCTGGAACGAACCCGACCCGGAGCTCAAAGGCCAGAAGCGCCAGCAATTCCTCACCGACCTCAGCCTGGTGGGCGGGCTATTGATTGCGTCGGCCGACACCGCGGGCAAACCCTCACTGGGATGGCGCGGCCGTCGGGCTGCGCAGCGGTTGTCCGAGCGGGTGTCCTCGGCGCTGCCCGGATCCGACGACGCCGATTTCGCGGAACTCGGCGAGAAGATCGTGCACGGCTTACAGGTCGGTGCCGAACGAGGCCGCGAATTGGCCAGCGCCGCCGCCGAAAGAAGCGCACCCTACGCCGAAGCAGCTCTCGAGCGGGGCCGCGAACTGGCCGGCACCGCCGCCGAAAGGGGTGCGCCCCTGGCCAAGAAGGCACGCAAACGCGGCGAAAAGTTGGCCGACACTGCGCGTGTGCGTGGCGCCGAGCTCGCCGAAAGCGCTCGGGTACACGGCAGCCAGTTCGCCGACACGGCGGTGGCGCGGGGCAGTGACTTTGCCGACGCCGCCCGCGAACGAGTCGGCGACGAGATCAAGAGCCGTCGTCGCAAGCGCCCCTGGTAATCCGTGCAAGGAACGCAGCGACTACGACGTGAGGGCCCTGGGGATCCTGGGCATCCTCACCGAGGTCGATGACGACCCCACGCTCGTCGGCACCAAGCGGTTCCAAAGCGTCGAATTGCGACCGCAGCAGTGCGGCCGGCATGACATGACCTGACCTGGCGGCCAATCGGCTGCCGATGAGTTCCAGTGAACCGCGCAGGTGCAAGAACTCAACCCGCGGACAGTGCGCGCGCAGCTGGTCGCGGTACTTGCGCTTGAGCGCCGAGCATGCCACCACACCGCCCCCGCGGTGGTCGGCCAACCACCGGCCGACCTTATCCAGCCAGGGGTAGCGATCATCGTCGTCGAGCGGTTCGCCGGCGGCCATCTTGGCGATGTTGGTGGGCGGGTGCAAGGTGTCAGCGTCGACGAAGGGCACCCGCAACCGTTGCGCGAGGGCGGAACCCACCGTCGACTTGCCCGATCCGGACACACCCATCACCACGATGGGCGCTCCGTCGGGGACCGCGCTTAGGTCTGGTCCGTGAGGTTGCGATTCCATTCCATCCAGCCGACGCCGGTGCGGCCGTCCGCGGTAGTGACACTGACCCAAGCGCGCGGGAATTGGCTCACCCGTCCGTCGGGGGCGGTCAAGCTCACCGGCGCCTGGCCGCGCATCTCAACGTCACCGGTGATCTCGCCCGGGTCCAGACTCAATGTCGCGCTCAGCGGTAGCCCGTTGTCGCCGAACGCTTCCCCACTACTCACCGTTTCCAGTTCGGTCAGCTTGCCGTCGCGATCCTGGACGTAGCCGACACTGACGGCGGGAATGCCGGGAATCCGGATGTTCACGCCGTGCAGGTGGGTGCCGTCGTCGAGGTGCACTGCGCTCCACATCCAGTCCATGCTCCACCAGTCACGCACCCCCCACGAGTGATCGCGTTGTCCTGGAACGGAATTCACGTGGTAGCTGGTGTCGCCGACAGTGACGGTGCCGGACACGGTGCACGGGATCTCGTAACGCGTGGTCAGCCGATACTTGTAGGGCGTGCCGTCGGTGGCCCACTCCAAATTCATCGTCATCTCGACCGGTGTTCCCGGCTCGCCGCGCAGCAAGGCCGACGGGTCCGAGTAAGCCTGAGCCCGCCCCCGCAGGTCGACACGGTAGGTCTGCAGCGGCGCGTTCGCGGAGTGGTTGAGTTCGAAGGCGTCGGTGCGCAGCGCCCACGGGTCGGCGGTCAGCGGGACTTCGCCGTCGACGACGGCGACTGTCGGCAGGTCGGGACCGCACAGCAGCGCGTGCACCCACGCCGTCTGCTGGTTCGCGACCAGACCGATGCGGAACCAGCCGCCCAATCCCTGTGCGGTGTCGGCGAAGTCGGCATACCAGCTCTCGCTCCACAACGATTCGGCGGTCGCGGTGTGGGCGAGTTCGTCCTCCTGGGACGGCTGCAGCGGCTCCGGCTTTGCCGCGCCCGGGGCGGCAACTGGGAGGGCCGCCAATGCGTCGGTATGCAGCACATGGTCGCAATGCCGTTGCAGCATCGTCATGAACATCTGGTCGCCTCGTTCGGTGCGCTCCACCAGCATCGAGGAAACGATCGCCATCATCACACCGAAAAAGCTTTGCCGGCGCACACCTTCGCGGACCTCGGCGAGGCTGATCGGCGCCCCGGGCCCCAGCGCCTCGTGATACGCCAGCAGCAAGGCGTCGTAGTGCTCACGCCGATCCTGCGCCGGCAGCGCGGTACCGAGAAAGTACGCCAGGTCGGTCAGCGCGGGACCCCAGGAAACGGTCTGCCAGTCGACCACCGTCAGCGCCCGGTCGGCTCCGGCCGTGCCGAACAACATGTTGTCCAGCCGGTAGTCGCCGTGCACCAGGCCTCGCATCTGCCCCGCTACGGCCTCCACATACCCGTCGAAAGCGCCCACCAGGCGCTCACACACGAAGCGATGGTTCGGCGCGATCTGCTCGCCGTAGCGGTCGACGAAGCCCGCATACAGCGGGGTGATCATCGCCTGATTCAGCGGCGACTCACGATTGAGCCACGACGCTTCGGCCAGCGCGGTGTCGCCGAGCAGCGGACCCTGCAGCCGACCCAGCTCGAGAACGCCGAGCCTGGCCTGTTCTGTTGTGGCACCAGCGATTTCATCACCGACGACCGCGGGCCCCGCATCGCCGAGCAGCAGATCGAACACCCCCGTCGAGGTGTCGACCGCGGCGTGGTAGCACGGCGCTATCGGTCCCCCGATGCCCGGCGCGATGTCGCGATAGAAGCAGACTTCGCGCTCGTAGAGACCCAGAGCCAATCCGGTCTGGCGGCTTACCGGATCGGTCGCCGCGACCTTCAGCACTACCGAACGTGGCCCATCAGAGCCGGCGTCGGCATACTTCAGCGCCACGCGATAGCACTCGCTCATCTGACCGGTGCCGATGCGCTCTACGGCGAAAGCGACCACTGATCCAGCGGCTCCGGCTCCTATCTTGTCAGACAGCCATGAGGCGGTGAGGTCCTCGGGCCGTTCCAGGACCTGGTCGTCTTGCTCGGTGTTGGGGGTCATGAGGGTCAGCGTGCCAGGGAGAAGCCGAGCCAGGCCATCCGGCGGTCCGCATGCGGATCGAACTCGACGCGGGACTTGTGGTCGATGACCATCACGGCACGGTCGTCGAGAGTGTAGAGCGGCCAGTCGTCGCCCGGCACCCCGCTGCGGCTGAAGGAGCGCCAACGCCGCTGCACCTGGTTGCTGACCCGCAACGCGGCGCGCCGATCGGCCGCAGCGGTCAGCAACGCGCCCAACCTGGTGCGGTAGACATCGAAGACGGCTAACAACTCGGTGGCATGGGTCGCCCCCAGACCCGACCAGCGCAGCGTCCGCGGAGCGAAGTCATACCGGTACAGGTAGGTGGGCGCGCGTCCGCTGTGGGCTTCGGCGATCTGCCAGGCCGCCGAGCTGAACGCGAAGTCGCCGCCGAGCTGGATGCACGCCGACGACGCGGGGTAATCCGGGTAGGCCGCGGTAATGCGTTCGCGGGCAGCCGGTTCCGTGTCGGCTAGCAACTCTTCGATCATTGATTGGTTGGTCGGCAGCATTCGCAGGAAGCGGGTGAACAACCGGCCCTCTTCGGCGTTCGTTCCCACGATGAGCGGCACCCGATGCGCCCGACCGGACCGCATCGCCTCGACGGGGTCGGTAGGCAGGCAGTCGTCGCCAATGACCGGTCCAATCGGGAAGGCGCCCAACCTTTGTTCCATGCCCTGCTCGATGAGGCGGTGTTGTGCCTCCACCAGTTGGGCCGCGGATGCCTGCACCAGCGCTTTGGCGGCGCCCTGGCCGCGCACGCCGAGCAGGGCGGCGAACCGGCCGGCGAACTCGTCGGCAATTTCCTTCGACCGCACCAGACCCGACGCCGGGCTCTCCGAGATCGCGCGGGCGAACAGGCCTTTGGCCGCGGGCACCGCCAACAACGTGGCGGTGATGCACGCACCCGCGCTCTCGCCGAAGATGGTGACATTGCCCGGGTCACCGCCGAACCCCGCGATGTTGTCCCGAACCCACTGCAGAGCCAGCACCAGATCACGCAGATACAAGTTGCTATCGATGGTGACGTCGGGAGTCGACAGCGACGACAAGTCCACACAGCCCAGCACGCCGAGCCGGTAGTTGACCGATACGTACACGCAGCCGCGGCGCGCCAGCGCGGCGCCGTCGTATATCGGAGTCGCTGAGCTGCCCATGATGTACCCGCCGCCATGGATGAACACCATCACCGGCAGCGGTTCTTCGCTGGGCTTTTCGGGGGTGACGACGTTGAGGGTGAGGCAGTCTTCGCTCATGGGCTGGTACCTGCCTCCGTAGCCCGAGAGGCCGACCAGGGTGTAGCGACGCTGTTGGGGCGCGCAGTTGGTGAAGCCGTGGCAGTGCCGCACCCCCGACCAGGGCTGGGCGGGCAGCGGCGCCCGGAATCGTAGCCGCCCCACTGGCGCCTGGGCATAGGGGATGGATCGCCAGCGGTTCACGCCGTCGCGGGTGAAGCCTTCGACGGTGCCGGTGGCCGTGTGCGCGCGGACGGTGCGCTCATGCATAACCCGACGGTAGCCGACACTGCGGATGTAGGGCGCGCGGAGCGCACAAATCCGGCGCGCGACGGTTAGCCTGGCGGGATGCGGATCGCCGTCCTGGTCGCAGTGCCTTTCCTAGTTGGCGGGCTGGTCGCCGCATGCTCAACCGCGGGCAATAACCACTCGGGGCAGACGTCGACCACCAGCCAAGCATCTGCGACGACAACCACCGGCCCGTCAGGCAGCAAACCGCCGGCCGCGTCGACCGCGCCGGCTGTGCCTGCTGAGGGGGCCCCGATCTCCGACGTCGTCGCCTGGATCGAGGCAGGTCACCCCGCAGATCCGGGCCACTATCACAACGCGACGCGCGAAGGCGCGACCACGTCACTCGGTGACGACATCGCGTTCACCGCCCAAGCGAGCAAAGTCGCCTGCATGACCGATTCCAAACACACCGCCGGCGCGCTGGTCTGTCTGGTCACGCTGAGTAATCCCCCGCCCCCGCCCGCGACGGCCTACGGAGAGTGGAAAGGCGGCTGGGTCGACTTCGACGGAACGAACCTGCAGGTCGGGGCGGCCCGTGGCGATCCGGGCCCCTTCGTCAACGGCAACGGACCCGAGTTAGCGAACGGGGACTCGGTGTCATTCGGTGACTACCGTTGCCGCGCCGACCAATCCGGCCTGTTGTGCGTGAACTACGCCCACCAGTCGGCGGCACGGTTCAGCACCGCCGGCATCGAGCCGTTCGGCTGCCTGCGGTCGGTGCCACCGCCCGATGGCGTCGGAATCGCGTTCAGCTGCTCATGATGGTCGCGAACAGCTCGCTCATCTCGTCAGCGGGTCCGCCGGGCACGGTGTAGCCGGCTTCGTCGCGGATCTCGTCGAGGTGATCGCGCACGTCCTCGATGGACAGCGCCGGACTGTAGAAACCGTGCGTGCGCCCGATAAAGAAGCGGGCAACATGCCCGGCGCCCACGGTGTAGATCTCCCCGGAAACGCGACAATCCCGGTGGGCGAGAAACGCCACCACCGGAGCCACCAGTGCCGGATCCAGCTTCTGAAGGTATTGGCCCACAAGCTCATCCAGTACCGCCTGCGCCGACGCATCATTTTTTACGGCCGGCTGGCCGGTTGCTGTGTCAACAGAGTGCGCCAGCATCCGGGTGTAGGCGATCGGGGCGAGGGCGTTGACCTTGATGTCGTGGCCGGCTCCTTCGGCGGCCAGCACTCGCGTCAAGCCGATCAACCCGGTCTTGGCCGCCCCGTAGTTGCTCATGCCTTCGGCGCCCAGGATTCCCGCGGCCGAGCAGGTGTTGACGATCCGACCGTACCGTTGCTCGCGCATCACTTTCCAGGCCGGCCGCGTCACGTGGAACGCGCCCTTTAGGTGCACGTCCACCAGGGGTTCGAACCGTTCGGGGGTCATGTCCTCAAACGGTGCGTCGCGAACGATTCCCGCATTGTTGATCACGATGTCGACTCGGCCCCAGGTGCGCAAAGCGGCGTCGATGATCGCCGCTCCTCCTTCGGGACTGGTGACGCTGTGGCTATCGGCGACGGCCTGACCGCCTTGCTGCCGGATCTCCTCCGCGACGACGGTCGCGGCGTCGGCGTTCGAGCCATCCCCTGTCACCGACCCGCCGGTGTCGTTGACCACGACGCGCGCACCGCGCGCGGCAAGGAGCAACGCGTACTGCTTACCCAAGCCGCCACAGGCGCCGGTGATCACGGCAACCTGCCCGTCGAACCGCAGCTCACCAATCGACATCGTCACCAGCTCACCGGAAGTTCTTTCATGCCGTAAATATCGGCCTCTTTGAACCTCAGCTCGTCCGGCGATACCGCCAATTTCAGCCCGGGTAGCCGCCGGGCCAGCGTGGTGAATGCGACCTGCATTTCCACGCGGGCCAGGTTCGCTCCGATGCATTGGTGCACACCGTAGCCGAAACCCAAGTGTCCGCGGGCATTTCGATCGACGTCGAAGGCTTCCGGGTTGTCGACGAACTCGGTGTCCCAGTTCCCGGCGGGCAGGTTCATCAACACCCAGTCCCCGGCGCGGATCAACTGGCCGCCGAGGGTGAGATCCGCGGTCGCCACCCTGTCGACCTGGCTGTGCACGATGGTGAGGTAGCGCATCATCTCTTCGACGATGTTCGCGATGACGGCCTGTTCGTCGGTCTGAGCGAGCCGCTCGAAGACATCCGGATGCTGCAGCAGCACAACCGTTCCCAGCGAGATCATGTTGGCCGTGGTTTCGTGGCCGGCCTGCATCATGATCACCGCCGTCATGGCGGCCGTGGCATGGTTGAGCTGGCCGGTCGCCACGTACTCGGTGAGCAGACGGCTGATCAAATCGTCGCCGGGTTCGCGCTCTTTGCGGTAGACCAACTCCTCAATGTAGGAGTACATCGCCCCAAAGGCCGCTCCCTTCTGCTCCTCGGTCGACCTGACGTCCAGTCCGACAGTGGTGTGGTGTTGGAAGGGGCCGAGATCTTCGGGGGGCACTCCCAGCAACAGCGCGATCACCAATGACGGCACCGGCAGGGCAAAGTCACGCACGAGGTCGGCAGGCGGGCCGTTGCCGATCATCTCGTCGAGAAAGTGGTCGACCAATCCCTGGATCTGTGGCCTCATCGCTTCGCAACGCCGGAAGGTGAAGTTAGTGGTCAGCATGCGCCGCAGCCGGTGATGCTCGGGATCGTCGGTCCGCGCGAATACCACAGGGATCTTGTTGTCGGCGTCCGTTGGCATGATCGCGTCCGGGAGAGTCTTCGCGGACAGGCACGGATCGACCAGCGCCGCTTTGATGTCCTGGTAACGGCTCACCATCCAGGTCGGCTGGCCATGGTACATCGCTCGTTTGAGGCCCGGCTCTTTCCGCCAGTCGACGAATTCAGCCGGGGGTCGCAGCGGGCAGCCCGCATCGCGCGGGACTGGGATGACGGGAAGATCCGTCTCGGAAGTCTCGGAAGTTGTTGACATAGAAGGAGTTTCCTATTAAGTGTCAGTGATCTGCCAGTTGATAAACGTGGTACGAGCGTAAAGCCACCCTTTCTAGCAGTCAACTGTCAGTTAGGCTGTCGTCATGACAGCGGTGGAATACCGGCCGTTGCGAGCTGACGCGGCCCGCAACGTGGAGCGAATTCTGCGCGCCGCGCGGGACATCTACGCCGAGCTCGGGCCAGATGCACCCGTTGAGACCGTCGCCCGGCATGCAGGAGTAGGCGAACGAACGCTCTACCGCAGGTTTCCGACAAAGGCAGACCTGGTCCGGGCGGCCCTGGATCAAAGCATCGCCGAAGATCTCACGCCGGCGATCGACGAAGCCCGGCGTGCGAGTGACCCGCTGCGTGGCATCGCCCAGCTGATCGAGGCGGCGATATCGCTGGGCGCCCGCGAACACCACCTCCTGAATGCCGCGCACCGAGCCGGATCGCTGACCCCCGATATCTCGAACTCGCTGGACGAGGCACTCAACGACCTCGTCCGCCGCGGCCAAGAGACCGGCCGGGTTCGTGCAGATCTGGTCGCCGATGACATACCGCGCCTGATCGCGATGCTCTACAGCGTGCTGTCGACGATGGATTCAACGAGCGATGGCTGGCGACGCTATGTCGCCCTCATTCTCGATGCGATCTCGGTCGGCGAACGACAGCCGCTGCCACCGGCCGCTGCTTTCCGCTATGCGCTGCATCCGAACAGCTGGCCCCTGTGAAGCTGATCAGTGGCTAGCTGGACAAGCCTTTCTTGACCGCAGCGTCCTGTTTGCGAGCCAAATCCAGGAGGACGTCATTTGGCGTGGGATTGCCCAGTGAGCAATCGAACTCCAAGTCGACGACTGCCCTCCCCTCGATGAACACCGCCTCGGATATTTCCATCTGCTTGGACGGGTCGGCCGCCACACCCGCGACCATAAACCCGTTCGACCCGATGTCGATGGGCTGCGGTGCACCGGTGATCTTCTTGGCGAGTTCGTCTTTCATGGCCGGGATCATCGGGGCGGCCCCGGTCGCGTCGGGATAAACCGCGATCGTGTCGACGATGGTCCGCTTGCCGTCGGGGTTCTTGAAGGTCTGGCCCACACCGGTTATGCCGCTGGGATTCGCGGTCGGCGGCCCGTCAACAAAAGCACTGGGACCGACGTCACTGGGCGTGATCAGCAATGAGGTGTAGTCCGTCTGGCCCGTCGACGGACTCGCGCCCGCGGTGGGGCTCGACGATGCCGCTGCGCTCGACGATGCGGATGAACTCGATGACGACGTCGAGGTTGCGGGAGTGCCTTTATCGCTGCCGCAGGCCGCCAGCGTGGCGCTGACCAAGATAGCGGTGGCCGTCAAGCCGACCGCGGACGTCCGCACCATAGTCATGAGTCCTCCTCGTTGCTGCCAGCTACTTGTATACGTTGCGGGCGCCTTCTACGCGGCGCGAACATGAAAACTCACGGAGTGCCGTCACTGTCGAGCACGCGGATCTCTCCTGTGCTGCCGTCGACCTCGACCAGGGCTCCCAGCGGGAGCCGGTGCGTGGCCGCTTGGACGTCGACCACACACGGGAACCCGAATTCGCGTGCCACCACGGCGGCGTGGGACATCGGGCCGCCGAGTTCGGTCACCACGGCCGCGGCGTAGCAGAACGCGGCGGTGTACCCGACGTCGGTGACCTCCGCGACGAGAATCTCGCCGGGTTGCAGCTCGTCGATGCTCTCGGGCCGCACGATCCGCACCCGGCCGCGCACCCGGCCCCCGCACACACCGACTCCGCGCAGGGTGTCGCCGGCGGCCAGCGCCGTTGACGAGGTGGCCGAGGGTTCCCAGCTTCCGCTGAACACCGTCGGCGGAATGACGCCGGCCAGCCTGCGTTGTTCGGCCCGCCGCCGGGCCACCAATTTCGCAACGTCTGCCGGCAGCCGCCCAATTTCGTCCAGCTCGTCGACCAACAGGTAGAACACGTCGTCGGCGGTGTCCACGACTCCTGCTTCGGCCAACCTGCGCCCGTACTCACGCAGCAGGCCGCGCAGCACCCAGATGGCCCGCACCATTTTGTCGCGGCGGGCCTCACGGTCGCGCAGCTGGCGTGCGGCCAGTGATGCAACGGGCTTGGCCCGCAACGGAATCCGTGGGTGTCGCGGGGGTGGCGGCGGTACAGTGTTCAGAGCCCTGGCCACCATCCGGACCAGTAACTCGGGGTTGTCGGCGTAACTGGTCGACAGCATCTCGGCTTCGGCCGGACCGCGGTGCCCGATCAGCGCCAGCTCGGCCAGCACCGCGGCGTGGAACTCCGGCGCCTCCACGGCCAGCTTGCCCAGGCGCTCCCCCGGTTCGGCCAGCAGACGCGTCACGGTGGGGTCACGCCGCGCCGCGACCACGAGCCGCTGCAGCGCCTCCACCGACCGCGCGCTCACCAGATCCGGCCCAACAGACGTCGCGGTGTCGCGACCACACAATCCGCGCAACAACACATTGAACGCGGCACACAGCATGAATGACGCAGAGGCCAGCACCCACCCGTGCACCACGTGGTCACGTGCCAGCGAGATCAGGCTGAGTAACCGGCGATCGTCGAGTCGGGTGAGGTCGCCGCCGGCAAGCCGCTCCAGCCGATCGACGTCGGCGATGAAATCGTATGTATCGCGGGCTGATCCGGCACTCAGTCCCACCAGGTTGACCCCGAATACCCCGATGTTGCGGATGGTGCGCAGCTGCCTGCGCCCGCGACGGGATTCGGACGGTGGACGCTGCTCGGCGAAGATCGGTAGCGACGCCATGCTGGGGCCGAAAAACCCGCTGTTGCTGACAATCGTGGCGGGCTTGGCGAATGGCACTGTCTCGGCCATGAAGTGCGCCGACGTGATCGCTCCGTACAGCCGGTGCGCGAACACCGCGACGGTGCGCATGGCGATTTCCCGCTGCACCACGCCGCCCGGCCGCAACCGCTCGGCAATGGCCGCCCCGCCCGCGCGTAGGCCGCGCACGGTCACCGAAGCGGACGACGGAGAGAACGGGCCCGGCAGCGCTTCGGACAAGTTAGTGGCCAGATAGGTGGGGAAACGCGGGTCGATCGGCGTGTCGAACTCGCCGTTATCCTCCTGTGGGCCGGCCAATCTGGGAACCACTCCGTCATCGGACGGCGTGTCGATGGCGGGCAGGTCCTGGATGCTGGTCATTCGCCAGGGCAGCGATACCACCCGCTTGCCCACGGTGATCCGCCCGCGCACCGCGAGCGCGAAGTCTTCGATGGTTTCGCCGGCGTTCCACGCCGGCCGGAACCCCCACTCGTCGTGCAGCCGCGTGGTATCCATCAGCGGCGCACTTTGCACGAGCTGCAGTTCGGCCAGCGCGGCCGAGCGGCGCCGCCCAAGCGCCCTCGCAGCGCCGCCCAACGGCACAACGGGCCGCCCGAGCACTTCAGCGAGCTGGCGAAAGGTCGGCTCTCCGGGCGCGGCGAGATTGATCGGGCCGCTGTCGATTTCGTCGTCCAGGAGCGCACGGATAAACAGCCGCAGCGCGTCGTCGGCGTGAACCACTTGCAGGCTGCGATCCGCGGCCCCGGCGATGTCGGGATACGCCGGTAGCGCCAACAACCTTAGCAACCAGTTGTCGACACCCCGGCCGAGAATGAACGCGGAGCGGATCGCAACCCACTTGGCGCCCGACTCCGCCAGCATTCTTTCGACCTGTGCCTTGTCCAGCCCCTCGGCGGATACCGGGGCAACCACGTCGCGCTCGTCTGCCGGCGCCGTGGCGGCGCCGTAGACATGCGGCGATGAAGCGAAAACGATGCGACCGGTACCTGTCTCGGCCATTGCGTCGAGGACGTTGGCCGTGCCCTCGATATTGACCCGGCGGGTGGACCATGCGCAGTGCGCGACGACGACCGCGCCCGTGACCGCGCGCCTGACCGCGGCCGCATCGCGGATGTCGGCGGCAACGAAATCCGCTGCGCTCGGCCAGCTCTCAGGTCGATGACGAGCGATTCCGGCGACGTCGTGGCCTTGGGTGAGTAATCTGGCGACGATGCCACGGCCCAGAACCCCGCTGGCCCCGGTGACCGCGATCCTCAAGCTCATGGCTAGTCGTCGTCGTTCATGAACGCCGCGTTGACCAGGTCATCGAGGTCCATGTCGGCGATGTCTTTTGCAGTAGCGGCGCCCTGCGAGCCCGTCGACTGACCGTCCCCGTCGGTGTCATTTGCCAACGCGAGCAACAGATCCAATACCCCGGCTTGCCGAAGGCGCCTGACCGGAATGGACGCCACAACGCGCTGCAGCTCCGCTTCGCCGGGCGCGGCTTGCGGGGTGTCTTGGCGTGTGGCGCCGAGGAGCGCCTGGTGGAAGTAGCCGGCCAGCGCCGCGGAGTTGGGATAGTCGAAAATCAGGGTCGGCGAAAGGGGCAGTCCGGTAGCGGCTTTGAGCCGGTTGCGCATCTCGACGGCGGTCAGTGAGTCGAAACCCAACTCCTGGAAAGCGCGGTCCGGGTCGATGGCCTCGGGGCTCGAGGTGCCCAGCACGGTGGCGATGTGGGAACGCACCAGATCCAGTAGGATGGCGTGCTGCTCATCCTCGGGCAGACCCTCCAGGCGTTGCAGGAGCGCCGATTTGGATTTTGCTGCGGCCAGCGAGTCATCGACCTGGCGCCGCCCCTGCGCGTTGATCAGATCGACGAACATGGGCGGCAACGTGCCGGCGTCGAACTTGGCCCGCAACGCGACCAGATCGATGTGGGCGGGCAGCACGAATGGCTCGTCGACAATCATTGCGGTGTCGAGCAGTCGGAGCGCTTCATCCGAGGACATCGCCACGATGCCATCGCGCGCGAACCGTGCGAAATCGACACCCGCCAACCTGCCGGTCATGTCGCTGTCCTGATCCCAAAGCCCCCACCCGAGAGAGATCGCCGGCAGACCCTGAGCCCGCCGGTTTATGGCCAGCGCATCCAGGAACGAGTTGCCCGCAGCGTAGTTGGCCTGACCTGAGGACCCCACCAGACCGCCCATCGACGAAAACAGCACAAACGCCGACACATCCAGGTCCCGGGTCAACTCGTGCAGGTTCCACGCCGCGTCCACCTTGGGCCGCAGCACCGCGTCAACCCGCTCGGGGGTCAGCGAGGTTACCACCGCATCGTCGAGCACCCCGGCGGCATGAATCACCGCCGAAAGTGGCTGCTGTACCGGGATATCGGCGATCACCTTGGCCAGCGCTTCACGATCCGCCGCATCACAGGCCACCGCCTGTACCTGGGCGCCGGCCGCTGCCAGCTCGGCGACCAACTCCGCCGCCCCCGGTGCATCGGGTCCACGCCGACTCACCAGGAGCAGGTGGCGCGCCCCGTGGTGGGCCACCACATGGCGGGCCAGCGCCGAACCCGCCATGCCGGTAGCACCGGTGATGAGCACGGTGCCCGCCGCCCATGCATCCGGCATCATGATCACGACCTTGCCGACGTGGCGGGCCTGACTTAAATACCGCAAGGCCGCGGGCGCCCGCCGCACATCAAACGTGGTGACCGGCAACGGCCGCAATAGATCGTCGCCGAACATCGCGGCCAGGTCGGCGAGCATCCGCTGGATGTGGTCGGGCCCCGCTTCGAAAAGGTCGAAGGCGCGGTAGCGCACGCCCGCATGTTGTTCGGCGACCACGCCGGGATCACGGATGTCGGTCTTGCCCATCTCCAAGAAGATCCCACCGGCCGCGACCAATCGCAGCGAGGCATCCACGAAGTCGCCGGCCAACGAGTCGAGCACCACATCCATACCGCGGCCACCGGTGACCGTCCGGAACTTGTCCTCGAAGTCACACGTGCGCGAATCGGCGATGTGATCTTCATCGAAGCCCATTGCCCGCAACGTGTCCCACTTGCCCTGGCTGGCGGTGGCGAACACCTCCAGGCCCAAGTGCCTGGCCAGCTGGACCGCCGCCATGCCCACCCCGCCGGTCGCCGCATGGACCAGCACCCGCTGCCCGGCCTTCGCGTCGGCCAGGGTGGTCAGCGCGTAGTGGGCCGTCGCGAAAACGACGGGAGCCGTGGCGGCGTCGGCGTAGGACCAACCCGCAGGAATTTTGATCATCAGCCGCTCGTCGGTCACCGCGATGGTGCCGGTGCCGTCCGGGAACAGGCCGGTGACTCGGTCACCGACCGCGAAACGGTTGCCGCAAGAAGCGGTTTCGACAACGACTCCGGACGCCTCGACACCCATGACCGCGTCTTCGTCGGGATAGAGACCCAACGCGATCATGACGTCGCGGAAATTGGCGGCGATGGCGCGGGTCGCAACACGCACCTGGCCGGGCGCCAACGGCGCGTCAGCGTCGGAAATCGGCTCCAAGCAAAGATTCTCGAACGTGCCCCTGGTGCTCATTCCCAACCGCCACGGCACACCGTCGGGAGGCACCAGCACGCCGTCAACCGCGCGACTGCCATGAACCCGCGCGGTGTACACCCGCCCGCCCCGCAGCAGCACTTGCGGCTCACCGACCGCCAACGCCGCCTCGACCGCTTCGCCATCCTGCGGCCCGTCGGCGTCGACCAGCACGATCCGGCCAGGGTGCTCGGTCTGCGCCGAGCGCACCAGCCCCCACACCGCCGCACCCGCCAAATCGGTGACGTCCTCGCCGGGCAACGCCACCGCGCCCCGCGTCGCCACCACCAAGACCCCCGTGTCACGCTCGGTCAGCCAGGACCCCACGGCAGCCAATGCTTTGTGGGTGGCCGCATACACGCCGGCCACGGGATCATCGGCGGCCGGTTCCGACTCGAAGACCTCGTACGACGGGATGGCACCGGCCGATGCAGCCGTCGTCGGCGTCCAGACCACCTCGAACAGCCGATCCCCGCCCGAGCCCGATAGCGCGGCCTTCAGCTGCTTCTCGGTCACCGGCCGGGCGACCATCGACGTCACCGACAACACCGGCAAACCCAAGGTGTCCGTGAGCTCGATCGAGACGGCCGACGGTCCCGTCGGCGCGATGCGAGCCCGCACCGCCGAGGCTCCTGCGGCATGTAGACACACCTGCTGCCAGGAGAACGGCACCATCACCGAACCCTCGGCGGCGCCGCCGATGTTGGCGGCGCCGGCCACAATGACCGCATGCAGTGCCGCATCCAACACCGCCGGGTGCACCCCGAAGCCCGCCGGCGTCAGCCCGGCAGCTGTCGGCAGCGCCACCTCTGCGAACAACTCATCGCCGCGGCGCCACATCGCCTGCAATCCTTGGAAGGCCGGTCCATACCCGTAGCCGCGCGCCGCCAACCCCTGATAGATCCCGTCGAGGACCACCCGGGTGGCACCGACCGGCGGCCACACGGACAAATCCGCGGCCGGCTGCACCGTACCCGCGCTCAGCGCACCCTCGGCATGCAATAGCCACGGTAAACCGGCTTCGGCGCGCGAAAACACCGACACCGCACGGGTTCCCGCATCGTCCGGGCCGTCGACCACTACCCGGACCGCGACCGAACCCGAGGCGGGCAGCACCAGCGGCGCCGCCAAATTCAGCTCGTCGACCACGCCACAGCCGACTTCGTCGCCGGCGCGGATCGCCAACTCGACAAAACCCGCACCGGGGAACAGCACTACGCCACCGATGGCGTGATCGGACAGCCAACCCTGCACGCTGGGCGACAACCGCCCCGTTAGCACCACCCCGCCCGAGGCCGGTAGTTCGACGACGGCACCCAGCAAGGCATGCTCGCTGGCTTCCAGACCCAATCCGGTGGCATCGGCCGCGACATCATCGCGGAAGAGCCAAAATCGCCGTCGGTCAAAGGCATAGGTGGGTAGTTCAACAAAGTTAGCCGCGCCGATTACCCCGCGCCAGTCCACGTCCATGCCGGTGACGAACCCTTGCGCAACGGCGCCCGTCAGGGTCGCCGGCTCGGGACGGTCCTTGCGCAGCGCAGACATCGTGATGACGGCTGCATCGGGTAGCGATTCTTCGATCGATGCCGTCAGGCCGCTGCTGGGCCCGACTTCCAGGAAGCGGTGCGCGCCGGCTGTGTGCGCGAATCGGACACTCTCGGCGAATCGCACCGCCTCGCGGATGTGCCGCTTCCAGTACGCGGCAGAAGCGAAGTCGTCTCCGGCCAGCTGCCCGGTCAGGTTGGACACAATCGGGACGCTGGGCTGTCCGATAGCGAACCCGGCTGCGGCCGTGGCGAATTCATCGACCATCGGCTCCATCAACGGGGAGTGGAACGCATGGGAGACCGCCAGTTGGTGCACCCTGCGGCCGTCAGCGCGGAGCTGCTCGACGATCGCGGTGACCGCGTTCTCGGCACCCGAGATCACCACCGAGGCAGGCCCGTTGACCGCAGCGATGCCGACATCGGCGGTCAGCAGCGGCCGCACCTCTTCCTCGGTGGCCTGCACGGCGACCATCGCCCCGCCCGCCGGGAGAGCCTGCATCAAACGGCCCCGGGCGACCACCAGTACCGCCGCGTTCTCCAGCGAGAGGACGCCGGCGACGTGCGCCGCGGACAACTCCCCGACCGAATGGCCCATCACGAAATCGGGATGGATCCCCCAGGATTCCAGCAACCGGAACAAGGCCACTTCCACCGCGAACAAAGCGGGTTGGGCGAATTCGGTGGTGTTCAACAGGTTTTCGTCGTGTCCCCACATCACTTCGCGCAGCGGACGCAGCAGGTGCCGGTCCAGCTCGGCTACGACGGCGTCGAACGCGTCGGCGAATACCGGGTACTCGGCGTGCAATCCCCTTCCCATGCCCAGGATTTGGGAGCCTTGGCCGGGAAAGACGAACACCGTCTTGCCGCCAGGAGTCGCGGTGCCCCGAATCACCGATACGACCTCATCGCCGGCCAGCTCGTCCAGCCCAGCCAACAACCGATCCCGATCACGACCGACAACCACAGCCCGATGCTCAAAACTCGAACGACCCGCCAGCGACCACCCCACATCAGCCACATCAAGCTCCGGACGCGCACGCACATACCCGGCCAACCGAGCCGCCTGAGACCCCAACGCCGCCAACGACTTCGCCGACACCACCCACGGCACCACCGAAAGCTCACGGCGGCCCTCACGCTCCGCCACCGCCGGCGCAGCCTCAACGATCACATGCGCATTCGTGCCACTAATCCCACACGACGAGATACCCGCCCTCTGGACCCGACCCTCAGCCGGCCAGGGCCGCGCCTGCGTCAACAACGACACCGAACCCGCCGACCAATCCACATGCGACGACGGCACATCCACGTGCAACGTCGCCGGCAACACCCCATGGCGCATCGCCTGCACCATCTTGATCACACCCGCCACCCCCGCCGCGGCCTGCGTATGACCCATATTCGACTTGATCGATCCCAGCCAGAGGGGTGCAGCGCGGTCCTGCCCGTAGGTCGCCAACAACGCCTGAGCCTCAATCGGATCACCCAACGTGGTACCGGTCCCGTGACCCTCCACCACATCCACCTGCGCCGCGCTCAGCCCCGCATTGGCCAACGCCGTCCGCACCACCCGCTGCTGCGAAGGCCCATTAGGCGCCGTCAACCCATTCGACGCACCATCCTGATTGACCGCAGAACCCCGCACCACCGCCAACACCGGATGACCCAACCGCCGCGCATCAGACAAGCGCTCCACCACCAGCATTCCGCCCCCCTCGGAGAATCCGGTGCCGTCGGCCGCGCCGGCGAATGCCTTGCACCGGCCATCCGCCGACAACCCCCGCATGCGGCTGAACTCCACGAAGATGTCGGGCGTGGCATTCACGGTGACCCCGCCCGCCAGGGCCAGGTCGCACTCGCCCGACCGCAGCGACTGCACCGCCATATGCAACGCCACCAACGACGACGAACACGCCGTATCCACCGACACCGCCGGGCCCTCCAACCCCAGCACATACGACACCCGCCCCGACGCGACGCTCGCGGACTGGCCGGTCAGCCGGAAGCCCTCCAAGGCTTTTGAGGCTTGTTCGGCACCTATGCCGTAGCCCTGGGTGTAAACCCCGGCGAACACCCCGGTGGCGCTGCCCCGCAACACGCCTGGTTCGATTCCCGCTCTTTCCAAGGCTTCCCAGGACAGCTCCAGGAACATGCGTTGCTGCGGGTCCATGGCGAGCGCCTCACTGGGCGCAATACCGAAGAACCCAGGATCAAAGTCCGCGACACCATCCACGAACCCACCAGTGCGCGTGTAGCACGCGCCGGCGACATCGGGGTCCGGGTTGTACAGCCCTGCCAGGTCCCAGCCGCGGTCGGTCGGGAATCCGGAGAGCACGTCGCGGCCCTGGATCACCATGTCCCACAGGTCTTCGGGGGTAGCCACACCGCCCGGGAAGCGGCACGACATACCGACGATGGCGATGGGGTCATCGCCCGTCACATGAACCGCGGGGGTGTGCTTGATCTCTTGTGGGGCGCCGGCGAGTTCCGCCCGGATGTAGGAGGCCAGACCGTTGGGGGTCGGATAGTCGAAGATGAGCGTGGGTGACAGCGCCAATCCGGTGGCGGCTTTGAGCCGGTTACGCATTTCGACCGCGGTCAGCGAGTCAAAACCCAACTCCTGGAACGCCTTGTCGGGGTCGATCGCCTCTGCGGTGATGGTGCCCAGCACGGTGGCGATGTGGGAGCGCACCAGATCCAGCACGACCGTGTGCTGCTCGGGCTCGGGCAGTCGCTGTAGGCGTTGCGCCAGAGCCGATTTCGACTTCGCGGCGGCCAGCGATTCGTCGACCCTGCGCCGGGTCGGCGCATTGACCAGATCGGTAAACATCGGCGGCACCGCGATCGCGTGGGCCAGCGCGGTCAGATCGATCCGGGCCGGCGCCATGAATGGTTCGTCGACAATCAGTGCCGTGTCGAACAGTTCCATCGCCTCGTCGGACGACAACGCCAAGATGCCGTCGCGGCCCAGCCGGGCCAAGTCGGCGGCATCCAGGCCGCCGGTCATCGCGCTGGCCTGATCCCACAGCCCCCACCCCAGCGAGATCGCCGGCAGCCGGTGCGCGCGCCGGTGTGCGGCCAGCCCGTCCAGGAATGAGTTGGCCGCAGCATAGTTGGCCTGGCCTGAGGAGCCCACCAGACCCGCCATCGACGAAAACACCACGAAAGCAGACACATCCAGGTCCCGGGTCAGCTCGTGCAGGTTCCACACCGCGTCCACCTTGGCCCGCAACACCGCATCGACCCGCTCGGGGGTCAACGACGTGACGACGGCGTCGTCCAGTACCCCGGCGGCATGAATCACCGCCGACAGTGGATGCTGCATTCCGATGTCGGCGATCACCTTGGCCAGCGCCGCGCGATCGGCCGCATCGCAGGCCACCACCTGCACCTGTGCGCCAGCCGCAGCCAGTTCGGCCGAAAGCTTCTGCGCCCCAGGCGCATCCGGGCCGCTGCGACTCACCAACACCAGGTGTCGCGCCCCGTGCCGGGCCACCACGTGCCGGGCCAGCGCCGAGCCGGCCATGCCGGTGCCGCCAGTGATCAGTACCGTGCCGGTCGCCCACGTGTCGGGCATGCTCATGACGACCTTGCCCGTGTGGCGCGCCTGGCTCAGATACCGCAACGCCGCTTCGCCGCGGCGGATGTCGAACGTCGTCACCGGCAATGGCCGCAGCACACCGGCGTCGAACAGTTGCGCCAGCTCGCACATCCACTGGTGCATCCGCGGACGGCCGGGTTCGAACAGGTCGAAGGCGCGGTAACGCACGCCCGGGTATTCCCTCGCTATCGCACCAGGATCGCGGATGTCGGTCTTGCCCATCTCGAGGAACAACCCGCCGGGCGCGACCAGTCGCAGTGACGCGTCGACGAATTCGCCGGCCAGCGAGTCCAGCACCACGTCCATTCCACGTCCGCCGGTGACCGAGCGGAACTTGTCCTCGAACTCCAGGCTGCGCGAATCGGAGATGTGGTCGTCGTCAAAGCCCATGGCCCGCAGGGTGTCCCATTTACCACGGCTGGCGGTGGCAAATACCTCCAAACCCAGGTGCCGGGCCAACTGCACGGCGGCCATCCCCACGCCACCGGCGGCCGCGTGCACCAACACCCGCTGCCCCGGCTTGACGTCGGCCAAGTGCACGAACGCCATATACGCGGTGGTGAATACAGCTGATATGGCGGCGGCTTCGGCGTAGGACCAGTCGGCGGGCATCGGTTGCAGGATGCGGACGTCGCCGGCGACCAGCGTGCCGTGGCCGTCGGGGAAGAATCCGTACACCGAATCGCCGACCGCGAATTCCGTCACCCCGGGGCCGACTTCGACGACGACGCCGGCGCCCTCGCCGCCCAGCAACCCGTCGTGGGTGAACATGCCCAGGGTGATCATGATGTCGCGGAAGTTTGCGGCGATGGCGCGCAGCGCCACGCGAACCTGGCCGGGCTGCAACGGCGCATCGGCGTTGGGAACCGGTTCGAGCCGCAGGTTCTCGAAGGTGCCCGCGCTGCTGATGCCCAGCCGCCAGGGCCCGTCGCTTGGAGGCACCAGGATCCCGTCGACGGCGCGGCTGGCGCGCACTCGCGCGGTGTACACCTGTCCGCCGCGCAGCAGCACCTGCGGTTCACCGACCGCCAACGCCGCGGCTATGGCCTGACCATCAAGGGGCGCATCGGAATCCACCAGCACGATGCGGCCCGGGTGCTCGGTCTGAGCCGACCGCACCAGCCCCCACACCGCCGCGCCCGCCAGGTCTATGACGTCCTCCCCCGGCAACCCCGTGGCGCCCCTGGTCGCCATCACGAGCACTCCGGACTCCCGCTCGGTCAGCCACGACTGGACAGCGGCCAGCGCCCGATGCGTGCGCTGATAGGCGCCCGTCACCGGATCATGGTCAACCGCAACGGATTCAAACACCTCATAAGACGGTGTCGCGCCCACGCCGGAAACCCCGGGCACCGGCGACCAGATCACTTCGAACAGCCGGTCAGGACCGGAGCCGGAGACTGCGGAGCGCAGCTGCTGCTCACTCAGCGGACGGGCCACCATCGAAGCCACCGACAACACCGGCAACCCCAACCCGTCGGCGAGTTCGATCGAGACGCCAGAAGAACCCGTAGGCCCGGCCGGCGCAATCCGTGCCCGCACCGCCGATGCGCCCGCGGCATGCAGCGATACGCCCTGCCAGGAGAACGGCACAACCAATTCGGCTTCCTGGTTGGCTATCACCGCCGCATGCAAGGCCGCATCCAGCAGCGCCGGATGCATCCCGAACCCGCCGACGCCGCCGGCCGCGTCTGGCAGCCTCACCTCGGCGAACATCTCGTCGCCGCGGGCCCACATCGCGGTCAAACCGCGGAATGCCGGGCCATAGCGGTAGCCGCGCGCCGCCAACCGCTCATAGCCGTCGGCCACATCTACCGCGACGGCGCCCGCGGGCGGCCACACCGACAAGTCCGCCGTCGGCTCGACCGACCCGGAGCTCAATGTCCCCTCGGCGTTGCACACCCATGCGTCATCGGCTTCGGCGCGGGAGTAGATCGAAACACTGCGCTGGCCGGCCGCGTCGGCGGCGCCCACCACCGCCTGCACGGCAACCGACCCCCCAGAAGTCCCAGTCGGCAGCATCAGCGGCGTCCGCAGAGTCAGTTCGTCGACCACCGAGCAGCCGACTTCGTCGCCGGCGCGGATCGCCAGCTCGACGAAACCGGTGCCGGGAAAGATGATTGCCCCGGAGACGGCGTGGTCGGCCAGCCAGCTTTGCGTCGCGGGCGACAGTCGCCCCGTCAGCACCACGCCGCCGGAGGCCGGCAGTTCCACCACCGCGCCCAACAACGCGTGCTCACTGGCCCCTAGCCCCAACCCCGCGGCATCGGCGCCGATAGTCTCGCCGGAGAGCCAAAACCGCCGCCGGTCAAAGGCATACGTCGGCAGCTCGACGAAGCCGGCCCCATCAAGCACGCCACGCCAATCCACGGCCACACCCGCGACAAACGCGGTGGCAGCCGAGATCAGGAATCGATCGAGGCCGCCGTCTTCGCGCCCCAGCGTGGGGACGACGGTGACCTCGGCGGCCCCGGCGTCGCCGGCTGTGCAATCGGTCGCGGTGTCCTCGATGCCGGCGATCAACGCGGGATGCGGGCTGGATTCGATGAAGGTGCGGTAGCCCTGCTCACAGGCGCTGCGCACCGCCTCGTCGAACTGGACCGTCTGCCGGATGTTGCGGTACCAGTAGTGGGCGTCCAAATCTGCTGTGTCCAAACGCTTTCCGGTCACCGTCGAGAAGAAGGCGGTGCGCGAGGAGCGCGGCTCGATACCGGACAGGACCTGGGCAAGCTCGCCGCGGATCGCCTCGACCTCGACGGAATGCGACGCGTAGTCCACGTCAATCCGGCGGGTGCGCAGATCCCGTTCGGCGCAGAGGCCGATCAGTTCCTCCAGCGCGGCCACTTCGCCCGACACCACGACTGCGGAGCGGCCGTTGACCGCGGCGATACCGATGCGACTTCCAAAGGGCGCCAACAACTCCCGCGCGCGCTCGGAACCACATGCGATCGACACCATGCCGCCCGGGCCGGCCAGCGCGGTCAGCAACCTGCTGCGCAACGTGACCACTCGTGCGGCGTCTCGCAGGGACAGCGCGCCGGCGACGTAGGCGGCGGCGATTTCACCTTGCGAGTGGCCGATCACGGCATCCGGGTTGACTCCGACCGACTTCCACAATTCGGCCAGCGACACCATCACCGCGAAGAGAACCGGCTGCACCACGTCCACGCGCTCAAGGCCTGGCGCATCCGGCACGCCACGCAGCACATCGGTCAGTGACCAGTCCACGAATTCCGAGAAGGCGTCCGCGCACGCGTCGATCTGGCGGGCGAACACCGGTGCGGTATCAAGCAATTCGACACCCATACCCAACCATTGCGAGCCTTGGCCGGGGAAGACGAACACCGTCTTGCCGCCGGGAGTCGCGGCGCCCCGAATCACCGATACGACCTCATCGACGGCCAGCTCGTCCAGCCCGGCCAACAACCGATCCCGATCACCACCGACAACGACGGCCCGATGCTCGAACACCGAACGACCCGCCAGCGTCCACCCCACATCGGCGACATCAAGCCCCGGATGATCGCGCACATGCTCGGCCAACCGCGCCGCCTGAGATCCCAACGCCGCCAACGACTTCGCCGATACCACCCACGGCACTACCGGTGCCGTGGGCCCGTCCGCCGCCAGGGAATCGACCGGGGCGGCCTCAACGATGACGTGCGCGTTGGTGCCACTGATTCCGAACGAAGAAACCCCCGCCCGGCGCGCCCGCCCCTCAACCGACTCGGCTTTCCAAGGCCGGGCTTCGGTCAACAGCGACACCGACCCGGCCGACCAATCCACATGCGGAGACGGCACATCCACATGCAATGTGGCCGGCAACATTTCATGGCGCATCGCCTGCACCATCTTGATCACACCGGCCACCCCCGCAGCGGCTTGAGTGTGACCCATGTTCGACTTGATCGACCCCAACCAGAGGGGTGCAGCGCGGTCCTGCCCGTAGGTCGCCAACAACGCCTGCGCCTCAATGGGATCACCTAACGTGGTTCCGGTCCCGTGGCCCTCCACCACATCGACGTCGGCCGACGACAACCCCGCATTGGCCAACGCCGCCCGCACCACTCGCTGCTGCGAGGGACCATTAGGCGCCGTCAACCCATTCGACGCACCGTCCTGATTGACCGCCGAACCCCGCACCACCGCCAATACCGGATGACCCAACCGCCGCGCATCCGACAACCGCTCCACCACCAGGATGGCTCCGCCCTCGGACCAGCCAACCCCGTCGGCCGCGCCGGCGTACGCCTTGCACCGGCCATCCGGGGACAGCCCCCGGTGCCGGCTGAACTCCACGAACACGGTCGGCGTCGCATTGACGGTTGCTCCGCCGGCCAGGGCCAGGTCGCATTCGCCCGACCGCAGCGACTGCACCGCCATATGCAACGCCACCAACGACGACGAACACGCCGTATCCACCGACACCGCCGGGCCCTCCAACCCCAGCACATACGACACCCGCCCCGACGCGACGCTGGAGGTCATGCCGGTCAGCCGGTAGCCCTCGATCTCCTCGGCCAACATTCCGTAGCCCTGGACGATGAGCCCGGCGAACACCCCGGTGGCGCTGCCGCGCAGCCCACCAGGATCGATACCGGCCCGCTCGAGCGCCTCCCACGACAGCTCCAGCAACATTCGATGCTGGGGGTCCATCGCCAACGCTTCACTCGGCGCGATACCAAAGAAGGCCGCGTCGAAGTCGGCCACGCGGTCCACGAAGCCGCCGGTGTGCGCATACGACTTGTGCAGCACGTCGGGATCCGGGTCGAATAACCCGGCCAGGTCCCACCCACGGTCGGTCGGAAACTCCGTGATGACGTCCCGGCCTTCGGCCACCATTTGCCACAGGGCGTCCGGGGAATCAACGCCACCCGGGAATCGGCACGACATACCGACGATGGCGATCGGCTCATTCGACCGCTCCAGCAGGGCACGGTTGGTGCGCTTCAGGCGTTCAACCTGGACCAGCGCTTTGCGCAGCGCTTCGGTCGCATGCTGGAGTTGATCAACCATCGCTACCTCGTCTAACCCTCGCCAAACTACCGGACGTCGTTAACTGGCGGATGCGGCTGTCGCCGAGTCACGGACGTTGCTGCACGAACCGACTCGGGATTTTTTCGACCAACGTCGTGCTGCTCTCCGGCCCAAGAATGTCGCTGGTGAGTATGGCCAACTCCGGCAGGATTTCAAAACGTCCGATACTCCCCGCTGTTATAAGAGGAACGGCGTCGCTGCGAGCTTCGCCGACAAGCATGTGACGCCGCGCGCGGAGGTGTTCGGTGCTTTCTTTCCAACTGACCCGCCGTCCATGGCGCGACTGTACCTGAACGCCGCGGTCAGACCCCCACTCGTCGCCAGCCGTCGGCGGCCCTGGCCGCCCGAATCAGCGCATCACACAGTTCGCGCAGCTCGGTGGCCCCGGCGCCCTCGTCGAGCGCGGTCGCGACGTCCTCGGCGGCGCATCGCACCTGGTAGACGCGATCCGACAGGTCGGCCGCGTCGTCCGCCGACAGCACAACCGCATCGACGGGCAGCGCGGGCACGCCTCCGGCCTCGCCCCGGGTGATCATGGCCCGCTGCTCGTAGGCCCGTTGGCGACACGACTGCCGGCAGTACTGGCGGCGGCGGCCCATCCCGACCTCGGTGACGTCCCTGCCACACCAGCGGCACGGCTGGGGCCCTGCGCCCCGTCTACCCAGAGTCATGCTTGCCGACTTTAGCCCGCGTGAGTCATTTCGAGCCCGCGACACCGCGTATGCTTGATGGTCGCGCCGCATGCACCGCGCGCCGGTCCGGGGAACTAGACAGCCCGTCGTAACGTTTGCCAACCGGAAAAGTATTGCCATTACGGGAGAGCCCGAGAGCTCACAGGCCACATAAGGAGTAGCGCTTATGGCTGATCGCGTCCTCAGAGGCAGTCGCCTCGGAGCCGTGAGCTACGAGACTGACCGCAACCATGACCTGGCGCCGCGCCAGATAGCGCGGTACCGCACCGACAACGGCGAGGAGTTCGAGGTCCCCTTCGCCGACGACGCCGATATCCCCGGCACCTGGCAGTGCCGCAACGGCATGGAGGGCACCCTGATCGAGGGTGATCTGCCAGAACCCAAGAAGGTCAAGCCGCCCCGTACGCACTGGGACATGCTGCTGGAGCGCCGTAGCGTCGAAGAACTCGAAGAGCTGCTCAAGGAGCGCCTCGACATCATCAGGTCACGCCGCCGCGGTTGACGCGCAACCCACCCGCCCGGACCGGTTATGCCCGGTCGTGGGTGTGTGTGCTTCCGGTGCGAGCGAATCGCCCCTCGATGCCCCAGCGGGTGACCTTGGCCAACGCTTCGCGGATGTTGGATCCGCTCATCTTGGACACGCCGAGTTCGCGCTCGGTGAAGGTGATGGGCACTTCGGCGACGACGAACCCATTGCGCACCGTGCGGTTCGTCAGGTCGATCTGGAAGCAGTAGCCCTTGGAGTCCACTCCGTCGAGATCGATCACCTCGAGCACTTCGCGGCGGTAGGCGCGGTAGCCGGCGGTGATGTCGTGGACGCTGACGCCGAGCGACAGCCGTGCGTAGGTGTTCGCCGTCCAGGACAGCGCCCAGCGCCGCCAGGGCCAGTTCCGCACCGTTCCGCCGTCGACGTAGCGCGAACCGATGGCCAGGTCGGCTCCGGCGTCGACAGCCTCCAGCAGCCGGTGCAGCTGCTCGGGCGCGTGGCTGCCGTCCGCGTCCATCTCGACCAGCACCGAGTACTGCCGGCTCAAACCCCAGGCGAAGCCTTCCAGGTAGGCCGCGCCCAGCCCGTTCTTGACGGTGCGGTGCAACACGTGCGTGCGACCGGGGTCGGCGGCTGCCAGTTCGTCAGCGAGTTGGCCGGTGCCATCCGGGCTGTTGTCGTCCACGATGAGCACGTGCACCTCGGGGCACGCGGTCTTGAGCCGCCCATGGATCAGCGGCAGGTTCTCCCGCTCATTGAAGGTCGGGATGATCACCAGGACGCGCTGGCTGGGACGATTCCCCGGGATCGGGGGCGCCGGCTGGCCGGTGGTCATGTAGCTCCTCTGTCGTCGCCCGTGTAACGGGAAATAACGTCGTCGCCGCCCGCTTCGGGAGGGGTGTCGGGCGCAACCTCTGAGTCCGAAGATTCGCCCGGGGCGCTAGACCGCCGGCGATTCGGACGCAAGGACCCCCTATTCTGCCAAATTCCGATGAAAATAACCGCTCCAGCCGTCCCGACCAGCATCCATTGCATGATCGGACCCCAGCGGGTTGCCGGCGTGAGCGTCGTCTTGAGGCGGACCGGGCTGTCCAGGTAGTCGGGCTGGAAGAACTCCGTGCGGGCCAACTCGCCGCCGTCCGGCGCGATGACAGCACTGATCCCGGTGGTGCCGGCAACCAGGACGTATCGGTCGTGTTCGACGGCCCGTACCTTGGCGAACGCGAGCTGTTGCTCGCTCATGGCCCGGTTGAACGTGGCGTTGTTGCTGGGCACGGCCAGCAATTGGGCGCCGTTGAGGACCGCCTTGCGGGGCTCGCGATCGAAGATCACCTCCCAGCAGGTGGCCACCCCGACCGGTACTCCGGCGATGTGCACGACGTCGCTACTTGTGCGGGGCACGAAGTGGCCGGCGCGGTCGGCGTACCCGGAGAGATGCTTGAAAAGCCAGGGCATCGGCAGGTACTCGCCGAACGGCTGCACGATTTCCTTATCGTGGCGGTCGGCCGGTCCGGTGACCGGATTCCAGACGATCACGGTGTTGGTGTATTCGGGAGTTTCTTGCATGCGGCCGCCGGCATCGAGCACGGTGCCGACCAGGATCGGCGCGCCGATTGCCTGCGCCGCCGCCTGGATCTCCTGCCCGGCGTCGACATTGAGCAGCGGATCGATATCCGACGAGTCCTCGGGCCAGAGCACGAATTGAGGTTGTGGGGCGCTGCCCGCGCGCACGTCCTCGGCCAGCCGCATCGTCTCGCGAACATGGTTGTCCAGCACCGCTCGGCGTTGCGCGTTGAATTGCAGCCCAAGCCGGGGCACATTGCCCTGCACCACCGCGACCGTGACCGCCGGTTCACCACCCGACGCGGTACCCGCGTGGCGCACCTGCGGCCAGACGACCACCGCGGTGAGCAACACCAGACAGATGCAGACACCGGGCAGCACCACGGCGGGCGGATCCGCGGCACGCGTCTGGCCGGTCGTCCGCAGCCACCTCACAATCTCCAGGGCGATTGCGGTCAGGCTCGATCCCACCAACACGATCGCCGCGGAGAGCACAGCAACCCCGCCGAGCTGGACCAGCGGCAGCAAGGGGCCATTGGTTTGACCGAACGCCACCGACCCCCAGGGAAATCCGCCAAACGGAAAAACCGCCCTCAACCACTCCTGCGCCGCCCAGACCACCGCAAACCAGATCGGCCAGCCGGGCAGCCGCCGCACCACGATCGCGAACAGGCCAAACAGAGCGGGAAACAGCGCCGACACCGTCGCGAGCGCGAACCAGGGCATGGCGCCCACCAGCATGCTGATCCATGGCAGCAGCGCCAGGTAGAACACCAGACCGAACAGGAATCCGTAGCCCAGGCCGCCCAGCAGCGTGGTGGCCGAGCGGGTCAGCACCCACGCCAGCAGCGCGAAGGCGACCACGGCGCCCCACCACCAGTTCCTGGGCGGGAAGCTGGCCAAGAACAGCCAGCCGGCCACGACGGTGACCACCAACCGCGGCAGACGCGGCACCAGCCACGCCCGGACGGCGGGCAGCCGCGCTACCACCGCCCCAACCGCCCCAGCCGCCCCCGTCAGCGCTTTGCGTGCCCAGTTCGGCGCCGCCGGCGCGTCGCTGGGCTCCGACTCCGGCTCGGCGTCTGCTTCGTCGACAGTGGCGTCAGGCCCACTCGGCTCCACCGGCGGATCGGACGAATCACTAGCCATGGATGACGGCACCCCGATGCACGGTTTGTCGGCAGCGCGGCGCGGTGTCGGTCGGGTGCATTCGCGGTAATGCGGGAACCCGGGACCGCGGGTCGGTGGACCAGCGCTGGACGGCGTCGCGCGGTGCGGTGACGTCGAGGGGCCCGGCTTCCCACACGGCGTAGGAGGCCGGCGCGCCGGGCACCAAGGTTCCGGTTGCGCCGTCGCGGACACCGGCTGCCCGCCAGCCACCGCGGGTCGCGGCAGCGAAGGCCGCCCGCGCCGAAATCGCGCTGCCCGGGGTGTGGTGATTGACCGCCGCGCGCACGCTCCCCCAGGGATCGAGCCCCGTCACCGGGGCGTCCGAACCTAGCGCGAGGGGCACGCCTTGGGATGCTAACAGCGCAAAGGGGTTGAGTTCACTGCCTCGCGCCGCGCCGAGCCGACGGGCGTACATGCCGTCGCCGCCGCCCCAGAGTGCATCGAAATTGGGCTGCACGCTGGCAATGACGCCCCACGCGCCCAGCTTTGCGGCTTGATCGGCGCTCACCATCTCCACGTGCTCCAGGCGGTGCCCGCACCGGGCGACGGCAACCGCCCCGAGGTCCGCGACGATTCGTTCGAAGGCACCGACCACCGCCGAGACCGCTGCATCGCCGATGACGTGGAAACCCGCGGTCACCTCCGCCTTGGTACAGGCCCGCAGATGCGCTTCGATGGCGTCAGGCTCGAGGTAGCAGGTGCCGGTGCGGTCCGGAGCGTCGGTGTAGGGCTCGTGCAGCCAAGCGGTGCGTGAGCCGAGCGCCCCGTCGACGAACAGATCACCGGCCAGCCCGCGGGCTCCGGTCTTTTCCATCAGCGCGCGGGCCTGTGCGGGTGTCGTCACCGCCTCACCCCAGTAGCCGATCACTTCGACACCGTGGACACCGTGGTTCATGGCGCGCAGCTGCAGCCAATCGTCCAACCCGCCGATCTCGGGGCCGGCGCATTCGTGCACCGCGACGATCCCGGACGCGGCGGCGGCCCGCAGCGCCGCGGCCCGGGCTTCGGCCAGCTGCTCGGCCGTCAGCAGGTCACGGGCAACCGCCCGGACCAGATGGTGAGCATCGCCGGCCAGCGGCTGCTCGGCGGCGATACCGGCCTCGAAACCAGCCTCAGCCGGCAACTCCGGGACCAGCCGTCGCAGCCCGGTCGAGGCCAGCGCGGAATGGACGTCGACGCGAGCCAGGTAGGCGGGCCGGTCGCCGAGCACCGCATCCAGGTCGGCCGTGCTCGGCGCGGCGTTCTCCGGCCAGCCGGACTCATCCCAGCCGTGTCCCCACACCGGCTGACCCGGGTGGGCGCCGGCGTAGTCGGCGACCATCTGAACGCAGTGCGCGCGCGACGTGGCCGGCCGCAGGTCCAGGCCGCTGACCGTGAGGCCGGTCGCGCTCAGGTGGATGTGGCTGTCCACGAATCCCGGCGCCACGAAGCCGCCGTCGAGATCCACCACGTCGGCGTCCGGGAACTGGCTGCGGCCGACGTCATCGCTGCCGAGCCACGCGATGACGCCGTCGCGCACCGCCATAGCGGTGGCGTCGGGGTGGGTGGGGCTGTGCACCCGGCCGTTCACCAGCAGCGTCGTGCGAATCTGCGTCACACCGCAAAACTACGTGCGCCGCACTGAAGGCCCCTGACCAATCGGGCCAATCGGGCCCTGCGGCAAGATCGGCGGCTCGGAGTCGATCACATCGATCACTTCGCCGTCGATGAAGTCGCGGCGGTCGGCGCTTGCAGCGGCCGTGTCGGTACTCAGCGGCACCTGCCACTGGAACCGGCGCATCGCGATGGCGGCCAATCCGGGGCGGGCGGCCGCCCGTATCGGCGGCACCAGCAGCAACAGCCCCAGAACGGTTGTGGCCAGCCCCGGAACGAGGATCAGGCCACTGGCCAGAGCAACCACCGCGCCATCGCTCAGCGCAACGCGCGGTTCCTTCAGACCCGATCGCAACTGGGCGACTTGACTGCTGAGCTGCCAGCCGGCTAGCGGCGCCCACAGGACTAACCCGAGTACGAAGGTGGCCAACAGCACCAACAAGGTCCAGCCGACGCCGATCGTCGCCGCAAGCCCGACGAGCACAACGAGCTCGACGACAGCGTAGGAGAGTAACAACCGCCGCATCATGTGACGCCAACGTCTGTGGACTAAGCCGAAGTTCCTATTTCGGTGCACATCGCGACTGCAGTTAGATAACGCTATGACCACGATTGAGATCGACACCCCCGACGGACCGATCGATGCGCTGCTCAGCATTCCCCCAGGGAAAGGCCCGTGGCCGGGCGTGGTGGTGATCCACGACGCGATCGGCTACGAGCCAGACAAGGAGTCGATCAACGACCACATCGCCCGGGCCGGCTATGTCGCGTTGACGCCGAACATGTTCGCGCGGGGCGGCCGGGCCCGCTGCGTCATGCGAGTCATGCGTGAGCTGCTGACCAAACGGGGCCGCGCCCTTGACGACATTCTGGCTGCGCGCGATCACCTGCTGGGGATGCGGGAATGCTCCGGGCGGGTCGGCATCGCAGGCTTCTGCATGGGCGGTGGGTTCGCGCTCGTCATGTCGCCCAAAGGTTTTGGCGCCTCGGCACCGTTCTACGGCACGCCGCTGCCCCGCAATCTCAGCGAGACGCTGGACGGGGCATGCCCGATCGTGGCGAGCTTCGGCGGCCGCGACCCGCTAGGTGTCGGCGCGCCCAAGAAATTGCGCGAAGTGACGACGAGCAAACACATCACCGCCGATATCAAGTCCTACCCCGGCGCGGGGCACGGCTTCGCGAACAAACTCCCCGCCCAGCCCCTGATTCGCATCGCGGGGTTCGGCTACAACCAAACCGCGACCGAAGACGCGTGGAGCCGCGTCTTCACGTTCTTTGGCGAGCACCTGCGGGCGGACGCAACGACATAGGCTCTAACTGGTGCTAGCCAAGCACCGCACACATTGGCCGCGCATCGGTGCCGTTCCCTATCGGTATCGGTTACGTCAAGGCCATAAATGCTGGTGCCCAGGGTGGTTCACTCGACCGGGCGGACTGGGCCAAAGGCCTGGGCGGCGCGGTCGGCAGCGCCGTGTTCGGGGTGGCGGTTCCCAACATGGTGATGCGGGATCGAAACAGCCCGTACGCGTTCACGGCGAAACAGATGGGCCCCTACGACGTCTGAGCCAACTTCTCGGACAAGACCGTCGCAAAGGTGTGGGTGTCACCCGGCCAGCGCGCCGACACATAGGTGCCGTCGTCGACGACGAACGCCGGCCGCGAGTCGCTCGCCGTGTCGCGTACCATGCCGGAGGTCTTGCGCCGCCACCGCGGCGACCCGCGGGCGACGTCACAGAAATCCGCTGAATCTCGAAGCGCACGAGTGACTTCCGACTGCACCGACATGTACCCACCGGGCTGGCCGGGTTCCTCGGTGTAGGTGCGGTAGTAGTTGGGATCCCAGAAGCGGGTGACGCGGGTGAGGCGCCAGGCGGTGCGCTCCAGCGCCCACGTCAGCGCGGTGGTCTTGCGTCCGTAGAGCACCGAGCGACCGGTGGCGGGATCAACGCTGCGGGCCGCAAGCAGCACGCCGTGACAGATCGCGGCCACGATCATCCCGCGGGCGAAGGCGTCGACGACGAGCCGTTGCAGGATCTCGCTGTCGATGAAGCTGCGCATTCCGCGGGCGCGGTGGCCGCCGGGCAGCAGCAACGCATCAATACCGTCGAGGCTTGCCTGAGGCCAGCTCACCGGATGCTGAAACTCATTCGAGGCCAACATGTTCCGGTATGCTTCGCGACCGTCCCTATTCGCCCGCAGCGCCAGCCCAATCAGCGGAATGGCGCCCAATACCGGTAGCCCGGACCAGATGTCCAGGCCCCGGCCGCTGACCATGATGTCGTCGGCAACCCCGGGCGTGCCGCTTTCGGTGGCGAAGACGACGCGGTGACCGTTGCGGGTCAGGACGCGCCAGCTGACCGCGACCTCCGTCGGGTCGAAATCACGATCCGGGATCGGGATCAGCACGGTACTCACCTGCGGCAGCTCAGCGGGTCGCCACCATCAGGCCGGGGCCACTCTGAGCTCGAGGCCGACGTTGTTTTCCATGCCGCCGCGCAGCTTGCTGAAGAAGTTGAATACCTTGCCCACGCTGCCGTACCGCTTGCCGATCGCGTCGTAGACGGCACCCGTCTGCGACCCGTCCAGCACGGCCGCGGTGCCCTCAACGGCCTCGCTCGTCGGACGCCCACCCATGGTGCAGGTGGCCATCGTCACGCGGGGCGTGTTGCGGATCCGCTTGACCTTCCACGAGCCTCCCCCGGTGATCACCAGCAGCCGGTCCCCGCGCTCTGTGTCCAAGGCGGCCCAGATCGGAGTGGGCTTGGGCCGGCCGTCCTTGGTGAACGTGGTCAGCAGGATGTATTGCGCCTTGGCAAGGTCGGCGAACGAGGGTGTCACGGTGCCAACCTACCTCGCTGGGCGTTGACATTCCCGATTCTTAAGTGAAAATATTGTTTTCACTTAAGGGCACCGTGCTTTGAAACGCCGACGGAAGCGGGGAAAACGTGAGCGACCCGAAGCCGCTGGCATGGTTGCCGTTCTCGATCGCCGAGGCGGCCTTAGATGCCGGGTCGGGTGAACCCGACGACGTCAGCCACGGCCCGCTGTCGGCATGGTCGCATTTGTTGGATCGGCTGCGCCAAGCCGCGCAGGTGGTGGAATCCGACCCGGCGAATCGAAATCGGGCCGATCTCGCCGCGGGCATGCGGCACCTGCTCGTGCTGCTCGCTGCGGGTATCGACGAGTTGTTGCGGTTCGACCCAGATCCGATCCTGTCTGTCGCCGCCACCAGTACTGACGACGCCGTGACCTGGGGAATGGAGTGCCCCGACTGCATCTACACCCGCGCCGTGCTGCGCGGCGGCCAGAGTTACCGACTGTTCGGCAACCGCGGCACCGCGCGGTACGTCGGGCTACAGACGATGAACGGCATCGCGGCAACCGGGAACGCACTGGTCGACGAACTCGAGGTCGACGCCAACGGAAACTTCGAGGTGGTGCTGTCGACCGATCAGCAAGCCGGAAATTGGATGCGTATCGAGGGCGACCATCCCACGCTGACGGTGCGGCACTTCTTCTACGACTGCGACACCGAGGTGGCGTCGTCGCTGCGCATCGAGCGGCTCGGCGACGCGGTGCTGCCCGAGGGACGTCCGGTCGACCCGGAGGTGGCGGTGTCGCGGCAGCTGGTCGCTCTCGGCGACTTCGTCCACGACAACCTGGCGTTCTTTCTGCAGTTCGGCGCCGCGGCACCGACGAACGGCTTCCTGCCGCCGATCGATCGCCGCGACATCGGTGCCGCCGCAGAAAACCGGCCGGTGATCGGCCGCTGGGAGCTGCGTGCGGACGAGGCGCTCATCGTCGAAGTCGAACCACCCGAGGGCATTTACTGGAGCTTCTCGATCGGCAATCCGTGGTGGGAGACCATTCACTACGGGCGCCACCAATCCAGCCTGAACGCGCATCAGGCTGTCGTCGATTCCGATGGCCTGGTGCGCGTGGTGCTGTGTGCCCGCGACCCGGGGGTCGCGAATTGGCTCGACACCGCCGGCTACAGCAACGGGCCGATCATCCTGCGCTGCGTACGCACCACAACCGCGCCCACGCCGTCGACGCGGGTGGTGGCGTTCGACGACATTCATGCGGAATTGCCCTGGGACACCACAACGGTCACCCCAGAAGAGCGGAAATCCATCCTCGCGGCACGCCGCCGCGCCGTGCGGGAAAGGTTCGGACAATGACGTTCGATGCCAACGAGCTGGAAGAAGGCGCTTGCGCTGCAACGGGTCTTGAGGACTTCGGCTCGCCGTATTATCGCGAGGGACTCGAACGCATCGTGGAAGCGCTCAACACCGAGGCGGACCTCAACGACGTGGGCCGCGTCATTCAGCACGCGACCATCAGCAACGCCCTGATTCAACGCCTCAAGATCGAGGACACCTACCGCCGGCACCCCAAGATCGACGACCAGGAGGTCGGCGGCCCGGTCTTCGTGATCGGCTTGCCCCGCACCGGCACCACGGCCCTGAGCCAACTGGTCGCCGCCGATCCCCAGTTCCGGTCCCTGCGGACGTGGGAATCCCAGGCGCCCACACCTCCGCCGGAGGCCACCACCCAACACAGCGACCCGCGGATCGCGCAGGCCGAGGCCGGCCTGAAAATGCTCGACGACATGTTCCCGCTGATGAAGACGATGCACAACTCCGAGGCCACCGCCCCGACCGAATGCCAGGACCTGATGGGCATGAGTTTCCGGACCTTCCACTTCGACGGCGCCGTTCGGGCGCCCGCCTATCTTGCTTGGGTGATGCACTGCGACATGCGCGAGACCTACACCTTTCACCGGCGAGTACTCAAGCTGTTGCAATGGCATTGCCCACCGGTGCTGTGGCACCTCAAGACGCCCGTGCACATGTTCGCACTCGACGCGCTCGTCGAGGCCTATCCCAACGCCAAATTCCTATGGAATCATCGCGATCCGGCCAAGGTGATGGGCTCGGTGTGCAGCCTGATCCAGTACGTGCGCAGCTGGAGCAGCGACCGCAACGACGCCAAGGAACTCGGCGCCGAGCAACTCGACAGCTGGGTCGAAGCTGTCCGGCGTGCAATGGATTTCCGCAGCCGGATGGGCGACGACCGATTCACGGACGTCTCGTTCGCCGATTTGCAAACCGACCCGATACGCACCCTGCAAACCAGTTATGAATCCCTGGGTTTGACCTTCACCGATGCCACCCTGCATTCGGTCACGCAGTGGGCCCAGGGGCACAAACCCGGCTCCCGGGGTACTCACGAATATCACCTGGCCGACTACGGCCTGACACCCGAAGGCGTTCGCGAGCGGTTCGCAGACTACCTCGCCACCTACGACGCAACAGCCTGACGCCGTGAGTGCTCCTCGCACGCGGCGACGCGACAAGCTGAGTCCCGACCCCACCGTGCGCCGCGAGATCCTTGCCGCCGCGTCAACAACGCTGCGGGAGCACGGGGTTCGCGGACTCAGCCTCGCCACCGTCCTGGAACGAGCCAACCTGAGCACACGCGCGTTCTACCGTCACTTCGACTCCAAGGAAGAACTCGTCGCCGCGGTCTTCCTGGAGACCGCGCGCGTCGAGAAGCGGCGGTTACGACGCCGAATGGCTACTGCCACAACGGAGATCGAGGCGGTGACGGCCTGGATCGACGGCCGCCTGGACTTGGCGTTCGACGACAGCATCGGATCCGATTTGCGCCGTCTGTCGCTGGAAGCTCAATCGCAGTCCCCAGGTCTGGTTCAGCCCGCCTACGCGGAGATGCTCACGCCGCTGCGCGACGCGCTTCAGCGCGGTCTGCGGGCCGGGGTGTTCCACCACATCGACCCGGTGACCGACGCCCAGTTCATCCACGGCGTGGTGTGGGCGGGCATCAACCAGCACTGGGCGACGGGCGATTGCGACCGCGATGACCTTCGCGAACGCATTCTGCGTTTCTGTCTGCGCGGGCTGGGTGTGGCTCTGTAGAGAACTGATCAAAGGAGACTAGCGATGGATCTGGGTTTCGGTGGATCGACAGCCGTGGTCACGGGCGGCAGCAAGGGAATGGGGCTGGCCGTTGCCCAAACCCTGGCGGCCGAAGGAGCCAGCGTGGCGGTGATGGCCAGAGGCTCCGAAGCTCTCGATGCCGCCGTGGCGGCGCTGCGCGAGGCCGGCGCGCCGGACGCCGTGGGAATCAGCGTCGACATGACTGATGCGCGGTCCATCGCCGATGGATTCGCCGCGCTCGCCGAGCGTTGGGGTCGACTTAATTGCCTGGTCCACACGACCGGGCCGGGCGACGGCTATTTCGAGCAGATGGACGATGCGGGGTGGGACAATACGTTCGCGCTCGGCACGATGTCGGGGGTGCGAGCGATCCGCGCCTCGTTGCCGCTGCTGCGCTCGGCGGAATGGGCCCGCATCGTGACCTTCTCTGCACACTCGATTCAGCGGCAGAACCCGCGGATCGTCGCATATACGGCATCGAAGGCGGCCTTGGCCAGCATCACCAAGAACTTGTCCAAAAGCCTTGCCGCCGATGGCATCCTGGTGAATTGCGTCTGCCCCGGAACCATCGTGACTGCCAGCTTTACCGAAAACCTCAAAGACATCCTCGCCGCCGACGGCCTGGACGCCACTAACCCCGTCGACGTTATGACCTGGATTGACAACAACTTTCACCAGCCCTGCGACCTCGGCCGTGCCGGACTGCCCGAAGAGGTCGCCTCCCTCACCGCCTACTTGGCGTCGCGGCGAAACGGCTACGTCACCGGAGCCACGATCAACGTGGACGGCGGCTCGGATTTCGTTTAGCGCCCGGTTTCTGCGCGAACGTGACGCTGCAGTCACGCTCGGGCTCGAAAGTGACTGCAACGTCACGCTCGGCGAGCAATGGCCGACTAGCCCTCAAGGTCGCCTTCGGTTTCCAGCAGCGCCTGCCGCAACCCGTCGAGGGTGTCCGGTTGCGGATCGACCCACATGCCGCGGCCGGCGGCCTCCAAGAGCCGTTCGGCCATGCCGTGCAGCGCCCACGGGTTGGACTCGGCCATGAACTTTCGGTTCTCCGGGTCCAAAACGTAACGCTCGGTGAGTTGTTCGTACATCCAATCGGCCATCACCCCGGCGGTGGCGTCGTAACCGAACAGATAGTCGACGGTTGCTGCCATCTCGAATGCACCCTTGTAGCCGTGCCGGCGCATCGCGGCCATCCAGCGGGGATTGACCACTCGGGCGCGGAACACCCGGGTGGTCTCCTCGGACAGCGTGCGGGTGCGGATCGCGTCGGGTCTGGTGTTGTCGCCGATGTAGGCCACAGGTGCCTGGCCGGTCAGTGCCCGCACCGTGGCCACCATGCCGCCGTGATATTGGAAGTAGTCGTCGGAGTCGGCGATGTCGTGCTCGCGAGTGTCGGTGTTCTTGGCGGCCACCGCGATGCGCCGGTACTGCCGGTTCATATCGTCGACCGCCTCGCGGCCGTCGAGGCCGCGCCCATAGGCGAATCCGCCCCAGGCGGTGTATACCTGCGCGAGGTCGGCGTCGTCGCGCCAGTTGCGGCTGTCGATCAGCTGCAACAGCCCGGCCCCGTAGGTGCCCGGCTTGGAGCCGAAAATTCTTGTGGTGGAGCGCCTTGCGTCGCCGTGCTGGGCCAGATCGGCCTGCGCGTGCGCGCGCACGTAGTTCTCGACGGCGGGC
Organism: Mycobacterium sp.; assembly: GCF_052144515.1. GTDB lineage: Bacteria > Actinomycetota > Actinomycetes > Mycobacteriales > Mycobacteriaceae > Mycobacterium. The sequence continues at coordinate 42,155 of NZ_JBKQQD010000164.1, read as the reverse complement.
TCGTCGAGGTCGGCGACGAGCCGGACCGCGTCGTCGAGCATGGTCACGACGTGCGGGAAGGCGTCGCGGAAAAACCCGGAGATCCGCACCGTCACGTCGATCCGTGGCCGCCCCAGCTCGGCCAGCGGGATCGGCGTCAGGCCGACGACTCGCCGAGACGCGTCGTCCCAGACCGGCCGAACCCCTAGCAGTGCAAGCACTTCGGCGATGTCGTCGCCGGCGGTGCGCATCGCTGACGTGCCCCAGACCGACAGGCCAACCGACTGCGGCCACTGCCCGTGGTCGTTGCGGTAGCGCTGCAGCAGTGAGTCCGCCAGTGCCACACCGGCTTCCCACGCCAGCCGCGATGGTATCGCCTTGGGGTCGACGGAGTAGAAGTTGCGACCGGTGGGCAGCACGTTGACCAGGCCGCGCAGTGGGGACCCGGAAGGGCCGGCCGGGATGAAATGGCCATCCAAGGCTTTCAATACCTGCTCGATTTCGGATGCCGTGCCGGCAAGCCGCGGCACGACCTCGGTGGCCGCGAACCGCAACACCGCTGCGACGTCGGCGTTGTCGGTGAGCCGGTCGGCGGCGTCCGGATCCCAGCCGGTGGCCTGCAGCGCCGCGACCAGGTGCCGGGCGGCCGCCTCGGCCTGGTCCACCGAGGACCGCTCGTCGCTGCCGTCCTCGGCCAAACCAAGCGCCTGCCGCAGGCCGGGGAGGACGTGCTCGCCGCCGAACAGCTGGCGGGCCCGCAGGATGGCCAGCACCAGGTCGAGTTCGGCCCCCCCCGTTGGCTTTTGGCCAAGGATGTGCAGGCCGTCGCGGATCTGGACATCCTTGATCTCGCACAACCAGCCGTCGATGTGCAAGATCATGTCATCGAACGAGTCCTCTTCCGGCCGCTCGGTCAGTCCCAGGTCGTGGTCCATCTTGGCGGCCCGGATCAGCGTCCAGATCTGCTGGCGGATGGCGGGCAGCTTGCCGGGATCCAGCGCGGCGACGTTGGCGTGCTCGTCGAGCAGCTGCTCCAAACGCGCTATGTCACCATAGGTTTCAGCGCGCGCCATCGGCGGGATCAGGTGGTCGACGAGAACCGCGTGTGCCCGCCGCTTGGCCTGGGTGCCCTCCCCGGGGTCGTTGACCAGGAATGGGTAGATCAGCGGCAGGTTGGCCAGCGCGGCGTCGGATCCGCAGGCCGCCGACATGCCCAGCGTCTTGCCCGGCAGCCATTCCAGGTTGCCGTGCTTGCCCAGGTGCACCACGGCGTGCGCTCCGAATCCAACATCCAGCCAGCGATAGGCGGCCAGGTAGTGGTGGCTGGGCGGTAGGTCCGGGTCGTGGTAGATGGCCACCGGGTTGTCGCCGAAGCCGCGAGGCGGCTGGACCATCAGAACCAGGTTGCCGGCTTGCATTGCGGCGATGACGATCTCGCCGTCGGGATCGTGGCTGCGGTCGACGAACAGCTCTCCCGGGGGCGGCCCCCAGTGCTGCTGCACGGCCGCCGTGAGCTCGTCGGGCAGGGTGGCAAACCAATCGCGGTAATCCTTGGCGGACGCCCGAATGGGGTTGCCGGCCAGTTGGCCGTCGGTGAGCCAGTCGGGGTCTTGTCCGCCGCGTTCGATCAGGGCGTGAATCAAGGCTGTACCATCCGAGCCGTCGGCGTTCTCGACACCGGGAACCTCGCCCACCTGATACCCGTGATCGCGCATGGCTCGCAGCAGCGCGACGGCGCTGGCCGGGGTGTCCAGGCCGACCGCGTTGCCGATCCGGGCGTGCTTGGTGGGATACGCCGAGAACACCAGGGCCACCCGTTTGTCGGCGGGAGCGACATGCCGCAGCTGCGCGTGCCGGACCGCCAGACCGGCGACCCGCGCGCAGCGCTCCGCGTCGGCGACATACGAGATCAACCCGTCGTCGTCAATCTCTTTGAACGAGAACGGAACTGTGATGATCCGGCCGTCGAATTCGGGCACGGCGACCTGACTGGCCACATCGAGCGGGGACAGGCCGTCATCGTTGTCACGCCACTGGCTGCGCGGGCTGGTCAGGCACAAACCCTGCAGGATCGGGATGTCCAGGGCCGCCAGGTGTTCGACGTTCCAGCTGTCGTCATCGCCGCCGGCGGAGACCGTGGCGGGCTTGAGTCCCCCGGCGGCCAGCACGGTGACCACCATCGCGTCGGCGTCGCCGAGTCGTTGCAGCAGTCCGGGTTCGGCGGTGCGCAACGATGCGCAGTAGACGGGCAGCGGCCGCGCGCCCGCATCCTCGATCGCCCGGCACAGCGACTCGACGTAGGCGGTGTTGCCGGCCAAGTGCTGTGCGCGGTAGTAGAGCACCGCGATCGTCGGGCCGGTTGTGCCGGCGTCCGGCCGCTCCAGCTGACCCCAGGTGGGGGTCACCACGGGCGGAGTGAACCCGAAGCCGGTCATCAGCAGGGTGTCGGTCAAGAAGGCATGCAATTGGCGCAGGTTGTCCACGCCCCCGTGAGCCAGGTAGATGTGGGCTTGCACCGCGATGCCGGCCGCGACCGTGGACAGGCCGGTCAACTCCGCGTCGGCCGCCTGCTCGCCACTGACCAGCACGGTCGGGATACCGCGGGCGATCACCGTGTCGATGCCGCTTTGCCAGGCGCGGTAGCCGCCGAGGATCCGGACCACCACGATTGCCGCATTCTCCAATAGCGAGGCCAGCAGGTCGGGCAGCTCGGCTTCGGACAGCCGCGACGGGTTGGCCCACCGATAGTTCTTGCCGCTGGATCGGGCGCTGATCAGGTCGGTGTCGGACGTCGACAGCAGCAGGACGGTTGGCTCGGCCACCCATCATTCGTACCGCATCGGCGGCCTACGCTATGAACTGTGCCTGTCGCAGTAAACGTCTCCGGCAAGACGGTCGCCGTCACTGGTGGGGCGCGCGGAATCGGCCTTGCTATCGCAACCACTCTGCAAGGTCTGGGCGCCAAGGTCGCGGTCGGTGATATCGACGAATCCACCGTCCAGGAGGTGGGTAGCCGGTTGGGGTTGCAGGTTTGCCGCGGATTGGACGTCACCGATCGCCGGTCCTTTACCGATTTCCTCGACGTCGCCGAAGACCAACTGGGGCCGCTGGACGTCCTCGTGAACAACGCCGGCCTTATCGCGGTCGGTAGCGCGGTCGAGGAGGACGACGCAGTCTCGAGGCGGGTGCTTGATGTCAACATCTGGGGCGTGATGCTGGGTACCAAGCTGGGCGCACAACGGATGTTGGCCCGCGGTCGTGGTCACATCATCAACATCGGGTCTGTGGGGAGCGTGCTGCCGGCCGCGGGCCTCGCAACCTATGGCGCCACAAAGCATGCCTTGCTCGGGTACACCGAGACCGTTCGCATGGAAAACCGTGGACGCGGCGTGCACTTCTCGGTGATCATGCCGACCTTGACGAATACCGAGATGATTGCCGGTTTCGGACACGCGAGGGGCTTCAAGAATGCCGAGCCGGAAGACGTGGCCCGGGCGGTAGTCGGAGTGATCGCCAAACCGAAACCACGTGTTTTCGTTCCCCGTTCGATCGGCATCGTCATCTCGGCGCAGCGTTTCATGCCGCAACGCGTATCGGAGGCGATTGGACGCGCGTTCGGGACGGATCGTGTTTGCACCAGCGACGTCGATCGCGGCAAGCGCGCAACCTATGCCCGGCGCACGGGGACGTCCTGAATTTGTGTCCACCACGTTTCACGCAGATGTCAAACTCATTGCACCGCAGGTCATCTCGAAGAAAGTCATATCAAACTCATACAGCGCCGACGGCACCGACTTGATAGCTTTGGGTCGGAGTTCAGCCGCCCTGTCGGAGGTGAAGTGAGGACCCTGTACACGGCCGCGCCTCTGCTCGCCGTCGCGGCCACCTCCATGTTCGCCCCGGCGGTGGCTCACGCTGGACCCGTGGATGACTATGTCAGCCGCAACGGTAAGACGGTGTGCGCGGCGCTCGACAAGGCCCAGACCGGTGGCGATATTTTCCGGCTTTCCCTCACGATCGCCCACGACGGCGGATTCAGTCTCAAGGACGCCGCCAGCGTCATTGGACGATCGGCCGTCAACGACTGCCCGTGGGACGAGTCGAAGGTGAGCTCGGCGGCAGCTTCGACGACCTCGCCGGCCCAGGTACCGGACCACTGATCGGCACCGACCTGGCCGTGCACACCGCCGCCCTATCGACGGCATGGGCATTTTTGCGAGATACACTGCGGTGATGGCTTGGTGAGTTAGGCGCGGTCTGTCAGGCGGTGCGCACGTCGAAGTCGGCAGGCTCGGGTTGGCGCAAGAGCTCGCGGTGGGTGTCCGGTGTCCAGGGGAACAGCTCGGGTAGACCGTCCTTGCCGAGGTACCAGCTGCTGCAGCCGGTGACCCAGATCGTCTGCGGCATAGCGGCTTTCATGCTCTCGTTGTATTCCTTGGTGGCCGCTTCAGTCGGTGCGGCGGTGCGGACCACACCGTCGCGGAGCTGGTTGATCCACCACATCGCATAGTCGGCCTGGTCCTCGGCGATCGGGACGAGTGACTGGTTGCCGATCGGTGAATGCGGGCCCATGAGCATGAACAGATTGGGGAACCCGGGCACCGCGACCGAACGGTAGGCCATCGGACCGTCGGCCCAAGCCTCGTCTAGGGTGAGCCCGCCTTCCCCGATCACCGTCAGCGGGCGCACGTAGGCCCGAGCGTCGAATCCGGTGGCATACACCAGGAGGTCCAGTTCGTGCAGGGTGCCGTCGGCGGTGACAACGCCGCGGGACTCGATGCGATCGATAGCGTCGGTGATCACCTCGACTCCCGGCTGCCGTACAGAGCGGTAGTAGTGGCCGGCGAAGATCAGCCGCTTGCACATCGGCAGGTCCTTCGGGGTGAGCTTCGCCCGCAACTGCGCGTCGCGCACCGAGAGCCGCAGGTTCCACCGGCACAGGAATGTGAACCACCTGCGCGCGAAACCCGGGCGGATCGGCGCGGAGCCGAACATGGTCCGTATGTACCTTCCCCAGAAGCGGTAGGGCAGCCCGTTCAGCCTCGGCCAACGACGCAGCGCCGCCCGGGTCAGGGCCGAGTAGCGCAGGTTGGGCACCGGGCAGACCCACTGCGCGGTGCGCTGGAAAACCTTCAGACCATGCACCTTGCCGCCGAGCTCGGCCGTGATCTGCACGCCCGTCGAGCCCGTCCCAATCAAACCGATCCGCTTGTCCGGCAAGGAGATCGAGTGATCCCAGCGCGATGAGTGGAACGCGGGGCCGGCGAACATCTCGAGCCCGGCGATCTCCGGATAACGAGGCACCCGCAGGACTCCGGTCGCGGTGATGAGCACGTCGAACGTTTCCTCGCCGTCGGCGGTGGTGAGCCGCCACCGCCCGTCGTCGTATCGGGCTGTCGTGACGTCGGTGCCGAACCGGATGTGCGGACGGATGCCTCGTTCTTCGGCCACCTGCCGGAAATACACCTGGATCTCGGGACCGGGCGGCAGCAGGCGCGACCATTCGGGGTTAGGCCGAAACGAGTAGGAGTAGTACCGCGAAGGGACATCGCAAGTAAGACCGGGATACGTGTTGTCGCGCCAGGTGCCTCCGACGTCGTCGGCCTTCTCGAAGATGGTGAACGAGTCGATGCCGGCGTCCTGCAGCTTGACCGCCATGCATATGCCCGACATCCCGGCGCCGATTATCGCGACTTTCAGTGCACGCTTCGGTGTCATGACAACCACCTGACCTCTCGCTGGTCTGCACAAACAGTATCGACGCCGTCGCTGGCGCCGGAATCAAAATGTGCAGATTCATATCTTTCTGATGGCGCTCGCTCGTGCGGCGGTTTCGAGTTATCCACAGTTGGGCTTGTATCCACAGCCGAAGGCTTCGATGCTCTCGGCGTCATTCAAGCAAGCTAAAATCGAACACATGTGCGACAATTGGTCAAGTGCCGAGTCGCTGCAGAGCGCCGACGACGACGCGGTGGTCGCCGCGATCTCCGAATGGACCCGGGCGGAGGCCGTCGCGTCAGCGCGTCGCCTCGCCGCCATCGCCGAGTGGGTGCGCCGCCACGCCGATGGCCCCACCGACTGCGCCCACTGGTCGTGCGATAACTGGGATGCCATGGCCGCTGAAGTCGGCGCCGCACAGGGCATCAGCCACCGTATGGCATCGGGCCAGATGTATCTGGCTGTCGCACTAGACAATCGGCTGCCTCACGTGGCGGCTCTCTTCGCCCAGGGGAAGATCAGCGCACGGCTGGCGTCGACGATCGTGTGGCATACCGATCTCATCAAGGACCCCGAGACGTTGCGGCTGGTCGATGAGACATTGGCACAGGACGCGGCCCGATTCGGGCCGCTATCGGCAACCAAGACGGCACAGGCCATCAACACCGTGGTGGATTACCACGACCCGGCCGCATTGCGGCGCACCCGTGACGCCGCCCGCAGCCGCGAAGTGGTGATTGACCAGGCAAATGAAGAGTCCGGCACCGCCGCCCTGTGGGGCCGGCTGTACGCCACCGATGCCGCTGTGCTCGACCGGCGACTCACCCAGATGGCCCACGATGTCTGCGAGCACGACCCACGTACCCTCAGCCAGCGCCGCGCCGACGCGTTGGGCGCGCTGGCCGCCGGGGCCGATCGGCTTGCCTGCCGCTGCGAAAGCATTGACTGCGTCGCCGGTGCCGATCGCGAACAGCGGGCGTCGTGCGTGGTTACCCACGTCGTCGCCGTCGCCTCAGCGACAGACGCCCTATCCGAACCAGCACCACCCGCGGCGACACCCAGGAAGCGGCCGGCCGCCTCGATTACCAGTGGTGGTGTGGTGCCTGCGCCGCTACTCGCTGAGCTTATCCGAGATGGTGCACAGCTTCGGCCGATGATCCATCCCGGCAACCGGGTCGCACCGGAGTCGGGTTACCGCCCGTCGGCAGCGCTGGACATGTTCGTGCGGTGCCGCGACATGACGTGCCGGTTCCCGAACTGCGACCAGCCTGCGGAGTGCTGCGATGTCGACCACACGATCCCCTACCCGCTGGGTCTGACGCATCCGTCGAACTTGAAATGTCTATGCAGAAAACACCATCTGCTCAAAACTTTCTGGACAGCGTGGCACGACGAGCAACTCCCCGACGGCACGGGCATTCGTCTGGGATACCCCCCTCGAACGCCAAGTCGGAGCAGGTTTGATGCCCAAAGACCCTACCGGCCACCCCGGCGGCGGCGCGACGATTAGCTAAGTGGCCTCGGTGTTGTCTCCAATCCGCCGGGGCCACCTTGCGATTCGATGCAACATTTTGCGATTCGATGCAACATTCGCGTCGGTCGGCAGCGGCCCGCAGAAACCTCGTGACAGGGACCCGATAGCCTTCGAGATACGGGGGCTTTATTTCTTTGGAGAGAAGACGATCTGACATGACTGATAAGTGGTTCTCCACCATCGGTGGTTCGCCGGGAGACTTGACCCTCGCGGATGTGTGCGACCAAATCGAGCAGAAAATCCACCTCAACGCAGACAACCAGAAATTGCCGAAGGAGTTCCTGGACTGGCAGTCGTGCGTGGAAGATCGGGACGCCACCATCTACAAGTTGAGCGCGGCTGGTGTCAACCTTTGCCGGATGGTGGAGTACTTGGCATCGGTGCACCAGCGCCACGGCGCTAGCCACGCCATTACATAAGGCAAAGGGCATCGGCAAGACACAGGTGCGCCAGCGTGGCTCACAGGCCCAGCGACCAATTGCCTGACGGCACCGTCGTATGGACATCGCCGACGGGGCAGACTTACACAACTCGCCCGGGCAGTCGGCTGCTGTTCCCCACCCTGTGCCTGCCCACCGGCGAAATACCGCCTGCACCAGCGCTAATCCGACCACCCGGCGAGCGCGGGTTGATGATGCCCAAGCGCCACCGAACCCGCGAACAAGACCGCTCCTGCCGAATCAACGCCGAACGCGCTCTCAACGCCGCCCACGTCGCTGCTCGAAACCAGCCGCCGCCCTTTTAGACGAAGGACGTACCGTGAACCATGCCCCGAGCCCGCGACACCGATGCCTGCCCGGGTGCACTGCAGGTGCATCAGGCGGCCGATGGCGCGATGGCACGAATCCGACTGCCCGGCGGCATGATCACCGCCGCCCAGTTGGGGGCGCTGGCCGGCGTCTCGAACCGGTTGGGCTCAGGAACGCTGGAGCTGACCGCCCGCGGAAACGTGCAGGTGCGCGGGATCACCGACGTCGCGGCGGTTGGCGACGCGATCGCCGCCGCCGGGCTGCTGCCGTCGGCGACGCATGAAAGGGTCCGCAACATCGTCGCGTCGCCACTGTCCGGCCGGGTCGGCGGGCGCGTCGACGTGCGAGAGTGGGTCGATGAGCTGGACGCGGCGATCTGCGCTGAACCCAGACTCGCGGAGCTGGGCGGGCGGTTCTGGTTCGGTCTCGACGACGGCCGCGCCGACGTGTCCGGCCTGGGTGCCGACGTCGGCGTGCACTGGTTCGACGATGGCTGCGCGCTGCTGCTGGCAGGGGAGGACACCAGCATCCGGGTGGCAGTCGGCGACGTCGCCGACACGCTGATCGGCGTCGCGGTGCGCTTCCTGGAACTTCGCGGAAAAGCCTGGCGGGTAAACGAATTGGATGACCTTCATGACCTGGTACCCGGCGCCGAATTAAGTGCCGAATCATTCCCGCCCGTCACCAAGGCACCGGTCGGCTGGATGACCCAGATAGACGGCCGCGTCACGCTGGGCGCCGCGGTCCCGTTGGGGGTGCTGCCGGCCCGCCTCGCGGAGTACTTGGCCGCTGTTGAGGCCCCGCTGGTCATCACGCCGTGGCGATCGGTGCTGGTGTGCGACCTCGACGAGTCCGTCGCCGACGCTGCGCTGCGGGTGCTGGCGCCGCTGGGCCTGGTGTTCGACGAGACCTCCCCCTGGCTGACCGTCAGCGCCTGCACGGGCAGCCCCGGCTGCGCGCAGTCGACCGCCGATGTGCGAGCGGATGCGGAGCACGCGCTGAACGTGGATCCCGCCATGCACCGCCACTTCGTCGGTTGCGAACGTGCCTGCGGCAGTCCGCCGGTGGGCGAAGTGCTGGTGGCCACGGGCGACGGGTACCGGCTGCTCCGCAAATCAAAGCCGTAGGGTGAGCGAGTGCTCGACTATCTACGCGACGCCGACGAGATCTATCGTCAATCGTTCGCGACCATCCGGGCCGAAGCCGACCTGACCCGGTTCCCCGCCGATGTCGCGCGGGTCGTGGTCCGGTTGATCCATACCTGCGGGCAGGTCGACGTCGCCGAGCACGTCGCCTTCGCAGACGACGTGGTCACCCGGACCAGCGCCGCCCTGCGCGGCGGTGCCCCGGTGCTGTGCGATTCGTCGATGGTCGCCGCCGGGATCACCACCACGCGGCTGCCCGCCGACAACCAGGTCGTGTCACTGGTGGCTGATCCGCGGGCGGCCGAGCTGGCGGCTCGTCGGCACACCACCCGCTCGGCGGCCGCCGTGGAGCTGTGGGCCGACCGGCTGGCCGGCGCGGTGCTGGCGATCGGCAATGCGCCCACCGCCCTGTTCCGGCTGCTGGAACTGATCGACGAGGGGGTTTCGGCGCCGGTCGCGGTGCTGGGCGGGCCGGTCGGATTCGTCGGCTCGGCGCAGTCCAAGCAGGAGCTCATCGACCGGCCGCGGGGCATGTCCTATCTGGTGGTGACCGGCCGCCGCGGCGGCAGCGCCATGGCCGCCGCCGCCGTCAACGCGATTGCGGCCGACACCGAATGACGGGCCAGCCCAAACAGAGAGGCACGCTCTGGGGGGTCGGGCTGGGGCCCGGCGACCCAGAGTTGGTGACAGTCAAGGCCGCCCGGGTGCTCGGCGAGGCGGACGTGGTGGCCTATCACAGCGCCCGCCACGGTCGCAGCATCGCCCGCGGCATCGCGGAACCCTACCTGCGACCCGGTCAGATCGAGGAACACCTGATCTACCCGGTGACCACCGAAACGACCGATCATCCCGGCGGCTACGCCGGTGCGCTCGAGGACTTCTACGCCGACGCCACCCGGCGTATCGCCGCACACCTCGATGCCGGACGCGACGTGGCCCTGCTGGCCGAGGGCGACCCGCTGTTCTACAGCTCCTACATGCATCTGCACACCCGGCTGACGCAGCGATTCGACGCCGTCATCGTGCCGGGCGTGACGTCGGTGAGCGCCGCGTCGGCGGCCATCGCGACACCGCTGGTGGCCGGGGACGAGGTGCTGTCGGTGTTGCCGGGCACCTTGCCGGTCGCCGAACTGACCCGTCGGCTTGCCGACGCCGACGCCGCCGTGGTGCTCAAGCTGGGCCGTTCGTATCACAATGTCCGCGAAGCACTTTCGGCGTCCGGACGGCTTGACGACGCTTTCTATGTGGAGCGCGCCAGCACCCCGGGACAACACATATTGCCCGCCGCGGACGTCGACGAGACCCGGGTGCCGTACTTCTCGCTGGCCATGCTGCCGGGCGGCCGGCGACCGTTGAAGCCAACAGCCGGCACGGTCGCGGTGGTGGGCCTGGGGCCCGGTGACCGCGACTGGATGACACCGCAGAGCCGCCGCGAGCTGGCCGCCGCGACCGATCTGATCGGTTACGGCCGCTACCTGGACCGCGTCCCGGTGCGCGACGGCCAGCGGCGTCGTCCCAGCGACAACACCGACGAACCCGCGCGTGCGCGGCTGGCCTGCGCGCTGGCCGAACAAGGGCACGCTGTCGCGGTGGTCTCCTCGGGCGATCCGGGCGTGTTCGCGATGGCCACCGCCGTTCTGGAAGAGGCCAAACAGTGGCCAGATGTGCAGGTCCGGGTGATTCCGGCGATGACCGCCGCTCAGGCCGTCGCCAGCCGGGTCGGCGCCCCGCTGGGTCACGACTACGCCGTGATCTCGTTGTCCGACCGGCTCAAGCCTTGGGATTTGATCGCCAACCGCCTCGTCGCCGCGGCCGCCGCCGATTTGGTGCTGGCCATCTACAACCCGGCCTCTAAGGCGCGGACCTGGCAGGTCGGCGCGATGCGCGACCTGCTGCTGGCCCATCGCGAACCCGGCACACCGGTGGTGATCGGCCGCAACGTGTCGGGCCCCGATGAAGACGTCAGTGTCGTGCGGCTGGCCGACCTGAACCCCGCCGATGTCGACATGCGGTGCCTCCTGATCGTCGGGTCTTCGCAAACCCAGTGGTACTCAGGCGATTCCGGGGATCGTGTGTTCACACCTCGGCACTATCCAGGTTAGTGACCGAGGTGCCACAGGTCCTGGTCTTTGCGCGCGGACCAGGCATGCGCAACGATGCAGGGATGCGGTGTGAGGTTGCGCGCGAGGCGCTGTCGGCGCGGCTGGACGGCGAGCGTCCGCAGGTGCTCGCGCAGCAGGTCGATGCCCATCTGGAATCGTGCGGCCGGTGCCGCACGTGGCTGATCGGCGCGGCCGTGCAGACTCGCCGGCTGGCCTCCGTCGAGCCCGGGCACGGACCGGACCTGGCCGACAAGATCATGGCGAGTCTCAGCGAGGGGTCCACCGCGCGGCAACGCTGGATGCGCGCGTTGCGGTCGCGCTACCGGCGCTGGGGCCTCATTGCCGTCGGTGTGTTCCAGGTGGCGATCGCGGCGGCTCAGATCGGCGGGTTCGATTTCGGCATGGTGTCCCACACGCACGGGGCGATGTCGGGCGAGCATCTAATGCACGAGTCCACTGCGTGGTTGATGGCGTTGGGGCTGGCCATGATCGCCGCCGGCGTCTGGCCCGTCGCGGCGATCGGTGTCGCGGCGATCGTCGGCGCGTATTCGGTGGCACTCGTGGGCTACGAGGTCGTTGACGCCTTCGAGGGCGAGGAGACCGCAGCACGCATCGCCAGTCACGTGCCCCTGCTGGTGGGCTTTACGTTCGCGTTGCTGGTGGCGCGGGAACGAATCGGGGCGCGCGGGCCACGGTCATCGGACGCCTCGGATGCCCCGGATGCCTCCGACGAACAAGCCGACATCCCCGCCCAGCCCACCGGTCGACGACGCGGGCATCTGTGGCCCATCAACCGGTCCATCGCGACCTCTACGACAACCCGTCGTAGATTCTCCAGGCCCGCGGGACTAAGGTGGTCGGCCATGACCGCGTCAACCGATGACGAGGCCGTTACCGCACTCGCCTTGGCGGCTGCGCGCGGGAACGAGCGGGCGCTCGAGGCGTTCATCAAGGCCACCCAGCACGACGTGTGGCGGTTTGTCACCTATCTGTCCGATGCGGGGAACGCGGACGACCTGACTCAAGAAACCTTCCTGCGGGCGATCGGCGCCATCGAGCGGTTCTCCGGACGATCCAGCGCCCGAACCTGGCTGCTGGCCATCGCGCGCCGCGTCGTCGCCGACCACATCCGCCGCGCCCAATCGCGGCCCCGTACCGCCGCGGGCGCCTATCTCGAACACCTGCCCACCGGCGACCGCCACGCCCGCGGATTCGAAGACCTCGTCGAAGTGACCACGATGATCGCCGGCCTCAACACCGAACAGCGGGAAGCCCTCTTGCTCACCCAGCTTTTGGGGCTGCCCTATGCCGACGCCGCGGCGGTGTGTGGCTGCCCGGTGGGCACCATCCGATCCCGCGTAGCCCGCGCCCGCGACGCACTGCTGGCCGACGCGGAACGCGACGCACGCGACGACCTTACCGGTTAGCGGATTTCGGCGACCCAGTCGGCGGCCTGCTGCACGGTGCCCACCGCCTTCACCCCGTCCGGCAGCCGCGGGCGCGCCACCATCACCACCGGAATATCAAGCGCCGCAGCAGCATCCAGCTTCGCCCGAGTCATGTCGCCGCCGCTGTTCTTAGTAACCAGCGCGTCGATGCGATGCTTGGTCAGCAGCGCGAATTCGTCGTCGTAGTGATACGGCCCGCGGGACAGCACCAGCTGGTGATGACGCGGCAATGATGCACTGTTCGGCTCGGTGACCGCGCGGATCAGAAACCACGCGTCGCTGGCGGCGAAGGCCTTGACGCCCGAGCGGCCGGTGGTGAGGAAGACCCGCGAAAAACGTTGTTCGGCAACGGTTTCTGCCGCGCCGGTGTCCGATGCGACGACGGTGGCGCCGTCGGAATCCCACGGGGGTCGGGCCAGCACCAGATGCGGCATTGCCAGTTCGCGACATACTTGCGCGGCATGCGCGGTCATGGTGGCCGCGAACGGGTGGGTCGCGTCGACGACGGCGTCGATGCGTTGGTCTCGCAGCCAGCGCCGCAGTCCATCGGTGCCGCCGAACCCGCCGATGCGCACCGGGCCGACGGGCAGGGCCGGGTCGGGCACCCGGCCGGCCAGCGAGCTGATGATGTCGACGTGCGGGTGCAGCCGCGCGGCCAATTCCCTTCCCTCAGCGGTGCCACCGAGCAGCAGCACGCGCATCAGTGGGGCGGCCCGCTGCGACGTGCCGCCGAATACAGGTAGCTGTCGGTGAAGCCCTCGGCGGCCAGCACGTCGCCGACGACGATGACGGCGGTCTTGGTGATGCCGGCGTGGTGCATCTGGCCGGCGATGCTGGAGAGCGTGCCGCGCAGCACCGTCTGCTGTGGCCAGCTCGCGAAAGCCACTACCGCAGCCGGTGTTTCGGGCTGGTAGCCGCCGGCCAGCAGCTGCGGGACGATGGTGTCGATCTGCGCGGCGGCCAGGTGCAGGACCAGGGTGGCCCCGGACTGGGCGAGGCTGGCCAGGTCTTCGCCGGGCGGCATGGGTGTCGACAGAGTGGCCACTCGGGTCAGCGTCACCGTTTGCGCCACCCCGGGGACGGTGAGCTCGCGTTTGAGGGCGGCAGCGGCCGCGGCGAAAGCCGGTACTCCAGGGACGATTTCGTAGTCAATGCCCAGCGCGTCGAGTCGGCGGCACTGCTCGGCCAGCGCGCTATACAGCGACGGGTCGCCGGAGTGCAGCCGCGCCACGTCGTGGCCGGCGGCGTGGGCGTCGGCGAGTTCGGTGACGATCTGCTCAAGAGTCAGCGAACCGGTATCGACGATTTTGGCGCCGGGTGGACAGTGTGCCAGCAGGTCGTCGGGCATGATCGACCCCGCGTAGAGGCACACTTGGCAGCTTTCGAGGAGTCGCTGGCCGCGGACTGTGACCAGGTCGGCGGCGCCCGGGCCCGCGCCGATGAAATACACCGTCACTTCGTTACCGCCCACTGGGTGACGGGCATCTGCGGGCGCCAACCGGTGAAGTCGCCGAGCGGCTCGCCCCGATAGTGCTGGAATCGGCGCAGCTCGCCGCCGAAACGCGAATAAGCATGTACCAGTAGGGCTTCCGATTCTGCGGTAACAGCGTTGGCGACCAGGCGTCCACCGGCGGGCAGTTTGCCGAGGCAGGCGTCGAGGAGTCCGGGCTCGGTGAGGCCACCTCCGATGAAAATCGTCGAGGGCGCTTCGGCGCCGCCGAACGCATCAGGTGCTTCCCCGCGCACGTCGATGCTGACACCGAACGCCGCGGCATTGAACCCGACGTTGAGGCGGCGCCGCTCGTCGCGTTCGAACGCCACCGCGGTGCAGCTCTGCCAGCTGCGGCACCACTCGACGGCGATGCTGCCTGAGCCCGCACCGACGTCCCATAACCGCTGCCCGGGCCTCGGCGCCAACGCCGCCATGGTGACCGCCCGGATCCCGTGTTTGGTGATCTGCCCGTCGTGGGCGAATGCCTGATCCGACAACGACGACGTGCGCTCGTCGGGCAGATAGCGCACGGCGATCACGTTGAGGTCGTCGACCCCCTGGGGCCCGCGATCGGCCCACTCCCGCGCGGTGCCGTCGCGGCGACGCTCCTTTGGGCCGCCGAGCTGTTCGAGCACGCTGAATTCGGAATTGCCGCGGCCGTGCGCGTTGAGGAGTTCCGCGAGCGCCTTCGGCGTGGACCGGTCGCTGGACAGCACGATCGCTTGGCCGCCGCGGCGTACCGCGGTGGCCGGTTGCGCGGTGACCAGACTGATCACCTCCGTGTCATGCACATTCCACCCCATCCGCGCGCACGCCAGCGTCACCGCCGAGACGTGCGGCAACACGGTGACCTGGTCGGGCCCGAACAGCCGGATCAACGTGCCGCCGATGCCATGCATCAGCGGGTCGCCGCTGGCCACCACGTGTACGTCTTCGCCGCCGTGATCGTCAAGCAGGCGCCGCAGCGCGGGCAGCATGGGTGACGGCCATTCCCGGCGGGGCGCACGCACCGTGTCATCGAGCAGATCCAGCTGCCGCTTGGACCCGTAAATGACTGTGGCCCTGCGTAATTCGCTTCGCGACGCTTCGGGAAGTCCCGGCATTCCGTCGGCGCCGATCCCGACAACGGTGATCAACGCGGCATCCTGCGCCAGACGAACTGCGGCAATAGCCGCACGACGGTCCACGACCGCAATGCCCGCGGGATCCAGACGGTGCGCCGCCCCTTGGCCAGCGCCCGCGCGGTGGCGGCGGCCACCTGGTCGGGGGTGCTGGACAGCGGTGCGGGCGTCATGCCCTCCGTCATGCGCCCGATGACGAATCCCGGCCGCGCGATCAGCAGTCGCACTCCGGTTCCGTGCAGCGCGTCGGCCAACCCGCTGGCGAAGCCGTCCAGGCCGGCCTTAGCGGAGCCGTAGACGTAGTTCGCGCGGCGCACCCGCACCCCGGCCACCGAGGAGAACACCACCAGCGATCCCCGACCCGCGGTGCGCATGGCGGTGGCCAGATGGGTGAGCATGCTCACCTGAGCGACGTAGTCGGTGTGCACGATGGCCACCGCATGCGCCGCGTCGACCTCAGCCCGGGCCTGGTCGCCAAGGATCCCGAAGGCCAGCACCGCGGTGCCGATGGGGCCATGGTCGTCGATGACCGAGGCGATCAGCGGGCCGTGCGAGGCCAGGTCGTCGGCGTCGAACTCCCTGGTGTGCACCGCCGCGGCTCCGGCCGCCGTGAGGGTGGCCACCTGCTCGTCGAGACGGTCGGCATTCCGTGCGGCCAGGACCAGCGTCGCCCCAGGGGCCAGGCGCCGCGCAAGCTCAACGCCGATCTCGCTGCGGCCGCCCAGAATTAGTACCGGGCCGGCGCCCGTGTCGTCCACGGCTGCGATTATGACCTGCGCTAGCGTGAGGGGCGATGCCGTATACCACTACCCGACTCACCGACGACGCGCTGGCGTTTCTCTCCGAACGCCACTTGGCGATGCTGACCACGCTGCGAGCCGACAATTCGCCGCATGTGGTGGCGGTTGGCTTCACCTTCGATCCCAAGACCCATATCGCACGGGTCATCACCACCGGCGGCTCTCAGAAGGCGGTCAACGCCGACCGCGGCGGGGTGGCCGTGCTCAGCCAGGTCGACGGTGCCCGGTGGCTGTCGCTGGAGGGCCGATCCACCGTGAACAGGGAGATCGACGCCGTCCGCGACGCCGAGTTGCGTTACGCCCAGCGCTACCGCACCCCACGCGCAAACCCGCGACGGGTGGTCATCGAGGTCCAGGTGGAGCGGGTGCTCGGGTCGTCGGATCTGCTCGACCGCAGTAGCAGCGAGTAGCCTTCGGCTGGCCTCACCCCTACTTGCTAAATCCGCGGAATCGATCTCAGCGTCTCCTCAGTTGGGTTGCCGTAGTCATGAATAGAGACATCGGCACGCTGTGGCATCCATTCAACGAGACCGAAAGATCAGTACCTGATGAATGACGTGACGAAACAGGCGTTAACCAAGGTGCCGGCGGTGACCCTGGGCTTTTGGGTCATCAAGGTCTTGGCGACCACGTTGGGCGAGACCGGCGGCGACACCGTCACGATGACGCTGAATTGGGGTTACGTCGCCGGAGTTGCGCTTTTCGGGGTCACGCTGGTGGCACTGGTCGCCGCACAGATCTTGGCCAAGCGCTTCCATGCGGCTCTGTACTGGGCGACGATCGTGGCCTCGACGACCTTCGGCACAGTGTTGGCCGATTTCGCTGACCGATCACTGGGGATCGGCTACACCGGCGGATCGCTTCTGCTTCTGGGTTGTCTCTTGGCTACCTTGGGGCTTTGGCGTTGGTCGCAGGGCACGGTATCGGTGAGCACCGTTTCGACGCCGAAGGTAGAGGCGTTCTACTGGGCGACCATCACGTTTTCACAAACGCTGGGCACCGCTCTCGGCGATTGGCTCGCCGACACTCGCGGATTTGGTTACGAACGCGGCGCGTTGGTATTCGCGGCGGCTCTTCTCGCGGTGGTGGCCCTGTATTACTGGACCGCAGTGTCGCGGGTCACCCTGTTCTGGGTGGCATTCATCCTGACGCGGCCGCTGGGCGCGACCGTGGGCGATTTCCTCGATAAGCCCGTCGCCGATGGCGGCCTGGCCCTGAGCCGCCCGCTGGCCTCGGCGGTCATCGCTGCGATCATCGTCGCGTTGCTAGTTCTCCTGCCGCAACGCCCCGGACGTCACCCCGGCCAGCCGGAAGGACGTACAGCGGCAGACGCGGAATCAACGCCATGAGAGTCCTGCTCGTCGAGGACGAGCCACGATTGTCGGCGACGCTGTCCAGGGGACTGAAGGCGGAGGGTTTCGTCGTCGTCGCTGCCAGTACGGGCGTCGAGGGCCTACACGAGGCGGTTTCACACAACTTTGATGTCGTGGTTCTCGACATCATGCTCCCCGGCCACAGCGGGGTACGAGGTGCTGCGTCGAATGCGGTCGCAGGACGTGTGGACACCGGTGCTCATGCTGACTGCCAAGGACGGTGAATACGACGAGACCGATGCGTTCGATCTCGGAGCGGATGACTATCTGACGAAACCGTTTTCGTTTCGGGTGCTCGTGGCGCGGCTGCGCGCGTTGGTGCGTCGCGGTGCGCCGGAGCGGCCAGTGGTGTTGACCGCTGGCTCGCTGTCACTGGATCCGGCCCGGCACACGGTCCAACGTGGTTCGACCCCAATCACTTTGACTCCCCGTGAGTATGGGCTGCTGGAATTTCTCATGCGCAACAAGGACGTCGTGGTGACGAAGGCCGAGATCTTGAACAACGTGTGGGATGCGCACTATCAGGGTCCGGACAACGTTGTTGAGGTTTACGTGGGCTATCTGCGGCGCAAGATCGATGTTCCCTTCGGCACCAACACCATCGAGACGATTCGCGGTGCCGGTTACCGGTTGTTGTGCTGAGGCTTGTTTTGAGGGAGGGCCACGGTCATTTTGGTTCCGCCGCCGGGTCGGTCGTCAATGGTTACGGTGCCGCCGTGCGCGGCCACGACCTCGGCGACGATTGCTAGCCCTAGGCCGGTTCCTCCGCTGCTGCGGGCCCGGTCTGAGTCCAGACGCACAAACCGCTCGAAGACCCGGGCTCGCTCGGCTGGAGCGATGCCGCGGCCATCATCACTGACGGTGATGATGGCGTCACCGTCTCGGCTGCCGACGTGGACGTCGACGCGCGATTTCGCATGGCGCACAGCGTTATCCACGAGATTGCGAATCACACGCGACACCGCAACCGGGTCACCGATAAAGCACACCGGAGAGGTATCGGTGTGGATCGTGCATCCGGCGTCACGGCGTGCGCGATTCACCTCGACCTCCGCAACATCGCCGAGGAGCACCTGCTCTTTGCGCAATGTCAGACTTTGCTCGTCGGCGCGGGCCAGCAGAAGCAGATCTTCGATCAGCAGGCGCATTCGTTGCGCCTCCGGAAGCAAGGTGTTGATCGCTAAGTCTGCATCGAGCAACTCAGGATGAACCTCGGCGGCCTCCAACCCGGAGATGATGGTGGCCAGCGGGCTGCGTAATTCGTGAGAGGCGTCGCCGAGGAACCGTTGTTGCGCGCGGTGGCCGGCTTCGATGCGCGACAGCATTTCGTTCATGGTGACTGCCAGGGCTGCAATCTCGTCGCGACTGCTGGGTACGGGTACCCGTTCGGCTAAGTCGGACGTGGAGATTTCAGCCACTCTGCTGCGGATCGCGTCCACCGATTTCAGTGAGCGGCGAACGAGCCCGTAGGTTGCCGCTGCCGCCACCGCGATGATGATCGGGGCGCCGCAAGCCAAAAGCAGCGCGACGGTCCGTGCGGTCGCCTCGACCGCCTCGCTACCCCCTCCGACGAGCACCGTGTATTCACCGGATGGAGTGTTGACCCGCTGACCGCTGACACGCATGTCGTCATTGGGCACCGCATCGTCGGACATGCCGCGGCGCAAATTGAGGTCGAACTGGGTCACGGCGATCAACGGCGTATTAGGCGCAGCCCCGGCCCGCGCTATCACCTTGCCATCGGGGGCGATGAGCTGGATTGCGACCACGCGCTGGTTGGTGGTCAAAAGGCCGCTGTCGAGGTTGTCAGGCGAGCCGGACTGCAGGGCCTCCACGATATGGCGAACCCTGCCGGCGGTGGCGTCATCGACACCCACCAGCAACGACCGGTACAGGATCGCCACGAATAACGAGCCCGCAAAAACAAGTGCAACCAACACGACGATCGCCGACACCGCAGCTGAGCGAGCGGAGATGCCCAAATTGGGGAGGCGCACGGCACGCACGATCCTGTTTCGCCGCACCGGCCGTACTGCACACACCCCCATAGTTTGATCCTGCAGCGCTGAGGATCGGCTGAGAACACCTTTAGCGCGGTAACAACGTGGCCGTCATGCGCGACATACATCAAGGCCGACGAGCTTCTCAGCGGCTTCTCAGCGGCCCGCTCCTACGCTGGCGCTCCGATGGTGAGGACTGAACGCTTCGCCACTAGTTAGGGGAAATAGTGAGTTACCAGACTGATTCGATCTCCCGGCCCGAGTCTCTGCAACCAGCTGCCGTTGTCGACGGTGTTAACGCCGCTGTCAATACGCTGACCCCGCCGCGCTTGCGCGGCTGGATTCACCTCTACTGCGCCGTCGCGGCCTTCTTTGCGGGTACTGCCCTGGTGGTGATGTCGTGGGCAGTGGCCTCCAAGCAAGCCGGCCTCGCCACGCTGGCGTATGCCCTGGCTATCGTGGCGATGTTTGCTGTCAGCGCCATCTATCACCGCGTTCACTGGGAGTCGGCGGACGCCAGGAGATGGATGCGTCGTCTCGACCACTCGATGATCTTCGTGTTCATTGCTGGCACCTACACACCGTTCGCCACGCTGGCCATGCCGCGCGCGACCGCGCATACCGTGCTGGCAATCGTATGGGGCGGTGCGCTGGCCGGAATCGCGGTGTCGCTGTTTTGGCCGTCGGCCCCGCGTTGGGTGGGCGTCACGCTTTATCTCCTGCTGGGCTGGGTAGCGGTCTGGTACGGCGGAATGATTGTGCACGACGTCGGAGTGGCCGGGGCGATGCTGCTGGCTTGCGGCGGCGCGCTGTACAGCATCGGTGCGGTGTTCTACGGGCTGCGCTGGCCCGACCCGTGGCCGACGACGTTCGGTTATCACGAGTTGTTCCACGCTTGCACCGCGGTTGCGGCGATCTGCCAATACATCGCCATATGGTTCGCGGTCTTCTAGTCGGACGCAAAAAGCGAGTAACGCAGCCAGATCAGGTCGAAACCGATCTTGTGGTGCGAGCTATTGGTCGCTCCGATCTTCGTACTCGGTGCCTGAAATGTCATCCCAGAACTTTGGTGAGACATCTTTGATCCGATCTTCTGGAGCCACGGCGTCTATTTTTTGTTCGAACTCATCAAATAGTTTTTGTGCGCGCGCCAATTCCTCTTCTGTCGGCGGAGTAACGCCTGCCTCTTCGGGCGTAGAAAAAGTCTTGCCAGCAATTCTCTTACTCACTGAAAACTCCCATCGTCCATTGGTTCCCTGGATCCCCCTGATCTAGCGTTCGACCATGCGGATAACTGTCCTGCCCGTTAGCGGATCTAGTACCTTACTAACGATATAGAACCTAGTACCAGGGGGAAACAGTATTTCTTGCTCGCCCGGGAACATCGAGAGGGACGAAATATCTCGGCCTGTGCTGGACAAAATCCTAAACTCTACGTTCCCAGCGAACGTTGGTGACCGTGCGACTGCCGTGTTCGTCGTCGTACTTAGGAAAGCGTCCTCTGTAATGATTTCACCAGGTCGATATTGATCAAGCACCTCAGGCGGAAGGTTTGTCCCACGAATTACTGGGCCTTGATAAGCGGGAAGCTTCTCCAACGCATTATTTAGCGCGTCAATACGAGCGTGGTGAGATGCGTCCAATGCATCGCTCCTCAACGCCCTGTTTAAGTCCTCGTAGCCAGAGCCAGTGTAGTCGGCAAGTGCCAACCGATCATCCCAGGTCAGTGGGTCTATCGCGGTCGGACCGTAGCCGCTGTCGGAAAGGCCGTCACGATCTGAGCCCGCATCGCTATGTCCGTGAGGTGTCCCGTCGCGGGATGGTGGTTGCCCGTGAGGGCGACCACTCTGCGGACTGTCGTCACCGGGCCTGTGCTGGCCACCACCGCGCGGTGGCCGTTCATGCGGGTGACTGCCCGTGGGCCTGCCGTCGCCAGGCCCATGCCCTCCACCGCCATGTGGCGCTGACAGTTCGGATAGCCGACTGCCCGATGCCGTGAGATCGGGGGCTGATGCGGTGGGCGTCGCCGCTGCGAAAAGCCGCACCGAATCACGCGGACCACCCGCCGGCACCGACACCGGATCATGGCGACCCGCCAGCCCAGGACCCGGACCACCCCCAGGCCCGGGCAGCGGATCATGCGGACCGACCGGCGTGCCCGGCGGCTCCAACCCGGGCGGGGCGATTGGCGGGCCGAATGGACCCTCGCTCACGGCCGTCGCGGGCGGGGCGGCCGGAGGATCGAATGGGGTCTTGCTCGACACCGCGGAATCCATCGGGCGAGGTGTGGGCTCGACCGGCGCCTCCAACGGCTTCGGGTCTGGCAAGCCGACCGGACGACCACCGAGCGGAGAATCGGTCTTGGGCAGCTCTCCCCCGAGGTTTTCCAAGTCCTTGGTCAAGCCGCCGCCTGCCTTGCCGATATCGGCCAGCGCACCGCCAGCGCCCGCGGCTTCTCCCACCTCGCCGGCCACCCGCCCGGCGCGCCCCACCGTGCCGGCAGCATCCGCGGCATCAACGCCCGCCTCGGCGGCGGCGCGTGTTCCCGCCGCAGCCCCTTCCGCGCCGGCACCGGCTTCCCCCGCACCCGGAACGAAGAGGGTCGCGACATCGAAGAGGTTTTCCCCGAACCCCAAGCCCGGCCGATCGCTGCGCCAATCCTCGGCGTGCACTAGGCCTTTGAGAAGGCCCAGATCATTTTTGAGTGCGCCGGCCGGATCAAATACGGCGTATAACGGATTGGCTTTAACGACCGTCTCGCCAAGACCGGCCCAAGTGGACGCCGCGCCTTTGGGATCGTAGAGGAACCGCGTCGGGTCTAGCTGGTCGACGGTCTGTACGAGCCCGACCGCTCCCTTGAAAACTCCCTCGTCAATGTTTACGTAGGTGTCGAAAACAGTTGCCACTTGATTACCGACGGCCTGGCCCAGGAAATGAGTGAACTCGCCGCGCGTGTATTTCTCCATGCCGCGCACCCAGCCATCGATGATCTGCATCCCATCTTTCATGACCTGCGCTTGGGCCTCGGCTTCGCGTTTCATGTCGTGCAGTAGGGCGTTGATGTCGGCGGCGATCTTTTTGATCTCCTCAAGCGCGTCACCGTCGAAGAACGACACCACCTCATGCCACAGGCCCGACACCGTCCCCAACCGGTGCAAGAGATCGCGAATCGCATTCTGCGTGTGGGCCACTTCGTCGGCGAAAGCGTCCAGCTTGGTGGCCAACTTCCCGCACTGCGCACCCAGCTCGCCCAGATGGGTGCCGATCGTGGACAGGACGGGCTGAATCGACGCTCCTTCCGGAATCTGCTGCCCGGCGACCGCTGACTTCGGCTTGTTCAGCGCGTCCTGGCCCCCGGTGAGCGCCGCACCGAAGGCACGCCACCGCCCCGCGGCCGCACGCAGCGCCGCAACATGACCGTTGGGCCAGACACCGTCGATCAACGCCTCAACCACCGCCCAAAGCAGTGGAGCGGCCACCCCGGGACCCAGCGTCCCCGGCGGACCGGGAGCCGCGATCTTGACCGGTTCGCCCGGGGCGGGCAGCACACCGCCACCGCCGCCGCCGAGCGTCGAAGCCGCCTCGGCCTTCGAATAATTCGACGCGCAAAGTTGTATCTTGGCCCCGTTGAAACGCAGCGCGTTGATCGCAGCCGCCGCAGCCTTCAACAGCGCCTCCGCGGCATCCTGATACGCCAGGCCGAACACCTCGCCGGCCGCGTCCTGGCCAGTGTTGGCCGAAAACCCGGCCGTCAACGCGCCCAACGCCGCGGCCACGTCATCGCCAATGGCAATCACGGCGGCGCCGGCAGCCGACAACGCCGCTGGATCAACCGCCAAGGGGGCCACGCGCGGAATTCTCACCCATGCCGTCCGCAGCCGCTATTCACCCCAGTCGCGCAGCAAAGCCCTCCAGAGCCAGCCGCCACCACCAGTCAGACGGCAGATGTGAGACCCCTATCGCGCACGCGGCCCGACGATTCGCCCGTCGGCCGGGGCCCCGGAAGACCGGCACCAGATTGACCGGCAATCGCGAAGTAGCTAACCTCACCAGCTATAGAGGGGGGCGATGTCCGCTCACCTCGGATTCCTGCACACATGGTCGTCGACATTGGGTCACTGCACGCGGGGGCGGATGAGTCCTACCTCGCGCCGAGGTGCGCCCAAGAACCGCCGGCGGTGCGATGCAACTCCAATACATAAGCGTCGCGCGGCTGATCATCGATGCCGGCGGCGATCCCTGGGGGATGGACGACAGCCTGCAGGCCGGCCTCCCAGCGCAGATATCCGATCTGGCGCAGGCGTTTCATGACGCGGGCCAGTCCACCACCGAGTCCAACACCGCCTTCGAGGAGGCCCGTCGCCGCTTCGCGGCGTCCTGGAATCGGGAGAACGGCCAGCACCCGATCAACGACTCCGCCGAAGTGCAGCGCGTGACCAAGTCCTTGGGCCTGCAGGCCGCGCAACTGCCCAAAATCGCCGCCGACCTGGAAAACATCGCCGCCGCCCTGGCCGAAGCGCAACGAACCTCCGGCTGGTACATCTCGGCGCTCGACCAGGACCTGGCAGATATCGACGACGAAATCGGCGAGGCAATCGACGACGGCGACGAAGACGAGGTCAACGATCTCTACGAAGACGCCGTTGCCGAGACACGCGCAGTGCTGTTCCAGGTCAACCAAATTCGCGACGGCTACTCGGCGACGTTGCAGAACGGGCTGGCCGTCCTGCGCGCCGACGGAGTCGACCCGGCGGAGATGCGAGGGGCGGACGAGTTGTTGATCCCGCCGCCGGACACCAATCCGGAGCAAGTCAAACGCTGGTGGGATTCGCTCAGCGAGGAGCAGAAACGCCTGCTGATCGATCAGCACCCGCAGGAGTTGGGCAACCTCAACGGAATTCCGGCCGACGTCCGTGGACACGTCAGCGCGGACGTGATGAACGACGACCTGCACCGGGTCGAGGATGTCGCGGGACAGTTCGGGCTGTCGCCCCAAGCGCTGAGGGACAACGCGCTTCACGACTCGAACAACGACCTGTTCACCAACCCGGAAAAGTACGGCCTCAAGGCCACCGACATCACCCGATACCAGAACGCGGTGAAGACCAACAAGGGACTCGAACACGACAGGGGCGACCCCAAAAACCCACGGCCCGTTATGCTTTGGGCATACGACCCGCTCGCCTTCAACGGAAAGGGACGGGCGGCGATCGCGATCGGTAACCTCGACAAGGCGCGCAATACCGCCGTCATCGTTCCCGGCACCAACAGCAGCGTGAAAGGCGGCTGGCTGTTCGACGGGCACAACGACGCCATCAACCTCTACAGCCAGTCGTTGAACGCCGATCCCACGAAGCCCACCGCGGTGATCGCCTGGATGGGCTATGACGCACCGGAGTTCGACTTCCAGCATCCGGAACAAGCCCTCGCCGACCCGACGAAACTGCAGCAGGTGGGCAGCCCGTGGCTGGCGCGTGAGGGAGGCGCGCTGCTGGCCGCCGATGTCAACGGTCTGGCGGTCACCCATGATGGCTCGATTCCGTCGCACGTCACCGTCATCGGGCATTCCTACGGGTCGACGACGGTGGCCGACGCCTTCGCCAACAGCGGCATGCGCGCCAATGACGCCGTGCTGATCGGCTGTCCAGGAACCGATGTGGCGCGCAGCGCCACCGACTTTCACCTCAATGGCGGACAGGTTTACGTGGGTGCGGCCTCCACCGACGCGATCAGTTGGATCGGCGAATCAGGCAGCGGTACGCCCAACGCGATCAACGACGCTCTCGGCGACCCGCTCGGGCCGTTGGCGGGGCTGGGCACCGACCCAGCCCATTCCGGATTCGGGTCGGTGCGGTTCCGCGCCGAAGTTGCGGGCACGCGCAGCGTTGTCCCCTGGTTCAACGACCACTCCCATTACTACGACATGGGCAGCGAAGCGCTGCACAATATGACCGAAATCTCCACCGGCCACGGCAGTGACTTGGCCAACCAAGGCATGCTCGCTCCGTTCAGGGACGAAGAACGGATCTCGACGCCGACCGAGGTGAAGACGCCCTTCGGGACGATCCCCCTGCCGCACGTCGAGATTCGAGCACCCGTCACCGTCGACCCGGAATGGGACCGGCAGGGAGATTCGGTCACCAGGGACCATGATTTCAAATAGTGATCGGTGCTCAAGGAGGTTGTTCGCCGATGTTTGATGTTAACGCGGCTGGGCAGCAAGCTATTTCAGTTTTTGCACGCGTCGCCGCCGCGCTCATCGCGGTCACCGTCGTCTTAGGAGGATGTTCGAAGATGATTCCGTTTGGACAGGACCCGGATCGTCCTGCAAACCCGCTCTCCGATGAGCAGACCAAGGCCCAGGTGCTCGACCCGGCCAGGCAAATCGCAACGATCGCCAAGTTGCAAAACGTCTCCGGCGTCTTCGGCTGGGAATCGTGTAACGACCAGGGCGACCCGCCCTTTCGCGGCCGAGTGGACATGTCGTTCGACGTCCCCGCCGGAGCCGACCGCAACGCCTATTTCGAGCAGATCGCCACGACGATGATTGGCCACGGCTGGTCGGACGGTCCGCCGCCGGGCAAGCGGCCCTTCGGCCGCGTCATCCACACAGGCGGCGTCATGGCGATCATCGGCAAGAGCAGCGGAACGGTCAAAGACGGTTCGGTCGAACTTTCCGGGGAGTGCCGCAACGTCGGTGACCACCGCCGCGACGGCACCTGGTACGACGTCACCGACCAGTTGCTGCACTGATGACGCGCAGGGTGAATTGACCGCTCACCGCGCCGTCATTAGCCTCACCGACAGCTCATAGCAGGAAGGGGTCACGATGTTTGTCGACACTGGATTGCTGCACTCGGGGGCCAACGAGTCGCACCGCGCGGGCGGACACGCTCAAGAAGGGGCCGACCACCTCTCGCGCGGCCCGCTGATGTCGGGGATGTTCGGTGAGTTCGCCGCGGCCGAGGAGTTTCACGACGCGGTCCGCTCGGCACACACGCAGCACGTGCAAACCTTGCAGGCCCACCAGGAGGCGCTCACCGCGGTCGGCAGCAGGGCGCACCTGGCCGCCAACGGGTTCACCGAGATGGACGCGCGCAACGCCGCGGCCGAGCGGGCGGTGCGAAACACCTAGGGCGTCACTGCTTTTCCGATCAGGTCGATGCGGTGCCGCCCCGGCAGCAGCGCCACGCTCGGCCCGGCTGGTTGGCCGTCGACTTGCACCACCGCCCCGGCGCCTAGCCCACCGAGCGTGATCTGGGTGGCGGTGTCGGTCGCCACCGAGATCGTCGAGGAGGGCAACGCCGCCAGGCCGGCCCGCTCGACGTCAACGGTGAGGCTGCCAACCCCGTTGAGCCGCAATGTCAGATACGGCAGCGGCCCCGCGGGAGGCCCTACCCGCCAGTCCAGCTCGCTGTACAACCCGGGGGTCGGGTCGAAGTGCCCGACGATGCCGCGATGGTGCGTGATGGTGTGCGTCGGGTCCGGCCGTGCATACGACCGCGCGTCGACTTCCGCGACGGCCCCGCGGCGGGCAACCACCTCGGGGGCGGCCGCCAGCTCCGACAACCACCACACCTGGTGTGGCCCGATACCCAGGTCGGCCCGCACCAGCTGGGGGTACCACGCGAACGTGATGTGACCCGGATCCGCTTGGCGCAGGCCAGTTCCCATGTGTGCGACCGGATCGTCGAACTTGTCCTGAAAGATCCAGGCGATGTGATCCTCCAGCGGATAAGCGGTGAATCGGTGGCGATAGCCGAGCCGGTCCAGTTCGAGCACCTGCTCGGCCGCCGAGGCGAACGGCACCAGCTCATCGACGAGCCCGTGAGCGATGACGTAGGGCAGCCACCGCGCGTTCACCAGCAGCTTCCAGCTGTCGCCCTCGCGGGCACAGGGAGAGTCCGGGTTCAGGTCGGCCGGGATGTCGATATCGGGCAACAGCCGCACACCACACGCCGGCGGGCCGGCCAGCACGACCGCCTGGGCGAACACCTCGGGGTAGGTCAGCCCAAGCTTGTAGGCTGCATAGCCGCCCATCGAATAGCCCGAAATCACCGTGCGGTTGGGGTCGGTGCCCAGCTGTTCGGCCACCCGCGCCCACACCTCCCACACGTCGAGTTCCCCAGTGTCGAAATACCAGGTCGACGGGCCTCGGGCCAGCGGCGTGATCACCACCGATTCGCGGGTCTCGCAGACTTCGTGCAACAGTCGCGGGTCGATGGCGGCGAACTGGGTTTGCCCGAGCGAAAGCGAGTGCAGCAGCAGCGTCAACGGCAGCGCGCGCCCGGGCGCATATGTCGACGGAAGGCAAATCGAAAAGGGCTGAACCCGACCGAGGAACTGCGGCTCGGTGCTCAAAATATTGTCGGCCGCCAACCCTTGTTTTATGCCCTGGCCCAGCTCCACTGAGGACACGTACCAGCGGGTCGAGGCGCCGGTGATGACCGGCTCGGGCGTGGTTTCCCGTTCGGCAAGCGCGTCCCAGTCGACGACGACCGCGAACTCTGACACGTCGCCGCTGCTCAGGGCCTTGGCCTGGGCCTTGTCGGACCAGAAGTTCAGGTGCGGCGGTTCCTGCTCGTTGGTGCGAAACGCGACGTTGTACACGTTGGGTTGCCCGGGCAGCGCGCCGTGTTCGGCCGGCACGTCGGCGAATCCGTCTCCCGCGGCGTTGGCCAGCCCGGCGGCCAGCCGGACTGTCCAACTGCCGGCGGGTTCGAGCAGCGACCGCGGAACCTGCGCGACAAACGACCTCGATCCCGTGTCGACGCTCTGCTCGACGGGCGTCGAGGCCTGCGTGGTCAGCTCGATCAGCCGCGCACTGCCACCGGAGACCAGCAGCGCCAGGTCGATGCCCTCGGAGCGCACGCCGGCACCGGCCGGCCATTCCTCAGCACTGGCCCGCTCACGGTGGGTGTCGAAGGTGAACAGCGCGATCGGCACCGCGGCGTCGAGCAGCGTGTTCCAGTCGATCCGCCACCAGGTATGGGTCTCGGTCAGCCCGATGGCGACACGGAAGATGTCGGCCCCGTTGCCGGCCGCGGGCCCGTCGGGATAGATGTAGGTGCCGGCGGGCGGCGCCTGGATTTTCAGGTCGCCGATGGGCAGGCCCGTCGCGCCATGGTCGTCGTAGAGGAAGTCGGTCCAGAACAAAGCGCCACCGGCCAGGCGGGCCGTGCCGCAGGTGCGCGGAAACTCCTCGCCGAACGGCCACCCGGCCGGCGCGGGGAGTTGCGGCTCGGGTCGCCGCGCCGCCGGCGGCACCCCCTCGGGCATCCCGTCGACCACGACCAGCTCGGCCGGTGGCGCCGATGCGGGCGCCTCGGGATGCACCACCGCATCGGCGATGTGACGTGCGATCCGGATGGGAAGCAGTGTGAGGTCCAGGAGTGACACCACACCCAACGTACGCTAAGCCACGGGCACCACAATGAGCTCGTGCGGCCGGTTGTTGACCGACAGCGCACCGTCCTCGGTCACGATGACGATGTCCTCGACCCGGGCACCCCACCGGCCCGGGAAGTAGATACCGGGCTCGATCGAAAACGCCATGCCCGCAACCAAAGTCAGGTCATTGCCGCCGACGATGTAGGGCTCCTCGTGCACCGACAGCCCGATACCGTGCCCGGTGCGATGCACGAAATACTCCCCCAGGCCGGCCTCAACAAGCACGTCGCGAGCAGCGGCGTCGACCTGCTCGGCGGTCACGCCCGGACGGACCGCGTCGAACGCCGCGCGCTGCGCCCGTTGCAGTGTCGAATAGTGTTGTGCCACATCGCGACTGGGTTCGCCGATGCTGTACGTGCGGGTGGAGTCGGAGTGGTATCCGGGTTCGTAGCTGCCGCCGATGTCGACGACGACGATGTCGCCGACCTGCAGTTCGCGGTCGGAGTAGCCGTGATGCGGGTCGGCTCCGTGCGGTCCGGAGCCGACGATGACGAACGCCACCTCCGAATGCCCTTCGGCGACAATCGCTTCAGCGATATCGGCGGCGACGTCGGCCTCGGTCCGGCCGGGTATCAAAAACTCCGGGACCCGAGCATGCACCCGGTCGATGGCCGCACCGGCCTTGCGCAGCGCATCGATCTCGGCCGGCTGCTTGACCATCCGCAGCCCGCGCATCACGTCGGTGGCCAGCACCGGCAGCACGCCGAGCACACCGGCCAGCGGCAACAGGTGCAGCGCCGGCATGGAATCGTTGACGGCCGCTGCGGCAGGGGCACCGCCCAACGCGTCACCCACCAACCGGTAGGGGTCGTCGCCGTCGACCCAATCCCGCACCGTGAGGCCCAGTTCCGTGATGGCCGACTCGCTGAGCGAGGCCAGCTCCAATCGCGGCACGAGGATCGTCGGCTCACCGGCTGCCGGCAACACTAACGCGGTGAGGCGCTCGAACGTCTGCGCGCGCGAACCCACAAGGTAGCGCAGGTCATAGCCCGGGGTGATAACCAGACCGGCGAGACCGGCGTCGGCGGTGGCCGCGGCCGCCGCGGTCAGCCGGCGGGCATATACCCCGGCATCGAAGGCCTTGAACCGGCGAGAATCCATGGCTGGCAGGATAACCCGCATGCCCGCATCCCTCGCGCTGCTCGACGGCGCCAGCATGTGGTTCCGCTCCTACTTCGGGGTGCCGTCGTCGATCACCGCGCCCGACGGCCGGCCGGTCAACGCCGTGCGCGGCTTCATCGACTCGATGGCCGTGGTCATCACCCAACAAAAGCCCAGCCGGCTGGTGGTGTGCCTCGACCTGGATTGGCGGCCCCAGTTCCGCGTCGATCTGATCCCCTCCTATAAGGCGCACCGGGTGGCCGAGCCCGAGCCTGAGGGAGAGCCCGACGTCGAGGAAGTGCCCGACGACCTGACACCGCAGGTCGACATGATCATGGAGCTGCTGGACGCATTCGGGATCCCCGCCGCGGGCGCGCCGGGCTTCGAGGCCGACGACGTGCTGGGCACGCTGGCGGCATTCGAAAAAGACGACCCCGTCGTCGTGGTCAGCGGCGACCGCGACCTGCTGCAGGTCGTCGCCGACGATCCCGTCCCGGTTCGGGTGCTCTACCTGGGCCGCGGGCTGTCCAAGGCCACCCTGTTCGGGCCGGCCGAGGTCGCCGAGCACTACGGCGTTCCGGCCGATCGGGCCGGGCCCGCCTACGCCGAACTCGCGCTGCTGCGCGGCGATCCGTCCGACGGCCTACCGGGTGTGCCGGGCGTCGGCGAGAAGACGGCGGCCGCCCTGCTGGCGCAGCATGGCTCGCTGGAGCAGATCCTGGCCGCCGCACACGACCCGAAATCCAAAATGGCCAAGGGATTGCGGGCGAAACTGCTGGCCGCGACCGACTACATCGAGGCCGCCGGTGCGGTGGTGCGGGTCGCCACCGACGCGCCCGTCACACTTTCGACGCCCACCGACGCGCTACCGCTGGCCGCCGCCGACCCGAAACGCACCGCCGAGCTGGCGACGGCACTGGGAGTCGGGTCGTCGATCGCGCGGTTGCAGAAGGCGCTGGACGCGTTGCCCGCGTGAGGGCTACTGGGGGCGGCCGACCTCGTAGGTGCCCTTGCTGTCCTGGAAGGTGACCGTCACGTGCTTCTGCGCGCCGTCGATGCTGACGGTGCAGTCGAAGGTGCCGCCCTTTTTGACGGTCGGGTCTGAGCCGCCGTTGCACTTGACGTCTTTGACGTTCTTCGCGCCGTAGCCATTGGTTTCGTCGGTGAGGACCTGCTGCACGCCGGCCTGAGCCTTGTTGACGTCCAGCTTGGTGGTGACGAACCATGCTGGCCATAAGAAACCGAGCACCAGAACGGCCCCGATCACGACCACGCCGATTGCCGCCGCGATGCCGCCGATCAGCGCACCCGAACGCTTCTTGCCCGGTTGTCCCGGTTGCCCCGATTGGTCATAGGGCTGGTATTGCTGCGGGTACTGACCGGGCTGGGCGTACTGGCCGGGCTGACCGTATTGGCCAGGCTGGGCGTATTGGCCAGGCTGGGCGTATTGCCCGTACTGCCCCGGCTGGCCGTACTGGTCGGGCTGGCCGTATTGAGCGGGCGTGCCGTACTGGGTGGGCTGGGAACCAAACTGCTCCGATTGTCCGTAGCCGGGCGTTGCCGACGGGTATTGCTGTTGATACGACTGCTCAGCCGGCTGTTGGTACTGCGGATACGCGGGTGGCGTGTACGCGGGGGCTTGCCACGTCGCGTCCTGGGGTGGCTGCTGCTGTTGCCAGGGTGATCCCGTCGGTGCCACTTGGGTCGGCTGGTCCGCGGATTGCTGATCGGCGTCATGGCCGGGCGGTTGCCACGACTGATTTGGATCTGACCCCTGCGGTCCGCTCATCGTTTCTCCTGTGTCCTTGAAAGTCCCTTGCAAGTCTTTTGACACGTTTGCGCATGTAACCGTAGTCCCGGCTCAGCCTACCCGGCGTCAACTGCGACAACGCCGCGCCGAACGTCATTGATAGCGCGCTTGGCGGTAGCCCGCAGCTCAGGGTCGGGAGCGGCGTTGCGGACTTGGTCCAGCAGGTCGAGCACCTGTCGGCACCAGCGCACGAAATCCCCCGCGGACAACGGAGAACCACCGCCGGCCGAGGCGTAGGTGTCGGCGGTGGCCAAAGCCGCGGCCAGATCACCGGTGCAGGCCCAGCGGTAGATGGTGCTGGCGAACCCGTCGTCGGGTTCACGACTCGGGGCGATTCGGTGCCGTTGCTCGTCGGCGCGCAGCGCGGCCGACAGCCTCGCCGTCTGCCGCAGCGCCTGCTGTAAACGCGGGGTGGGCGCCTCGGCGGCAAACGGGGCGCTGGGGCCGTCACCGCCCCGCGTCTCGTACAGCACCGCCGAGACCACTGCCGCCAACTCCGCAGGACGCAGGCCCGCCCACGCGCCGGTGCGTAGGCACTCCGCGACCAGCAGGTCGCTCTCGCTGTAGATCCTGGCCAATAACCGTCCGTCGTCGGTGACTTTCGGGTCGGCGGCGGAACCTCCGATGAAGTCGCGTTCGGTGAGCAGCCCGACGATCCGATCGAAGGTGCGGGCCAGCGAGTTGGTGGCGGCGGCGACCTTCTGCTGCAGCTGCGCGTTGTCGCGTTCGATGCGCAGGTAGCGCTCGGTCTGGCGGATCTGGTCCTCGAGTTCGGGCGCATTGTGAGCGGGGTGCCGACGCAATTGTGCCCGCAACGACGCCAGTTCCGGATCGTGGAATTCACTGTCCTTATCCGCGGCCTTCTTGCTGCTACCGGCGCGGCGTCCAGCAGGAACCGGCAGCCCGGCGGCGGCCGATAGCAGCGCCGAGGCCAGATCACGCCGGACCCTCGGCTGGCGGTGTTCGATCCGCTTGGGCAATGCCATCGACCCGACCGGCGCCGACGCACCCGAATAATCCGCCGACGAAATCCGTCCCGCCCATCGGTGTTCGGTGAGTACCAGCGGCCGCGGGTCGTCGCCGTCGCGGGCCGACTCCAAAACCACCGCCAGCCCGCCGCGACGGCCGTGGGTGATGTTGATGATGTCGCCGCGGCGCAGCGCGGCCAGCGCGTCGCTGGCCGCTTGCCGTCGTTGCAGCCGGGACGCGTGGGCCTGCGTGCGCTCCATCTCGGAAATCCGTGCCCGCAGCCGCGCGTATTCCAGGATCGGCGCGTCGTGACCACCCAGTTCGGCAGCGATCTCGTCGAGCATCTCCTTACCCCGCTCGATGCCACGAACCAGCCCGACGACGGATCCATCGGCCTGGTACTGGGCGAACGACTGCTCAAGCAACTGGTGCGCCTGCTCGGGGCCCATCTGGTGCACCAGGTTGATCGTCATGTTGTACGACGGCGCGAACGAACTGCGCAGCGGGAAGGTGCGGGTAGAGGCCAGCCCGGCCACCTCGGACGGCTCGATGTCAGGGTGCCAGAGCACGACGGCGTGGCCTTCGACGTCGATGCCGCGCCGACCGGCGCGGCCGGTCAGCTGCGTGTACTCCCCCGGCGTCAGCGGTACATGCTGCTCGCCGTTGAACTTCACCAGCCGCTCGAGCACCACCGTGCGGGCGGGCATGTTGATGCCGAGCGCCAGGGTTTCGGTAGCGAACACCGCCTTGACCAGGCCCGCGGTGAATAACTCTTCAACGGTATGCCGAAACGCGGGCAACATGCCGGCGTGGTGGGCCGCCAGACCGCGCAGCAGCCCTTCCCGCCACTCGTAGTAGCCCAGCACTGCCAGGTCGGCGTCGGCGAGGTCACCGCAACGGTGGTCGATCACCTCAGCGATCTGGGCGCGTTCCTCTTCGGTGGTCAGCCGCAACGGCGACCGCAGGCACTGGCCGACCGCGGCATCGCAGCCCGCCCGCGAGAACACGAACGTGATCGCCGGCAACAGACCTTCGGAGTCCAGCTTCGCGATCACGTCGGGGCGCGGCGGCGGGCGGTAGAACCGCGGCCGGCCTTGACCTCCTCGGCCCTGGCCACCTCTTCCCGCCTGGCGGCGGGGGCCACGCCAGTCCGACATCCGGTCGGCCTCGCGGCGATGCGCGATGTGGCGCAGCAGTTCGGGATCAACGCGGGGGCCGCGCGATTTGTCGGCTGCACTGTCGTAATCGAACAGGTCGAAGAGGCGCTTGCCCACCAAGACGTGTTGCCACAGCGGCACCGGCCGGTGCTCGTCGACCACCACGGTCGTGTCGCCCCGCACGGTCTGGATCCAGCCGCCGAACTCCTCGGCGTTGCTCACCGTCGCCGACAGGCTGACCACTCGCACCTCGTCGGGAAGATGCAGGATGACCTCTTCCCACACCGGGCCCCGCATCCGGTCGGCGAGGAAATGCACCTCGTCCATCACCACATACGAAAGTCCTTGTAGCGCAGGAGAATCGGCGTAGAGCATGTTGCGCAGCACTTCGGTGGTCATCACCACCACGGGCGCATCGCCGTTGACCGACACGTCACCGGTGAGCAGCCCGATCCGGTCGCGGCCGTAGCGCGCCGTGAGGTCAGTGTGCTTCTGGTTGCTCAGGGCCTTCAGTGGCGTGGTGTAAAAGCATTTGCCGCCCGACGCCAGTGCCAGGTGCACGGCGAATTCGCCAACCACCGTCTTGCCCGCACCCGTCGGCGCGCAGACCAGCACGCCGTGGCCCCGTTCGAGTGCCGCGCAGGCCCGCTGCTGAAAGTCGTCGAGCGAAAAGGGCAGCTCCGCGGTGAACCGGGCCAGCTCGGCCAATTCGGTCACGCCGCTGCCTGGTTGCGCGAGCGTGCGCGGATGTACATCAAATACGGCGTGTCGCTGTACAGACGCGCACGCTCGCCGGGTCGATCTTTACGTGATGTCGTCATGGGTCCCGGCAATTATCGGCTCGGGAGATTCGATGACCGACGCTTCGTCGTCGGGAATCAGCGCTTCGCGCTTGGCTTTTCGCTTGTCGTGCAGCCGAGAGATCTGGATAGCGAACTCGAGCAGCACCGTCAGCGCCAGGCCCAAAGCCGTCATCGAAAACGGATCGGATCCGGGCGTGAATATCGCTGCGAACAGGAACATCGCGAAGATCAGCCCGCGCCGCCAGGACTTGAGCCGCTGATAGGTCAGCACACCGACCATGTTGAGCATCACGATCAGCAGCGGGAACTCGAAGCTGACCCCGAAAACCACCAGCAGGTTGATCAGGAAGCCGAAATACCGGTCACCGGACAGCGCGGTGACTTGCACGTTGTTGCCGACGGTCAACAAGAAACCCAGCGCCTTGGACAGCACCAGGTAGGCCAGCAGGGCGCCGGCGATGAACAGGGCCGCCGCCGGGATCACGAACGCCACCGCGAAGCGGCGTTCCTTCTTGTAGAGCCCGGGCGTGATGAACGCCCAGAGCTGGTAGAACCACACCGGACAGGCCAGCACAACCCCGGCCGCCATCCCGACCTTGAGCCGCAGCATGAATTGGTCGAACGGGGCGGTGGCCAGCAACCGGCATTGCCTGTCGGCGCTGATATCCGCGCGCGCCGACTGGGGCAGCGAACAGTACGGATGCCGCAGCCACTCGCCGAGGCTTTCCAGCCCGAAGATCGAATGCGAATACCAGACGAACCCGAAAATCGTGGTGACCAGGATCGCGGCCAGGGCGATCAGCAGCCGGGTACGCAGCTCCGTGAGGTGGTCGACCAGCGACATCGTCGCGTCAGGATTGGTGCGACTGCGCCTGTGGCGTGGATCGAGTCGTTTGAATACACGGGCGCCGCGCCCTGACACCCTGGAACCATTCACGACGTTCGGTCAGTGAATCTCGGGCACCGCGACGGTAATCGCAGGCTAGGCCGGCCGTGCCTCGGTGTGACCCTGCTCGGTGGCCGCCGGGTCGACGCGCTGCGACTGCACCGGCGTGGGGGTCGCGGCGGGGGTCTCAATGGCGTCGGCTTTGTTCTCGGACTGCATTTCCCGCATCTCGGACTTGAAGATGCGCATCGACTTGCCCAGCGAGCGCGCTGCATCGGGGAGCTTCTTGGCGCCGAACAGCACGATCACCAGGATGGCGATGATTGCCCAGTGCCACGGACTAAGACTGCCCACTTTTGTTACCTCCAGACGTCCACTCGATGCTACCGCAGCAGAGCAAAACGCCGGTGTCCTCGCACTACGGCGTGGTGGGCCCCGCCACCTGATAGGACTCGAGGGCGGCCGCGGCAGCATCCCTTACACGCACTGCGAGCGACTCCGGTTCAAGCACCCGCACCGCGGCCCCGAAGCCCAGCACCAAACGCGTCATCCAGTCTTCGGAGGCGTAGGTCATTACCGCCTCGCACGATCCTTCCGGCAGCTCGCGCACCTCCCGCAGCGGGTAGTACTCGAACATCCAGGACGCCGCGGGCGCTATGCGCAGCGTCGCCGACGGCAGTGACGGGTCGCCGTCGAACAGCGAGGTGTCGGGTGGTGCCTGCAGCACGGGTTCGGGTGGCGCGGCCGGCTCGTCGAGCTCAGTGGCGTCCACGATCCGGTCGAAGCGGAACAGCCGAACCCCTTCGGATTCGCGTGACCAGGCCTCCAGGTAGCTGTGCCCACCGACCAGCAGGACCCGGATGGGGTCGACGATGCGGCTGGTCAGGGTGTCGCGTGAGGCGGCATAGTAGTCGATGGCCAATGCCTTTTTGTCACGCACCGCGGCGCGTACCGCGGCTGCGGCCCGGCTCTCCAGGGGCGCCGGTTCGTCGGCGGCCGACACCGTGCCGTCGTGCCCGGCTGCGCCGGCGGCGGCCGCGATCTTGGCGATCGCGCTGCGCGCCGCCTCCGGATCGACCACTCCCGGAATGTCGGCCAACGCCCGAAGCGCCACCAGCAGGCCGGTGGCCTCCGGCGACGTCAGCTGAAGGGGCCGGTCGATGCCGGCCGAGAACGTCACCTCGATGGTGTCGCCGGAGAACTCGAAGTCGATGAGGTCGCCGGGGCCGTAGCCGGGCAGGCCGCACATCCACAGCTGGTTGAGGTCCGCCTCGAGCTGTTTGCTCGTCACCCCCAGCTCGGCGGCGGCCTCGGCGCGGGTGATCCGCGGGTTGGCCTGGAAATACGGCACCATGTTGAGCAGCCGCACAAGGCGATCGGACACGTTTGTCATGGGCGCCGCTCCCCCGCTTGGGCGCGTAATCGGATCAGCACGTCGTCGCGCAGGGACTGCGGTTCCAGCACGATGGCGTCGGCCCCGTAGCCGGCGACCTCACGCGCCAATCCGTCGGCGGACCCGATGTCGAGTTCGATCACGTCTCCGTTGCGCCCGGCGAGTTGCCGCGCGCTGACGGGCCGTCCGGCGCGCCGCAGCGCGGTGGCCCGTCCGTCGGCGACCCAGACCATGGCCAGGCCACCGGCGGGTGTCTCGCTGACCGTCTCAGCCACGATCTTGCGCAGGTCGACGTCGTAGGGCACGGTGATCGCGCCTTCGGGGCCGACCGGCGTGACGTCGGCGCCGATCCGCGAGAGCCGGAACGTGCGGGTGGCGCCGCGGTCGCGGTCGTGGCCCACCAGATACCAGCGGCCCTTCTCGGTGATTACCCCCCACGGTTCGACGGTGCGGGTGGTGTAGGGCTCCGCCCGCGACGGCCTGTGCGGGAACTGCACCGCCTGCCGGGAACCGATGGCCGACAACAGGATTCCCAGGACATCCTCCGATCCGCGCAGACCCGGCACCCCGGCCGCCGACGCGATGGCCACCTGCGCCCCGATGTCTAAGGGATCGACGTCCACCCCGGCGGCCCGCAGCTTGAGCAACGCGCCCTGGGTCGCGGTGATCAGCTCGGGCGATTGCCACAGCCCGGTGGCGACGGCTACCGCGGCGGCTTCGTCCGAGGTCAGCTCGACGGGGCGTAATGCGTAGGCGTCGCGATTGATGCGGTAGCCCTCGGTGGGGTCCAGCGCCGACACCTTGCCAACCTCCAGCGGGATGCCGAGGTCGCGTAACTCGTTCTTGTCGCGCTCGAACATCCGGGAGAACGCCTCGGCATTGGGGCTGTCCGAATAACCTGCCACGCTGGATCTGATCTTTTCAGCGGTGATGAAGCCGCGGGTGGACAGCAGAGCGATGACGAGATTGACCAGCCGTTCGACTTTCGAGGTCGCCACCAGTAGCAGCTTAGGGGTGCGGCAAAACCAATTCGAAATTGGCTGAGTCGGTCACGTCGTCGAGTTTGAGTTACTAGGCTGTAGGCAACCCTTTAGCGAGGTTGAGACGCCGGTCGGCGCTACGGGCGAGTCGTTAGCAGGTGCTAAACGCGACTGACGAGGGGGTGGTGGCGTTGGCCGGGTATGACTTCCAGCCCGGGCGCGCTACTACACCGCAGCTGCCAGAACTCACGCACGCACAACGCAGGGTGGACGAGGACGATTTGCATGCCGGGCTGATCGGATTGAGCGGCATCGTGATGGGTGCCTCCACCGTGAGCGAGTTGCTGGCCCAGGTGGCCGAGTTTGCCGCACATGCGATTCCGGGCGTCGAGGGTGCCGCTGTGACCGTCGCCCACCCGTCTTGGGCGCAATTGCGTATCCAGGCGTGGGAGGTGACCGCGGAGTTCGTCCGTGAGGTTGACATCCTTCAGTACGAGGTCCACCAGGAAGGGCCGTGCATCACCGCTATGCGCACCCGACGGCCCTGTGTCGGTGGGTCAATCGGGGACGACACACGTTGGCCACGCTTCGGCCCCGCGGTTGCCCGCTTGGGCGTGAACTCGGCGTTTGGTTTGCCGCTGATGCTCGGCGAGCAGGTGGTCGGGGGCCATCAACGCCTACGCGTACGGCCTCGACGCGTTCGCCGAACACGCCATGGCGGTCGGCGCACAGTTCGCCGGACCCGCGGCCGTGTCGGTCTACAACGCGCGGTTGTTGATGGAGGCCCGGTACCACGCCGAGCAGCTGCAGCGCGCGTTGGGTAGTCGGTCGGTTTTCGACCAGGCGATCGGTATCGTCCGTAGCCGGTCCG
Organism: Mycobacterium sp.; assembly: GCF_052144515.1. GTDB lineage: Bacteria > Actinomycetota > Actinomycetes > Mycobacteriales > Mycobacteriaceae > Mycobacterium. Next base: position 3,274 of record NZ_JBKQQD010000164.1, on the reverse strand, counting down.
GAGCCAGCGCGCAGGAGGCCTTGGACCGGCTGGTCAAGTTGAGTCAGTCCGAGAACGTCGAGCTGCGCGTCATCGCCGAGCGACTGGTCGACGAATCGGTGCGCCGCGCCCGCGCCCGCCACGAGCAGGCCTGACGGCGGCTAGCGCGGGGGACTAGAGAGTCACGCCGGCAGAGCCGCTTTCATTGTTGCCATGGCCGCCAAGATCGTGGGGCGGCAATCGGGCTCGGCTATCAGCCGCCGCGAGACGTCAGTCAGATGATCGTCGTAGGACCGCGCGTAACGCCGCAACAACGTAAACGCGTCCTGCACCGACACGTCCAGTCGCTCGCGCAGGAAGCCCTTGGCCTGCTCGACCACCAGGCGGGCGGCCAGTGCGGTGCGCAGGCGTGGCACCACCGCCGAGGCAGTTGGCGCGTGTTCCTGCAAGATCGCCACACACGCGATGTGCGCCAGGCTTTGGCCGACCAGCAGATCGGCGTCATTGAGTTCGCCCGAATGGGTACCGAACAGGCCCAGGGCACCCAATACTTTTCCGGCCGCGCGCATCGGCACCGCGTGCACCGAGGCGAAGCCGGCGTCGACAGCCGCGGGAACAAACCGCGGCCAACGCGGCGACGCAGCCGCTAGGTCCGCCACCGAAACGGGCCGCCCGCTGGTGTAACACTCCACACACGGTCCTTCGTCGGCCTGCAGCTGGAAGAGCTCCAAATCGCGCGCCTTCTCCGAAGTCGCAGCCAACAGATGCAGCTTCTCGAGCGGGTCAGCGAGCAGGAGACCGGCCGCGGCAACATCCAGTAGCCCTGCGCAGCGTTCCGTGAGCTCGGTCAATAGGTCAACCACGTCAAAATCGTCGAGCAGGCTGTCGACAAGCGATACGACAGCGTCCAAGACTCGAGATTCACGAGCAGTGTCGGTCACCTTCGGCTCCCTTCCTGGATGGCCCCGCGTGGCGCGCCGAAGGGGTGTCCCACTTGAGATGACCGCATCAATCATCCTCCAGTCGCAGTCGACGGTCCAGGATGTCGCGCGCGACGTCGATGGCGCTGCGATCGGTGGCGTACGCGTGCGCCCGCAGCCGGACAAGGGCGTCTGCCGCGTCGATGCCGAGCTGAGCCATCACCATGCCGGTGGCCTGGCTGACCTCAACGCGAGACAGCGCATTCAGTTCCGCCCAGGCGTTGCTGCTGGGATCGGAAACCGCGGCCTGCAGATCTGCATTCATGAGATCGAGTACGGGGATGGCTGCCAACTCGGCGGCCGCAACCGCGCCGGCCAGTTGCTCGGTGCCCAATGGACCCGGCTTGGCGCAAAACAGGTCCAGTGCTCCGACGTATTCGCCAGCCACCAGCACCGGCGTCGCGTACACCCCTCGGATCTGGTGTGCCAGCATCGCGGGCCCGTACGCGGGCCACCGTGTGTCGTTTAGGTCGGCAAGGTCGAGAACGACGACGGGAGCCCGAAGGGCCACCGAGTCCAAGCATGGCCCCTCGCCCAGAGTGAACTGCAGCTCGTCATAAATCCGCGCTCGCGATCCACTCGACCCCAGTGTTGCGGCGTTGGCGCCGTCGAAGACCAGCGAGATCGCCGCAGCTTCGACCTCGAGCAGCGTCACGCAGGCCCGGCACAGCCGGTCTGCGGCATCTAGCCGGCGTTCTCCGCCGACCGCGGCGAGCAGTTGCTCATGGATTGTCACATTTATCCGAACACAGGTCGGTCGGGTCAGCGCAACCGCCCGGATACTTCGTTCGCGGCGTCATCCGTCCACTATTCACTAACCCCACGCGTGTCGACGAGTCCGGCCCTTCGAGACTCTTGTCGGAAGCTACCCATGAGCGGTGTCCTGGTGATTCGGTGAGCCGTTCGACAAACTCGGGACTCGGAGTATCGGAACGGCTGCGTCGAGCGGAGAAACCTCTCCATGGCCGGAAGCAGCTGAGCAGCGGCGGGTTTCGTGTGGGGTAGTGGCCAGCATCGGTAGTCTCGACCATCACCGCGTGCGGTACGCGCTCCGCGAGAGCGAGATGGTGTCGCGGTGGAATGGTCGTGTCGTCGGCCCCCCACGCGACGAATACCGGAACGTCGCGGAGCAGACCGATTTGGCGAGCCGCGCTTCGACGTCTGCTCACCAGCGAAGAAAACGATTCCATGACGACCAGCTCCCAGCTGTAATCACCGAAATACCAGATTCATCCGGCGTCGCGATCGGGACGCCCGCGGGTGAAGCACTCTGGCTGGCTGGCGTGTCAACCGACACGAAGAATACCCGGTTTTCCAAGCCCGAACCGGCGAAGCCGTATCCAATTGCTGGAGTAGCCAAATGATCTACCAGCGCGTAGCGTTGAGCTCGTTGGTAATCAGCAAGTCCGGAGCGGTTAAGTCTTAGCCGCAAGCATCTGTTCAGCCGGATATCTAACAAACCAGTCGACTGGGACGGCGCGAATTCGCGTGCCTCGACGTGACTGGGCGCCTCCAATGATGCGATTCTGAACCAACACAGTCGATGTGATAGCAGCTCGAAACACATTTGCTACCAATGGCTTTCGCGAGAACTCTGTCAGGCTTACACACAATTTAGGAATAGAAATGACGATCAGTAACCCCGCCGCCACACACTGCTCCGACACGCCGACCGCCTACAGCGCGGAAGACACGGACGTCAGTCGAGTTCGCTCACGACGCGGAAACGAGACGAAGGCATCATTCAAGACATCCGAATTCGCTGTGTTTGTCGCCGCGGTCATCGGCGTGCTGCTCGCGTCGTACTTAGTCAAGGCGACCGACGGGCATGCCGACTACTTCTCGGCGGATCGGGCATGGTTCTACGTCGTGTTGCTCAGCATCGGCTACATGGTAAGCCGGGGTCTGGCGAAGTGTGGCAGCCGTCACCGCGGCGACGCCTAATCGCAAGTTCCGCTCCACCGTTAGGTCCGCGTGTCCGCATTGTCATTGCAGCACAAGGGGATAGCACGATCTCTCGCACCGGGGCTCACCCGGGTGCGGGTCCAGGGCGACCCCACCTCGGGGTCGTTCCACGGTCATCCGCAGTTCGCGGCTGACCACCTCAGAAGGGACACACCCATGGGAATCACCGATAAGGTCAAGAACGCCGCTCAGGACGTCGCGGGTAAAGCCAAGGAGCAGGCCGGAAAGGTCACTGGCGACAAGCACACCGAGGGCGAAGGCAAGAAGGACCAAACCAAGTCCAGCGTTAAGAAGGCCGGCGAAAACGTCAAGGACGTATTCAAATAACCGTTCTTGTTGTGGCCTGCCGC
>NZ_JBKQQD010000163.1:0-43406 GCF_052144515.1 Mycobacterium sp. | reverse complement strand
CACGCGGAGGCGTCGGGCGCTTTTACGTCTGCTCGGCGACGTGAAAATCAGCTGGCGTTGACCTTGGGCGCATACTGCCCGCAATATGCATCGATACTCGCGCCGACGAAGTAACCGGCTTGGTAGGCGGGCATGGAGCTGCTATTCAGCACGTCATTCGCCACCTGAGTAGGCGTCTCGCCGCTGTCGAGTTTTTGGCAGACGCTATGACCGGCTTCAATCGCGTGTTGAGAAGACACGTGGTCGGTGATGCCCTCCGACTTCATGGCTGCCAGAAACTTGTTGTCGTTGCTGTCGGCATGAGCGGTCGAGACTGCTCCCAGCGGGCCAATTAAGGCGACAGCGACAGCTACGAACAGGCGCTTAGTCATTTCAGATTCCCCCTACGGTGTCGTTACGTCGAAAGCTTCAGCAATCTGCGGTCTTTCGTGGTGCTGCTGTGGTTAGGTCGGTCATCTGTAGTGGTTCACCATTCAAGATGAACGGATGGTTATTGGCCGGCCAACTTACGGCGTCGAACACGCCACGATCGTCACCTGCAGCGACTGTAGTCAGCGGCAACTGTAGCTTTATCATCCTTACATCCAGTTACCAAACCGAGCGCTGCCGCGAAACAACCTGTCGGGGCGAGCCCAGGTGAACTGTGGCATAGCCGTCCCAGGCGTTGGGAGAGAACGGATTTCGCGGTTGGGAAAATGCGGCTCAGACCATCAGGGCGACGCACAGGGCGCAGACTGCAACGCCCTGCAACGCCGCGCGCACGTTAATTATGCGGTCCCAATTAGCTTGTAGGACACGAGCATTCGTGGGGGTTTGGCCGGCTTGTGCGGCGGCGGCGAGCTGCCTGTTGATGGGTGCGCTCACCTTTAAATACAGCATGATCCAAACCAGTAAGAGCGCGAGCGCCGCCGTAGCCATGATGGCCGTGGTCCAGCTCCCGGCCGCAGCCGCGAATGCGGCGCTCGCCGCCGTGGCGACCATCCCGATGATGCCGGGTATCGGCATGCGCCGGTCGCCATAGCGATGCACGTAGCCCATCACGGCGACCAGCGCCCGGTCGTCGACGCGGGCCAAAGCGGGTCGTTGCACCATCGCGCAGAACACGTCGGTGCCGAAGACCACTGCGGTGCTCAACACCGCGATCAGCGCGGCCACCCGCGCGAGCTCGATCACTGGGCGCCTGCCTGGGGCAGCGCGCCGATCTGTTGAAAGACCTCCAACGTGTTGAGCTCGTCCCAGTGCTCGGCGAACATGCCGTCGGCGACCCGCCAGATGTCGATGGAGCGCATCTCGATCCTTCGCCCGGTGGCCGGCAGCCCCATCAATTCGCCGCTCTGCGTCCCGCGGTACACGAAGCGCCCGACCACTCTGTCGCCCGCGACGACGAGATCCTCCATGGTGGCTGTCAGATCCGGCAATGCCACGAAGAACGCGGCCCAAAACCGCCGGTTGGCCTCTCGTCCGTCGTCGACGAACGCGTTGTGATTGCGGTAGTCGCGGGCCACAAAGGTATCCACGAGGTCCGGGTCGCGCTCATTGAGCATCTTTAGGTAGGCCGCGGCGAGGCGGTGTCCGGTGTCGTTCATGTGGTCACTCCCAAAGCGTTCCGTAGGTGTTAGCAACGCTAACCCCACCAAGGCCGCCATGTCAATAGCCTTGCTAGTAATTCTAGCGGTGCTACCATTCCAGGTGTGGCCACCGAAGACCGTCGTGCCCGGGAGCGCGCCGCACGGCGTCGGTTGATCGTCGACACTGCCCGTCAGCTCGCCGAGGCCGAGGGCTGGAACGCCGTGACTACACGGCGGCTGTCCACCGAGATCGAGTACAGCCAACCGATTCTCTACAAACACTTTTCGGGCATGGATCAGATCGCCGCGGCCGTCGCTGTCGAGGGCTTCGGCGAGCTGGCTCGCCTGGTTCACGCGGCTCGCGCCGATGCGGAAACGCCCGACGATGCGCTGACCCGAATGGCGCATGCCTATCTCGACTTCGCCCGCGACAACCCCGCCGTCTACGACGCCATGTTCACCGGGCGCACCACCCTGCGCTTCGCGGTGGAAGACACCCCGCCTGAGCTGTTAGCCGGCTTCACCGGGCTGCGCGATGCGGTGTCGGCGGTCGCGAACGAGGCGGACGCGGACACCCTTGCCGAGGTGTTCTGGGCCGCGCTGCACGGACTGGCCACCCTTGGCCGCAGTGGCCGGCTACGTCCGGATTACGAGCGCGAACGGGTCGATCTGCTGGTCGCCCAGTTCCGCGTTTGACGAAAAGCCTTGTCAGCCAAGGTCGTAAGAGTCACGCGACAGACGGAAATAGTGCCCGGTGCTGCTGTCGGTGCATTTCACGCCCGAGGGCTCGCCTTCGCAAGAGAATGTTCCGACGGATTTGGTTTGACCGTAGTCGAGGGTCGGCTCGCCCGGGACGGCCAGCGTGTCGGAGTGGCACACGATGGTGGCCGCCATGCCCGGCTCCAGCACGAAGCGACTGCCCCAGGGGAAGTGTTGGCCCCAGGGTGGGGGCGGCGGTGGTTGGTAGGTGTAGTCACGGATATCGCACGCGACACCGCCCGTGCCGATGTTGCATGCGATATTCCCGGACGGAGATTGAAACTGTTCGCTATCCGCATGCGCCGTTGGCGGCAGCGCGATAGCTGCCGCGACCGCCGCCAGCACGCCGAGCCCGATCCTCATTTGCTGAGGGTAGCGCCGGCGGTGCCCGCGCTCGACGGTTTTGTCGTAGGCCCCGCGTACCTTTCGGGCATGAGTTCTTCCAATTCGAGCGCGGGCGGCGGGTTCGCTGGGCTATTCGGGTTGCTGCTGCTGATCGGGATCATCATCAAGTTCATCTGGTGGATCCTTGGGGCGGTCGCACTGGTCGTTGTCTTCTTCATCGGTCGAGCCGTCGTGCGCTGGTACGACGAACGCCGGGCCGCCGAAGCGCGTTACCGCGATGGTCTAGCCGCCCGCGCCGATCAGCAGCACAACTGGGTAATGCAGGGCGACGAGCGCGGGATCTACGGCACCGAAGGCGCCAAACTCATGCACTACCTGTATCGGAACGGGCGACACGGCTGATTGGTACCATCGCGCGGTGGGTGAACTGCCCGTTTCACGGCGCGATGTCCTGAAATTTGCCGGTGTCGCGCCGACAGCGCTCGGCATGAGCGCCATGCTCGACGCCCCACGGGCGGCGGCAGGCATCGCCGGGATGGCCGTTTTCCTCGATCCAGGCCACAACGCCGTGAACGACTCCTCGATTACCCAGCAGGTCCCCAACGGTCGGGGCGGCACGAAACAGTGCAACACGTCGGGTACCGCCGCCGACGACGGCTACCCGGAGCACGCATTCACGTGGGATGTCGTCCGCCGGATCCAGAGTGCGCTCAACCAATTGGGCGTTCGCACGCAGTTGTCGCGCGATAACGACAACTCCGCCGGACCCTGCGTCGATCAACGCGCCGCGCTGGCCAACGCGATGCACCCAGACGCGATAGTCAGCATCCACGCCGACGGCGGACCCCCCTCGGGCCGGGGATTCCACGTCAACTACTCCAGCCCGCCCTTGAATGAGGCCCAATCGGGCCCCGCTCTGCAACTCGCGCACACGATGCGCGATGCCTTGGTCGCGGCCGGTTTTCAGCCGTCCACCTATATCGGGTCCGACGGACTGTACGGCCGCGACGACCTCGCCGGACTGAACCTGGCTCTGTACCCGGCAGTCCTGGTCGAACTCGGCAACATGAAAAACGCGGACGAGGCCGCCCAGATGGAAAGCCCCGACGGCCGGGCAAGGTATGCCGCGGCCGTCACCAACGGGATAACGGCGTACCTGAACGGCAAAGCCCCAACCGGCTAGTGACGGTGAAGCTTCGCCGGAGGCTGACCGCGATTGCTGCGGCGCTGGTGGTCATGGCCGCGGTCGTGACGTTATCCGCCGTCTTCGCCTACCGCCTCGCGTGTCGGAACGACATTCGGCAAGTACAAGATCACCGGCGTTCTCGGCAAGGGCGGAATGGGCGAAGTCTACGAGGCGTATGACAACGAAATCGGTAGAACCGTCGCCCTGAAGATCATCAAGAGTCAGTTCGCCGACGATCGGAAATACCGGATCCGGTTCGAGCGAGAGTCACACGCCGCCGCGAAGTTGCAAGAACCGCATGTCATCCCGATTCACGGCTACGGGGAGATCGACGGCTTCCTGTTCATCGACATGCGACTGGTCCGGGGGACGGACCTGCAGGAGCATCATCGATACGGCGCCGCTCGATCCGTCGCGAGCGGAAGCCATCATCGCGCAGATCGCCGCGGCACTGGACGCGGCGCACGCTGAGGGCCCGATTCATCGCGATGTCAAGCCGCAGAACATCATTGTCACGCCAGCCGATTTCGCTTACCTGGTCGATTTCGGCATCGCCGAAGTGATTGGCGATACTCGCCTCACGGCGGCCGGTGCTCAAGTCGGTTCCTTTGCCTACATGGCGCCCGAACGATTCGGCGGCCAGGAGATCACCCCTGCGATAGACATCTACGCCCTGACATGTGTTCTGTACGAGGCGCTTACGGGCCAGATGCCATTTCAGGTCGATACCCCGGAGGCGGTTGTTGCGGCCCATCTGGCGTACCCGCCACCCCAGCCGAGCGTGACGAATCCGAATGTTCCGGCTTCCTTCGACGACGTCATCGCCCGTGGCATGGCCAAGGAACCCGACGATCGGTATGGGAGCGCGGGCGCGTTGGGGCGAGCGGCCAATCGCGCGCTGAAGGGCGTTGGCAGTACCTCGCTCGAGCCGACGGGACACGTCTGGAACCAGTACGCGCCGGGGCCGCCCCGACCCGGTCCGCACCCTTTCCCATCGGGCGGTGAAAGGCCGCGCGACCGCGCGCGTTGGCTCTTGCCGACCGTTATCGCGGTGTCGGCGGCTCTGGTTCTGGGTGCGATCGGCGTCGTGATCGGACTGCTGGCCAAGCTGAATACACCTGCCCCCGGACCCGCCCCGACCGCGGCCCCGACCACCTCGATGAGCTCGATCGCCGGACTGCCGCCGCTGGTGACCGGCCCGGATCAAAGCATCAGCCACACCATCTGCAACCAGGGTTTTCAGGTCGCGAACGGAACCGGATACGGGACGCACGCCGGGCGCGGATCAGCAGGGACGTCGTGCTTTTTCGCGAACTCCATGCTGCTCGCGTATTGGAACGCCTACGGCAACGCCAACACCGCACAGCGATCCGTATCAGCGCAAGGAGCTGTTCCCTGCAACACTGTCGCGGGCGCCAGTTGTGATCCGCGGAATACGGCGAACTTCCTTATGCAATGCGCCGGGGACGGCTCGAACCCCTGGATCAAGTGCACAGGCGGGAAAGACGCCGTCGTGTATCTGTGGTAGGCGGACAAGTACCGCAGCAAGGGTTCAGTGCCGGGGCCACTGTCTTTCCGTCACCGCCAGCGGAGTCTGGAGTCAACACTCTGGCGGGCTAAGGCGGAATTGCGCCAAACTCGCTGACCGCTAGAGCAGTTGGGCAACCGCGGTCACGGTGATGAGCAGCAGCACGGCTATCCCGACGATGTACACCTGGCGGCGGGGGGTGATTCGTGCGGGGATCGGGCGCCGCTCCAGCGTTCGTTGGCGCTGCAAAGCGATCATGTAGGTGCACGACGCCGCGGTGGCAGCCAAGAGGGCCGGGATCAGCCCCGGTAGCCCGTGGGCGCGGTCTAGGTTCTTGATCGTCAGCAACGCGCCGTTAGCCAGTAACGCGAACGACGTCCGAGTCCAGGCCAGCGATGTCCGTTCCGGCTGCAGCCCGGGCTCCGGGCGACCGCCCGCCGCCGTCGAATGGCTCACCGCATGACCACCTTGGCGATGACCAACGCCAGCGCGATAACCCCGACCAGAATGAGACCCACCGCGAGGTAGGCGGGTGTGGGGTGACTGGGCAGTGGCTGGCCCCGCCGCATGGCGCGGTCCGTCTGATGCCAACGCAGCAGACCCATTCCGCTGGTGACGATTGCCAGGGTCGCCAGCAGCAGGCCGAGCGCACGGCGAGCACCGGGGACCGCCAGCTCCGGTACCAGTTGCACGAGGGCGACGGCCGCGGCGAGCAGCCCCAGCGACGTGCGCTGCCAGGCCAGGAAAGTCCGCTCGTTGGCCAGGGTGAACCGGTAGTCCGGCTCAATCTCGGCCGGGCTCTCGGCTCCCTGTTCTCCGGCGGGCGTGGTGGTGCTATCGGCCACGACGTACCTCGCAGGGCGTAGCAGGGACAAGGTTTACGACACCGCAGATTTTAATCAACGGCAGGGCGCGCCACATCGTGTTTCAGCGAGCTCAGTTGAGTCGGCATGATGGAGATGTGGTGAAGGCGCTGCTGTTCGACGTGCAAGGCACAGCGACGGATTTTCATTCGACAGTGTGCGGCGAGGCGGAGCGGATCAGCGCCGGTCGCTATCCGAGCGTCGATTGGGCGGAGATGGTGCGGTGTTGGCGCGCAAGCTACTTCGCCGTGCTGGATGCTGTGCAGAGCCGTCGGGAGGGCTGGGTTTCGGTGCACTCGGTGTACCGCGACGCCCTGGACGCCGTGCTAGACGAATTTGGCATCACGGGATTTTCGGATACTGAGCGCGAGGAGCTCACGCTGGCCTGGCAGCGCTTGACGCCGTGGCCGGACGTGGTGCCCGGCCTGACTCGACTGAAAAGCGCGTTCACGCTGGCCAGCCTGTCGAACGCCGATGTCGCAGCGGTGGTCAACATCTCCAAGCGAGCGGGTTTGCCCTGGGACGCTATCTTCGCCGCGGAGATGGCCGGCGTGTTCAAGCCCGACCCGACCATCTATCGCATGGCCGCGACCTATCTCGGTCTGGATGCCGCCGAGATCATGATGGTGGCCAGCCACAAGTACGACATCCGAGCCGCGGCCCGCCTCGGCTTTCATACAGCGTTCGTGGCTCGGCCGCTGGAATTCGGGGTCGGCGGCGATGTGGACGTGGCCTACTCAGACGAGTTCGACATCAACGCGTCTGACTTCCTTGACCTTGCAGAACAACTCGGTTGCTAGGTCAGCGACGGACAGAACCGGTTAGCGGCTGAGCGTTCGCGCGCTGGACCAAACATATAACGGTGCTCGGCATCGCAGTGGCCCCGGTACGGTCCATGTTCGAGTCGATCAGATAAGTCACCGAGTACGGACTGCCGTCCACGGATTTCCCTGTGTACGAGGCGAACCCGGCGGCGCAGTCTTGGTTGGCGACGTTGGCGATAGCGGAGTCGACCGCCATCGGAGCCCGCAAATACACCTCAGCCAAATGCGCGGTCGCGCAATCGACAACAGTGACCGTCACCCTGCTCAGATCGGCCGGCGGAAGGTCGGTCACGCATTCGCCGACCTTGAGGTCAATCCACTTCTCGGTGCGCGGGCCCATGGAGGGAGATGCGGGGACGGCGGTCACCGCTGTCGCCGCTGCTCTTGTCGGCACTGCGGGTGCAGGCGGTGCCGTCGTGCCGGCATGGATGCCGTTCGTCGCGCAGGCCGCTAGTAACGCGGCCGCGGCGAGGCCGCATAACGCAGGAGTGCATCGCACCCGCATTGCGGCCTCCTCGATCCCATCCGATGACCTGAAGTCTAGGCAGCCGGACAGCTCCGAGCAGCGTATTCGCGAAGTCGAGGCGCCGAGTTCCCCGGCTCAACGCGGATCCGGTGCTAGCGTGCACTTGATGACTGCTGCGCTACCGGTAGCCGAGAAGATTCGGACGCGATATCGCGCCGAAAGACAACGCTTCTCGGAAGCACAGTATGTGCTCCGCCCTCCCGAGAGGCTGCGCGTCCAAGCCGAAGCGCTGGGCGACTATCTCAACCGAGACGACACCGTTCTCGACGTCGGGTGTGGGACCGGATATCTGTCCGCGCACATGCAGGAGATGTACGGGTTGCGCGCGTGCGGGGTGGACGTCAGAGACTTCCGTCAAGCCCAGATACCGTTTCAATTGTTCGATGGCACGTTGATTCCGTTCCCGGACAGATCTTTTGATCATGTCGTGCTCAGCGAGGTGCTCCACCACAGCCATGACCCGATGGCGCTGCTCACCGAGTGTCTTCGAGTGGCGCGCCGCAGCATCATCCTGTTCGAGGACATGCCCGAAGGACGCGTCGGCAAGCTGATCCTGTATCTGCATGTGCGGATCTTCGCGCGGCGCTACGACTATCCGTTCAAGGCGGCGAGCATTCGCGCCTACCGTTCCGCGCTGGCGTGGCTGCACGATCGCACGTCGTGTATCGCACGAGTCCCTCAAGAACCCGAATGGTTTACCGTCTACCCGCGCGTCTTGTTCGTCTGCGATGTGACCACCGCGTCTTGGTGAGATTCGCCGAGGTGCAGAGGAGATCGCGATGGCCATCCACCTGCCGCTGACGTACGGGGATATCGCGGACACCACCCGGCCGCTGGCCATTGCCGTGCACGGCTTTCCGGATACCCCGCACACCTGGCGTCACCTCGGCCCGGTCCTGGCCGACCGGGGATACCGCGTGGCTGCGCCCTGGCTTCCCGGCTACGAGGCGCCTGCGGCGGGACCGATCAGCGCCGGCACGTATGTTCGCCAGATCCGCGCGGTGCGTCGTGCCTTGAGAGCCGACGCCCGGGCGGTGCTCATCGGTCATGACTGGGGGGCCTACACCGGATATGGTGTCGTAGCAAGCGATCCCGGTGCATTCAGTCGCTTGGTCACGCTGGCCGTGCCGCCGGCACCTGCCTTGGCCGGCTCGATGTTCAGCTACGCGCAGATCAAACGGTCCTTCTACATCTGGTTCATCCAGCAGGCTGGGCTGGCTGAGGCCACCTTGCTCGAGCCCGGTTTCTGGGAATCGCTGTGGGCGGATTGGTCACCGGGATACGATGCCCGACAAGATATTTCGTGGCTGCGAGATTACGTCACCGCCCAAACCATAGCCGGGGTGATCGGGCCGTACCGCGCCATGTTCAACCCGGCGTTCGCCGACCCCGACACAGAAGCGGAGACGGCGGCCACGCTAATGGCGCCGCCGATTCCGACCCTTTACCTGCACGGCTCTAATGACGGCGGCCTCGGTGCGGAAATCGTCGCCAATGCCGCCGATTACCTGCCGGCACCGGGGTCATCGTTCCAGTTGATCGAGGGCGTCGGGCATTTCCTGCACCTCGAGCAGCCCGACTTGATAGCCGAGCGCATCTGCTCCTGGTTGCCGTCCGGGGCATCCCTGTAGTTGCCGCTACGAGGCGGACAAAAGAGGCACCCTTCCGGCCAGAGACCCCTGTGGCGAGCTCCCCGCTTCAGGCCACGGTCAGCGCCTCGGTCGCCATGACTTCGCTGGCGGCCCGTTCGCCAGAGCGAATAGCGCCGTCGATCCAGCCGCACATTTTCGGTGAGGTTTCGGTGCCGGCCCAGTGGATGCGGCCGCACGGTTCGCGCAGCGCATGGCCGAACTCGGTCAGCACACCGGTCGGGGCATGGCTCAACATCCCACCGCCGGAGTAGCGCTCGGAGCTCCAGTCCTGCTCGTGGTAATCGACGGGCTTGCCCGCCTTGGCGCCGAACCGCTGGGCAAGTGCGTCGAGAACCGCCCGACGGCGCTCAGCCTCGTCGAGGCGTGCGTACTGGCGTGCGGCGGGCCCCTCGGTGACGACGCACAAAATCCCCGGCCTACCGGTGTCGGTGCAGGCGTCGATGGTGACCGGAGCCACCGTCCCCGGTGCCGCGGACTGGCCGCACAAACCGTCGGCTCGCCAGAACGGGTCGTCGTAGACGATCGAGATCTTGACGATCGCGCCGCTGGGCATCCGCTGGTGCAGAAACGACCGATCGGTGGGAAGCATTGGCTCGTAAATGATTTGGCTGGCGATCGCCAGCGGTACCGCGACAATCACGCGCCGTGCCCGCACGCTGTCACGGTCGGAGCGCACGGTCACCCCCTCGGCGTCCTGCGTGATGGACCGGACGGGTTGGGACAGCCGCAGCACGTCTCCCAGCTCGGCGGCGATAGGTCCATAGATCGCGCCCATACCGCCGACGACCCGGGCGTCTTGGGATGCGTCCTTGCCGCCCAACACGAATCCGGGTCCGCCCCCGGACGCCATCTGATAGAGCACGAACAACATCGACACCTCGGAGGCGGCCGATGTGTAGCAGCCGGAGACCGCGGTATCGAGTAATTCATGAGCCGCCTTGGACTTGACGTTCTTGTCCAGCCATTCGGCCAAGGTCATGCGATCCCACTTTGCTGCTTTCTTGGCCTCCCACGGGGCCCCGAGCGGAATCGATTTGCACAACTGGCTCAGTTCGTAAAAGCCCGCGCCGAGGTTCAGCGACGCCCACGGGCTCATGGTCCACGGGATGGTTCCCGAGTAGCGGTACTGCTTGCCGTCGACAACCATCATGGCTTCGCCGTCGTGGTACTGCTTAAAGGTCGTGACGCCGAATTCGTCCATCAGCGCATGGATTCGGTCCTGGGTCGGCCCGACCCACGCGCCACCGCGGTCGATCCACGATCCGTCGTCGCGCATTTCGGTGAAGGTGCGGCCGCCAACCCGGTCCCGGGCCTCGAGCAACGTCACGGAATGGCCGGCCTGCTTGATGCGAAGCGCCGCCGTCAGACCCGCGAAACCGGCACCTACCACGCACACATCGACGTCAGTCATGCTGATAACGCGTACCCGCAAACAGCAGCGCAGTCAACGGCGCGCTGATGTCAGGCCGGAGAAGTCCAGGCGACCGGCAGGCTCTTGATGCCGTGGATGAATTGCGACAGCAATCGCGCGGGTTCCGCCGTCGCGACGATGTCGGGAATTTCGCGGCGTAATTCATCGAACGCAACCCGGATCTCACGGCGAGCCAAGTTCGCGCCCAAGCAGAAATGGGCACCGCCGCCACCGAAGCCGAGGTGCGGATTGGGATTGCGCGCGACATCGAAAGCCCACGGATTGGCGAACTTTGACTCGTCGCGGTTGGCCGAGTTGTACCACAGCGCGGTCTTGTCGCCCGCCGCCAGCTTGACGCCGCTCAGCTCAAAGTCTTGAGTCAGGGTGCGGCGCATGTACACCACCGGCGAGGCCCAGCGCACGATCTCCTCGACCGCGGTGGGAGCCAGGCCGTCGAAGTCCGACCACCACCTGTCCCGCTGCTCGGGGTAGCGGGACAGGGCCAGCACGCCGTGGCTGATCGCATTGCGCGTGGTCTCGTTGCCGGCCACCACCAGCAGGATGAAGAAGGACGCGATTTCCTGTGATGTCAGCCGGTCGCCGTCGACTTCTGCCTCCACCAGGCTTGTGGTCAGGTCGTCGTGGGGATTGGACCGGCGATCCTCGGCCAGCGCGCCGGCGTAGGCGCCGATGTCCATCGAAACCTGAAGGAACTCTTCGAAATCCATCGTCAAGTCGGGGTCGCCGAACCCGAGGATCACGTTGGTCCAGTGGAAGACCCGCTGATGGTCCTCCTCGGGAATCCCCATCATGTCGCAGATCACCTGCAACGGCAGCGGGCCGGCGAGCTCGCTGACCAGATCGGCTTGTCCGTCGGGATGATTCGAGATCAGCGAGGTGACCAACCGGTGCGCCCGCTCCCGCACCGACGCCTCGATGCGGGCCACCACTTTCGGGGTGAACGCTCGGCTGACGATCGAGCGCAGCCGCTGGTGCCGCGGGTCGTCGAGCACGATCATCGAACCGAAGTACTCGGCCAATTCCGGCGTTTGGTCATTGATCGTGATGCCGGGCGCGGAGCTGAAAATGTCCGGATGGCGGCTGGCGAAGTGGACGTCGTCGAGCTTGGTCAACGACCAATACCCGTTGCCCGACTCGAACCCTTCCATCTCGATCGCGGGCCAGAACGAAATCGGGGCCTCGCGGCGCAGGGTGGCGAAAGCGCCGTCGCGAATGTCATCGTCGAGCCCCCAGAACTCCAGCGAGTCGAGATGGACATCGGCAAGCGGAACCTCGGGCGGTGGTGTCCCGTTAACGCGCGTCGCCAGACCCTTGTTGACGCCGGTGTCCACGCCCACGTCGATCCTCCTAATCCCGACTCAGTGCGAACAGACGGCCCGCCCCGGGGTCCCCGAGGCCGTCGCCTTGAACACCGAGTTGCCGTCGACCACGATGTTGCACGAGATCTGGCCTTGCCCCTCTGCGCTGAGGACGAACACCTGCCCTCCGAACGAGGTGAACTGCGTCGACCACGGCAGGGGCACATTCACGATGTGTATCTGGCCGGTATCCAATTGGTAGGTGATGGTTTCAGCCACGCCGGAACCGCTCACTTCGTAGCGCACCTGAGGGAAGTCGCCCACCGCGTTAGCCACACCGCACATGGTCGCGAATCCGATCCCGACAGCGAACAGGATCGAGCAACCGCTGAGAGCCAATCGACTGGTCATGGTTTCTCATCGTGTCACCACATAGGCCGGGACGGAAGCGGTCAGCGTCGAGTACTGGCCGCGGCGCCGAGCAGAACGACAGCGCACACCGCCCCCACCACGCCCGAGATCAGCAAGGGAAGCCGCCCGTCGAGGCCCCATAGGAAGCCGGCCCAGAGCCCTGCGGCCAGCATCGCGAACCCGCTCAGACCCTGGAAGACTCCCTGGGCGCTGGACTGTAGTTCTTCCCCGACAAGCGTTGAGATCCAGGCCTTCCCGACGCCGTCGTAGCACGCGGTGAACAGCCCGTACACGACGATCAGCCCCCATGCAGTCGCCGTGTTCGTGGTGATACCCAGACCGAGATAGCCGACGGCGAAAAACACCAGCCCGACCCCGTAAACCACGGGCCGACCGAAACGGTCCGCAAGCACTCCGGCTGGGAAGCTCGCCAGCGCATACACCGCGTTGTAGCCGATGTAGGCCAGGATGACGCCGACGACCGAGAAGCCGATCTGCTTGAGCCGCAACAAAAGCAGCGCGTCGGGGAAGTTGGCGACGCTGAACACGACCAGGAATGAAACGGTGCCCCAGTATCGGCGAGGCAGCCGCCGGGTCCCGGCGAGCATCGACGACCGGGCCGCGTGCGGCACCTCCCGCGGTCGTTCCCGGACCCAGACGACCAGCAGCACGCTGAGCACAGCGGGGATCACCGCCAGATACAGCACCGGACGGATCTGGTGATGGAACAATTCGTATCCGGCGAGTCCGAGCAGGGGCCCGATGACTGCGCCTAACGTGTCCATCGTGCGGTGAAACCCGAACACCCGACCACGCTCGGCCCGCTTTACGCCGTCGACCAGCAATGCGTCGCGCGGCGCACCTCGGAGCCCCTTTCCCAATCGGTCGACAACCCGTCCGACCAGCACGCCGGGCCACGCGCCGGCGGCGGCAACAATGAGCTTGCCCAACGCCGCCATCCCGTAGCCGGTCGCGATGAGAGGGCGGCGGGTGAACCGGTCGCCCAGTGGGCCTGACGCGAGCTTGGTGAACGATGCCGCGCCCTCCGCGGCGCCTTCTACCGCCCCGACGACCGACGGCGGCGCGCCCAGAACGGTCGTCAAGTAAATCGGCAGCAGCGGGTACAGCAACTCGCTTGCGGCATCTTGCAGCAGCGACACCAGCGACAGCACCCACACGTTTCGGGTGAGCCAAGCGTGAGACATTGCCGTTCGCACGCGTCAGATGCTAGATGCCGCCACCGCTGCATGCTTAGGTGAAGCGGGGGCTGAGGATCGGAAGGCGATTCGGAGATGGGCAGGTCGGAACGCGGCACAAAGCGTGTGGTGGTGTGGGGCACAGGCTTCGTGGGCAGGATGGTGATCGCCGAGATCGTCAAACATCCGGCCTTTGAGTTGGTGGGCGTGGGCGTCAGCAACCCGGACAAGGTCGGCCGCGATGTCGGCGACATCTGCGGGCTGGGCGAGCCGGTGGGCATCACCGCCACCGACGACGTCGAGGCCCTGATCGCGCTCGAGCCCGACGCGCTGGTGCATTACGGCCCGACAGCCATGCACGCCAAGGACAACATCTCGCTGATCACGCGTTTCCTGCGAGCCGGCATCGACGTGTGCTCCACGGCGATGACACCGTGGGTCTGGCCGACCATGCACCTCAACCCGCCACAGTGGATCCAGCCCATCACCGAGGCATGCGAGCTGGGCGAGTCGTCCTGCTTCACCACCGGCATCGACCCGGGCTTCGCCAACGACCTGTTTCCGATGACGCTGATGGGCCTGTGCTCCGAGGTGCGGCGGGTGCGCGCGTCGGAATTGCTGGACTACACCAACTACGAAGGTGAGTACGAAGACGAGATGGGCATCGGCCGGGAGCCGGAATACAGCCCGATCCTGGAAAACCGCGACGTGTTGATCTTCGCGTGGGGCGCCACCGTCCCGATGATCGCGCATGCCGCCGGCATCATGCTCGACGAGATCACCACCACCTGGGATAAGTGGGTGACACCCACCGAGCGCAACACCGTGAAGGGTGTCATCAAGCCCGGGCATGTCGCCGCCGTCCGGTTCACTATCAACGGGATCTACCAGGGTGAGACGCGCATCCAACTCGAACACGTCAACCGCATCGGCCACGACGCCGCCCCCGACTGGCCGTCGGGCCACGACGACGACGTGTACCGAGTCGACATCGAAGGGACGCCGAGCATCTTCCAGGAAACGGCGTTCCGGTTCACCGACGGTTCGGGCCGCGACCCGGCCACGGCCGGATGCCTGTCGACAGGGATGCGGGCGCTCAACGCGGTGCCGGCGGTCAACGATTTACCGCCGGGCTGGGTGACCCCTCTCGATCTACCGCTGATCGCCGGGGTGGGCACGATCCGCTGACCAGCGCATTTGCGGCCGTCTCGGGATAGCGCTCAGACGCACGGCTGATACAAAGAAAAGCTATAGGTTTCACCGGCGCAATTCCGAGGTATCTGGGGTGGCGGGGTGTGCACGGGGTACCGCGATTGGACACATGGCTGAAGGAGCTGGGCCCGCGCTGGGCTTGTCGATTGGCTCCACGAATCTGGCTGCCGTAAACGCCGATCACGCCATCACCCGCAAGCCCATGCTGACACTGTTTCGCCAGCGTCCGCCCGAGGTCGGCGTGCCGTCGGAAAACCCCAAGCTGGACCAGGCCGGTCTGGTGATCACCGACTTCGTCGACCGGGTGGGGCATCCGGTCGCAATCGAGGCCGCCGACGGCTCGGTGCATCGCAGCGAGGCGTTGGCCGCCGACGCGTTGCGTGCGCTGGCCTACACCACCACCGGCGGGCGCCCCCTGCCCGAGAGTGTGGCGATCACGTATCCCGCGCACTGGGGGCGCAAGGCGGTAGATGAGCTGGGCTCCGCCTTAAGCCGGGTGTCGGAATGGTCGAACCGTGCGCGGCCGCTGACGCTGATCCCGGATGCCGCGGCGGCGCTGTTCGCCGTGCGCGCCAACCCGGGCATACCGGGTCAGGGATCATCGCGGTGTGCGATTTCGGGGGCAGCGGGACCAGCATCACGTTGGTCGACGCCGTCGGCGAGTATCAGCCGTTGGGCCCCACCGTGCGGCATCCCGAGTTCTCCGGCGACCTGCTCGATCAGGCGCTGTTGACGGCCGTCATGGCCAATCTGCCGAGCATGGGTTCTTTCGGCCACTCCGGCACCTCGGCGATCGGCTCGCTGGCCCGGCTCCGGGCGGGATGCCGAATCGCGAAGGAGCAGCTCTCGTCGGGCACGGTGACCACGCTGCTCGACGAAGTCCAGGGGTCCAACGGCGATATCCGGGTCACCAGGACCGAGCTCGACGACGCAATTGGCGATTCGCTCACCAACTTCACGGCCTTCTTCGAAAAGACATTGGGGACCAACGGAATTCGCGGGTCTGATCTGGCGGCGGTGGTTTCGGTCGGTGGCGGGGCGAACCTCCCGGTGGTCACCACCATGTTGTCGGGACGCCTCCGGGTCCCGGTCGTCACGACGCCGCGTCCCCAGCTGACGGCAGCGATCGGCGGTGCGTTGCGCGCGGCGCGCGGTCCAGGCGATACAGGTGCCACAACCGGCGGTACAGGAGAGAGCGCTGGCCGGGGCCGGGGCTTCGCGTTCGGGGGCAGAACCCAGGGTCACTCCCTGGTATTGGTTGCCGGCGGTGGTGATGATCGGCACCGCGATGGCCCTGCTGCCGGCGGGCATGGTGGTGGCGATAGGTCTGAGCTCGGACAACAACCCCACCCCGGCGCCGCCGGTTAATGCGCGCCAAGTTCCGTCCGGACAACTCCCTAGCTCGGTTAGCAGCTATTTGCTCGCGGCCTTATCGTCTTCGGAAGCCTCGTCTTTGGCCGCCTTGATCACGGCTTCGTTGAAATCCTTGTCCTTAGCCGTTTGTTCTTCGATGTCGTGGTCGTCTGTCTCGTCGTCGTTTGCTTTGGCCTTGGCGGCTGGGGCGTCCTCGTCGTTGGCGTATTTGGGGTTGCCGTCGTCGTCGAGCCAGTCGTTGACTGCGGTGCCCGAAATCGCTCCGCCAGAACCGGGCGGCACCAACGTCGGCCTGTCGACGTAGGCCTTCATCATTTCGGCGGCCTTTTCTTTGTCTTTTTCGTCAGGTTCCGGCTTTTCCTGCGGAGTCTGCTCAGAATTGCCGCCGTTTTCTTGGTCGGCTGGTTCGTCGGTCCGTTCGCTTTCTTGCTCGCCCATGCTCTGGTCCCCCTGTGGAGTTGCGATGTGAGCCGACCCCGAACTGTGGGGTTACCCACTGGAGCGCCGTACCGAAACTCTTGTCACCGCGATGCGCGCTTGACCAGTACAAGCGAGGCGAGTGGAATCCGCATTGCCTCGGGCGCACTCGACAGTCGCTGCGCGACGGCGGCCTCGAGCTGCTGGATGAATTCGGCCGCCCGCGGGTCACCGACCCCGCCGTTCAGCGCGGCAGCCAGGGTGGGGAAGAGCGCTGCCCGCGCGAATCCTGCCCACCGCGCGCCGAAAGCCTCTGCGTCGCCGTCCGATTGGAAGCGGGCCCAGAACCGGTCGTCGGCGTTGAAGATGTCGAGGTGCTCGATCATCAAACCCTCGAAGCGTCCTTTGGGGGAGAAGGGCGCGCGGAAGTCCTTCTCGTCGCGGGCGAAGGTGGGAAGCGCCATGCGCCGCAACTCATCTCGATGCAGCAGGCCATCGCCGACAAGATCGTTAAGCGCCGCATACAGCGCGTCGTTCAAGGCTCGGTAACCGAATTCGCCGTTTTCGTCGACCGCCATCGTCAGTACCACCAGCCGCCCGTCGGGACACAGCTCCCTCCCGCGGAACGCCACGAAGTCGTTCCAGTCCGCAGCGGCCTGACGAGCGTAGGCGGCACGGGCCTCCGCGTTCTTGCTGTACGCGGCCTGCACGTGGTCGGAGAATTCGGGCGCTCCCGCCGGGACCCGGCTCAGCCATTGGACCGCCCAGGACGACCAGCCGAGGTTGACGGTGTTGGACGGCAAGATCTGGCCGTAAAACGAGCGGCCGATGGCCGAAGAAAAACTCGCCGTGTCGTGGTTCAGGTAGCTGTCGTGGTCGTCGGCCAGGGTCCGGAACAACGCGGTGAAGTCGTTGTCCGGTACATCGGTGTGCGCCACCAGGATTGCGTGGTCGTGACGGGTGCGCCGCCGAAGCACCTCGATCGCCGCTGCCATCGGTTTGAGCGAATTGTGTCCGGCCGCTGCGCCGTAGTCGGCGATGACGATCGGCTGCGGCGGTGTGGGTAGCGGGACCGCCGCGGCGGCGCGTTCGAACAACGCGACGGCCGGTAGCAATCCGGCGGCCTGCAGTCGCGACGACGCGGTATAGGTCGAGCTTTCCATCGGCTCCGGGCGGACTACGATGCTCGATTCGGGCAGTCGATGCTCAGGCCGCATGGGGCAACGATAATCGCTGCGGTGACTGAACTTAGGGGTAGCGGACACCGGTGAGTTGCTCGGAAAGCTCCCACAGTCGCCGGCAGTCGTCGTCGTTGCGGGCACGCGCGGGCACCTTGGCCGGCGCCACACCGCCGCCGGCGGCCTCGTAGAAGCCGCGAGGTCCATAGAAGGCGCCGCCTTCAGCCTGCGGGGTGGCGGCCGCGTACACGGCGGGCAGGATCCCTTCGTCGATCTCCTGCCACAGAAACGGCGCGAAACGCCAGGACGTCCTGTACAAACGCTCCATCAACGCCGGCTTCTCCCGGCCGAGTGAGGGCCCGCTGATCTGCAGGTTGGTCTTGGTCAAGCCCGGGTGCGCGGCGTTGGACATGATGCCCCAGCCGGCCGCGCGGCTGCGCCGATCCAACTCGAGGGCGAACATCAGCACCGCCAGCTTCGACTGGCCGTACGCCGACATGGGCGCGTAGGACTTCTCGAATTGCGGGTCGTCGAAGTGGATCTTGCCGCTTTGGCGGGCCGCCAGGCTGCTCAGCGAGACGACCCGCGCGCCATTGGCGGCGCGCAACAGCGGCAGCACGTGACCCGTGAGCGCAAAGTGCCCGAGATGGTTACTGCCGAACTGCAACTCGAAGCCGTCGGCGGTGGTATCGCGTTTCGGTGGCGTCATGACACCGGCGTTGTTGATCAGGATGTCGATGGGTCGGCCCTCGGCGTTGAATTGCTCGCCCAACGCGGCGACGGAGGCCAGCGACGACAGATCGAGTGGCTTGATGGTCAACTTGGCGTCGGGGACCGTCCCGCGGATTTCTTCGATCGCCGCCTCACCCTTGGCGCGATTGCGTATCGCCATGACGACGTCGGCGCCGGCGGCCGACAGCCGTCGGGCCAGCCCGAACCCCAGACCGCTGTTGGCCCCGGTGATGGCAACCAGCTTCCCCGACAGGTCGGGCACGGTGGCGACGAGATCGTTGGCCATGCATATCACTCCTTTTTCGGTATGCGCCCCGTCCCAGTGTGCTCTTTGTGTCGCCGGCAGCGAACGCTGGCACCGCTTGGCTCGCGGTGACAGACTGCGTGGGTGACTAGCAGACGGCTGGCAAAACTGGCGCTGTCCGCCGCCGTTCTGATGATGATTGTGTCGGTGGCCGGCTTCATCGCCACCTTGGTGCTCAACGCGTTCTTTCTGGACAAATACAACGCCCACGGCGAGGTGCCTATCCCGGGCGCGAGCCGCCTGCATTTGCCCGCCGGTGAAGTGACGATCAGCCTGCACACCGTGGTGATCGGCGGCCCGAACGGCGGCGGCCTGCCGGTCCCGCCGCTCGGGGTAACCATCAAACCACCCGACGGGGTGGCACAACCGGTGGTCACGGAGAACATCGGCAGCACAACGACGGTCAACAACGACGCGCACGTGCGAGTGTGGGTGGCTCAGATTCCCGCCGACGGCGCTTACGACATCACGACGGACGGGCAAGTCAACGGGTACATCAATCCGCAACTGGCGTTCGGTCACAGCAGCTCGTACGGCTATCTGGTGTGGGTGTTCGTTGCCATGTTCGTTGTGGGCCTTGCTGTTTCGATCCTGTCGGGAATGTGGCTGTCCCGCACCCGGCGCAAAGCCGTGGTGGCGGCCCAGGTAGCGGGTGTACCCGCGTTCGAGCCGGTTGAGGCGCAGCCTATCCCCGCGGCCCAAGTACCCAGCGACGAGGGAGTCAGGCTGGAGCGACTCAAAACGCTTGCGTCGCTGCGGGATTCCGGTGCGCTGACCGAGGAAGAGTTCCACGCCGAGAAGCGCCGGATCCTCGACGGGGGCTAGTTGCCTTTCTTCCCGCGAGCGTGCGTGTTCGTACGGCGACTCGCCGCTACGGATGTCATTCTGCGCACGCTCGCGGGCAAGGGTCAGTGGCCCCGGGCGACCCATTCCTCGTAGTGGACGATCTCGTCGCCTATGGTGGTGCTGTCGCCGTGGCCGGTGTGCACAACGGTGTCGCCGGGCAACGTGCCGAGCCGCTCTGAGATTGACTGCAGGATCGTGGGGAAGTCCGAGTAGGAGCGCCCGGTTGCGCCTGGCCCGCCGGAAAACAAGGTGTCGCCGCTGAACACCACGCCTAGCTCCGGGGCGTACCAGCACACCGATCCGGGGGAGTGTCCCGGGGTGTGCAGCGCCTGCAACCGTGTGCCGGCGACGGTCAAGGTATCGCCGTCGGAAATGGTGCGAAAGTCCTTGTCCGGGTGCGTCATCCGCCACAGGACGTCATCGCCGGGGTGCAGCAGCACGGGTGCGTCGAGCGCCTCGCCGAGCTGGGGAGCCACCGTGACGTGATCGTTGTGGCCGTGCGTGCACACGACCGCCACCACGTTGCGGCCAGCCACCGCGTTCAGGATCGGATCGGCCGCGTGGGCGGCGTCGAAAACCACGACGTCGGAGTCGTCGCCGACGAGCCAGATGTTGTTGTCGACTTCCCAACTGCCACCGTCGAGTTCGAAGGTACCGTGCGTGACTATGCGTTCGATGGCGCCCACTACAACACCACCACCGAGCGCAGCACCTTGCCGTCATGCATTTTGTGGAATGCCTCTTCGATATTCCCGAGCCCGATGCGTTCGGAGACGAATTTATCCAAGGGAAGACGGCCCTGCAGATGGAGGTCGATCAGGGTGGGGAAGTCGCGTTCGGGCAGGCAATCGCCGTACCAGGACGACTTCAACGCGCCGCCATGGGAGAAGAAGTCCACCAGCGGCATGTCCAGGCGCATGTCGGGCGTGGGCACCCCCACCAGGACCACGGTTCCGGCCAGATCGCGCGCGTAGAAGGCCTGCTTCCAGGTTTCCGGCCGTCCGACGGCGTCGATCGCCACGTCGACGCCGAAGCCGTCCGTGAGGTCCTGAATGGTTTTGACGACGTCGAATTCGCGCGCGTTGACGGTGTGCGTGGCACCGAACCTGCGGGCCCAGTCCAGTTTCGTGTTGTCCGTGTCGACCGCGATGATCCGCTTGGCGCCGACCAGCGCGGCCCCCGCGACCGCGGCATCGCCCACGCCGCCGCAGCCGATCACCGCGACGGTGTCGTTGCGGGTGACTCCGCCGGTGTTGATCGCGGCACCCAGCCCGGCCATCACCCCGCAGCCCAGCAGGCCGGCGACGGCCGGATCGACCTGGGGATCGACTTTGGTGCATTGACCAGCGGCGACGAGCGTCTTGTCGGCGAATGCCCCGATGCCCAGGGCTGGGGTGAGTTCGGTGCCGTCGGTGAGCGTCATTTTCTGTTCGGCATTGAAGGTGTCGAAGCAGTAGGCGGGCCGGCCGCGTTTGCAGGCCCGGCACTGGCCGCACACCGCGCGCCAGTTCAGGATCACGAAGTCACCCGGCTCGACGGAGTTCACCCCCGGCCCGACGGCTTCGACCGTGCCCGCGGCCTCGTGGCCGAGCAGGAACGGATATTCGTCATTGATGCCGCCCTCGCGGTACGTCAAGTCGGTGTGGCACACCCCGCAGGCGCTGACGGCAACCACCGCCTCACCGGGCCCGGGGTCTGGGACGACGATGTCCACCAGCTCGACGGGTTCACCTTTTTTTCGTGAAATCACTCCGCGCACTGTCTGACTCATGGGCTACAACCTACTGGCGGGCGCCATACACTCTGCAGCCAGTCGTCCAGTCTCAGTCGGCGGCCGCCCAGGTCGAAGGGCGCCGGTGTAGCGTCGCTGAACATGACGGCACCTGAGACCGCCAAGCAATTCAGCGAACGAATGGTGGCGACCATCGACAGCGCCAGCCTGGCGCTCCTGCTGAGCGTTGGGCATCAGACCGGCCTACTGGACACGATGGCTGGGCTTGCGCCCTCCACCAGCGCCCAGATCGCCGCGGCCGCGGGCCTCAACGAGCGCTACGTCCGAGAGTGGTTGGGCGGCATGACGACTGGGCATATCGTCGACTACGATCCCGAGAACGGGACCTACTCGTTGCCCGCCCATCGAGCGGGCGTGGTGACCCGCGCGGCCGGGCCGAACAACCTCGCCCTGGTGGCCCAATTCATTCCGCTGCTCAGCGAGGTCGAACAAAAGGTCATCGGCTGCTTTCGGGCCGGCGGCGGCGTGCCCTACAGCGAATTTCCGCGCTTCCATACGTTGATGGCCGAGATGAGTGGTGTGGTGTTCGACGCCGCGCTCGTCGACGTCGTGCTGCCCTTGGTTGACGGCCTTCCGGAACGGCTGCGGTCGGGCGCCGACGTCGCGGATTTTGGCTGCGGCAGCGGTCATGCGGTCAACGTGATGGCGCGGGCGTTTCCGGCGAGCCGATTCACCGGCGTCGAGTTTTCCGAGGCAGCCATTGCGGCCGGAGCTCAGGAGGCGGCCCGGCTCGGTCTGACGAACGCGACCTTCGAAAGCCACAACCTGACCCAGCTGGACGAGGCTGAAACCTACGACGTCATCACCGTGTTCGACGCCATCCACGACCAGGCGCAGCCCGCGCGCGTGCTGGAAAACATTCATCGCGCGCTGCGGCCCGGCGGTGTGCTGTTGATGGCCGACATCAAGGCGTCCAGCCGGCTCGAGGACAACGTCG
Source organism: Mycobacterium sp. (assembly GCF_052144515.1). Classification (GTDB taxonomy): domain Bacteria; phylum Actinomycetota; class Actinomycetes; order Mycobacteriales; family Mycobacteriaceae; genus Mycobacterium. Next base: position 21,026 of record NZ_JBKQQD010000163.1, on the reverse strand, counting down.
ACGTTCCGATGAGCACCTATCTCTACGCGACCTCGCTGATGCACTGCATGACGGTCTCGCTGGCGCTGGACGGCGCCGGGCTGGGGGCGGCGTGGGGAACCCAGCTGGCCACGTCGATGCTCGCCGACGCGGGGTTCGACGACGTGCGGGTCGCCGAGGTCGAATTGGACCCGATCAACAACTACTACATCGCCACCAAGTGACGCTAAGCGTTATCGACGACTGGCCCGTCCCGGCGGCCGCCGCCGCGGTGATCGGGCCCGCCGGGATCCTGGCGACCCATGGCGACACCGAGCGGGCGTTCCTGCTGGCGTCGGTCACCAAGCCGCTGGTGGCCCGCGCGGTGCAGATCGCCGTCGAGGAAGGGGTGGTAGACCTCGATACCGCGGCCGGCCCGCCCGGGGCCACGGTGCGCCACCTGCTGGCGCACGCGTCGGGCGTGGCGCTGCAATCCGGCAAGGTACTGGCCAAGCCCGGCACCCGCCGGATCTACTCGAACCACGGCTTTGCCGTGCTGGCCGAGACCGTGCAACGGGAGTCGGGGATCGAGTTTGGCAGCTACCTCACGGAGGCGGTGTGCGAACCGCTGGGGATGGGGTCGACGCGGCTGGACGGCGGCGCCGAGGCGGCCGGTTTCGGCGCGACCTCGACGGTTGCGGATCTGGCGGCGTTCGCCGGTGACCTGCTGTGTCCGGTGACCGTCTCGCCGCAGATGCATGCGCAGGCGATCACCATCCAATTCCCCGGCCTGGATGGCGTGCTGCCCGGATACGGCGTGCAGCGACCCAACGACTGGGGGCTGGGTTTCGAGATCAGGGATTCGAAATCACCGCACTGGACGGGCGGACGCAACTCGGCCCGGACATTCGGCCATTTCGGCCAGACAGGCACGTTCATCTGGGCTGATCCGGAGGCGGAGTTGGCGCTGGTGGTACTCACGGACCGGGATTTCGGCGACTGGGCGCTAGGCGTCTGGCCAGCGATTTCCGACCTAGTTCTGTCCGAGCCATAGCTGAAAAAAATGCACTCTAGCGCAACAGGGGTCTCACAAGGCACAATAGACACGCACGACACAAAAATATCAAAGCAAGCATCCTGTTCATCGGGTTCACCAGGTCGTTGGGGAAGACGTCCCTCGTGGAACCGAAGGAGCAAAAGATGCGAGCGTCGAATCAATTCGCTGACGCCACGGCAGGCGTGGTGTACATCCACGCTTCGCCTGCGGCGGTTTGCCCGCATGTCGAGTGGGCGTTGTCGTCGACCCTGCAGGCCAAGGCGAACTTGATGTGGACCCCGCAGCCGGCGATGCCCGGGCAGCTGCGCGCGGTGACCAACTGGATGGGGCCGGTCGGCACCGGCTCCCGGTTGGCCAACGCGCTGCGCTCCTGGTCGGTGCTGCGTTTCGAGGTCACCGAGGATCCCAGCCCCGGAGTCGACGGCCAGCGGTTCAGCCATACCCCGCAATTGGGGCTCTGGAGCGGGTCGATGAGCGCCAACGGCGACATTATGGTCGGGGAGATGCGGCTGCGGTCGATGATGGCGCAGGGCGCCGACACGCTCGCCGCTGAACTCGATTCCGTGCTGGGAACCGCGTGGGACGAGGCGCTCGAGGTGTACCGCGACGGCGGCGATTCCGCCGAGGTGACCTGGCTCAGCCGCGGGGTCGGTTAAATAACCGGCGGCGAGTAGGGGGTGGCGGTCACCGGCATTTCGACGCTGCCCTTACACGCGCCGCTCACGATGTCGGTGTGAAACACGCCGGTCAGCGCGCCGTTGGGGCCGGGCGTCAGGGCTGTTATCGACCTTGCCGGGTCGTGTTCGACGAGGCCTCCCAGTAGTGGGCAGTCCCATTTCGTGGCCTTTTGCTGTACCCACTGCGACCCGTTCCAGGTGTATGCGCCTGACTGCTGCGCGTATTGATTTATGGGTGCTGGCGAGTCGTTGACCGTGGCGACACAAACGCCAGTTGAGCAGCTCGAGGTAAACGAGTACTTGGCCCACTGGGCGTTTTCGGGCTGGCGGGCCGCCATGCTGGTGCCGGTCTTCTGGTTAGCGGAGAAGGTCAGCAGGTAATGCCCGTCCAAGGCCGAACCCGCACCGGCGAAGGCTGCCGGAGCAAGCCATAACGAGCAGCTCACTGCCGCTCCCGCCAAGGCGACCAGTGCAGTCTTGCGGTGTCCCGACATCTTTTTCCTCCCCGTGGAGCGTTTACGCCAAGATGTCGTATTCGGTGTCTGAAGCGTTACACCGCCGTGATCGTCAGCGGTTGGGGCGCAGGATCTGCAAAGCGCGGGGAACCGCGTAAATCTCGGCGGGCAGCAGGCACGCGAAGTCGCCGTCGGCGTACACGTTGATGCCCGGGCACTCGACGTGGATTGACGTGGCACGTGCCGTGCTCACCTCGTCGAGCTCGACATGGGTGCCCTTCATGACGGTGGGGAACAGGCGGACCAGCTTGGTCCGGGAATCCGAGTGCGCCATGGTGATGTCGAGCAGCCCGTCGGAACGATCGGCGTTGGGGCAGATCAGCAGCCCACCGCCGTAACTGCGGGTATTGCCGAAGGCCGCGAGCGTGATGTCGGCATCGATCTCTTCGGTTCCGTCGAGCACCAACCGGAATGGCAAAAGACGCAACTGCGATAGCTCGGCGAGCATCGCGAGGTAATAGCGCAGCCGCCCGTGCGGCCAGCGCATCCGGTTGGCGCGATCGGTGACCAGGGAATCGAATCCGGCTGCCGCCACGGTGCCGAACCATTTTTCCGATTTTTTGCGACCCTCGCCGTACTGAATTCGGCCCAGGTCAATGGTTTCCGTCCAACCGTCGATGATGATATCCGCGGCGGTCTCGGGATCCTTTGTGGGAATAGCGAATTCACGAGCGTGGTCGTTACCGGTGCCTGCCGGAATGATGCCTAGCGGAACGTCGGTGCCCGCCAGCACCTGCAGCGCGTTGGAGATGACGCCGTCACCGCCGGTGACCATGACGGCGTCGGTGCCTTTATCGAGTGCCGCGCTGACCAGGTAACGCGCGTCTTCGGCGCTGTCGCCGATGATCTCGACGACTTCCACGCCTCGGTGGTGCAGCCGGGCAATCGCGGTTTGCGCCGCTGCTACGGCTGCGCCGTGCCCCGACACCGGATTGGTCAGCGCGGTTACCTTGCTGATTTCGCGCCGGGTCAGGTCGGTCACGGAATCAGCTTGCCGGGGTTGAGAATTCCGGCCGGGTCCAACGTCGCCTTGACCGCGCGCAATAGCTGCACGCCCAGATCGCCCACCTCGTCGCGCATCCAGGCTCGATGGTCGGCACCGACGGCATGGTGGTGGGTGATGGTTCCGCCGGTGGCCATGATCGCATCGCACGCGGCCTTCTTGGCGGCCCACCACTGTTCGATCGGGTTGCCGCGCTGCCCGGCGACGACGGTGAAGTACAGCGACGCGCCAGTCGGGTACACGTGCGAAATGTGGCACATCACCAGCGCCGGTGTACCCGATTCGGCCAACGAGGTCGTCAGCGCTTGGGTGACGGCGGCCTTCAGCGCGGGAACATTCGACCAGTCGGTCGCCGTCTCTAGGGTCTCGCAGAGCGCGCCCGCGGCCAGCAGGGAGTCGCGCAGGTACGGCGCGGCGAACCGGCCGCGCTCCCAGACCCGTGCGGGCGCCTCGCCCAGCGACGTGCCGCCGTGGGCTTCCAGCAACGCGCGCGTCTCGGCCTGTCTGTTCTCGGTGTGTTCCTTGGTGCCCTCGAACAGGGTCAGCCCCAGGCAGCCTCCGGTGATCTTGCTTTCCCCGATCGCCTCGGTGGTGGCGAGATTGACTCCGGTCTCGGCCTCGTCGGAGAGCCGGACGACGGTGGGTCCGGTGCCGATTTGGGTGACCGTCCGCAGGGCCGCGGACCCGGTGGCGAAATCCGGGAACGACCACGCCTCGTAACGGGTCATCTCCGGTGCCGGGTGCACCCGCAAGCGCACCTTGGTGATGACGCCGAAGACACCCTCAGAGCCGATCGCCAGCTGGCGCAGGTCCGGGCCGGCCGCCGACGCCGCGACCCGCCCCAGATCCAGCGTGCCCACCGGAGTGATCATGCGCAGCCCGAGGATCATGTCGTTGAACCGGCCGTAACCGGCCGAGTCCTGGCCGGAGGACCGGGTCGCGGCGAAACCCCCGATGGTGGCGAATTCGAAGCTCTGCGGGAAGTGCCCGAGCGAGAAGCCCTGTTCGCCGAGCAGGCGTTCGGCGGCCGGGCCGGTGACGCCGGCACCCAACTCGGCGACGCCGGAAACCTCGTCGAGGGATAGGAGCTGATCGAAACGCCGTAGATCCAGCGACACCACGGCGCCGAACTGACCTCGGGTCGGATCGAGTCCACCGGTGACGCTGGTGCCGCCGCCGAACGCGACGACGGCGATGCCATGCTCGGAGCAGTAGTGCAGGATCGCGGCGACTTGCTCCTCACCGTCTTCGGCATTAGGGCCGCCCGGGAGCAACACCGCGTCGGGCGCATCCTGGACGCCGCTGTCTTTGCGCCGCAGCAGGTCGGGGGTGGACTTGCCGCCGGCGTGCAGCAACCGGTCCCGATCGGCGGTGCGCACGTGCTCGGCGCCCACGATTGCGGCCAGCGCATCCTGATCGGCCTGCGACAACGACGGCGGGCGCAGCGTGACCTGGTCAGGTTGGAGTTCGCCTTCTTCCGATTCCTCCAGCCCCACGGCCTGCTTCAGCAAAGACCGGATCCCATCGGGGAGCGGTTTGGCGGCGGCGGGATCCCCCCACGCGTTCCATTTCATCGGCGGAAGGAGTTCACCAGGATGCGTCATGCGTTACAGTATTACACATGCTGTCAATTAGTAACGCGTCTCCGGATACCGGGGAGCGGATTCTTCACGCGGCGGCCAGCTGCGTGATCGATTTCGGCGTGGACAGGGTGACGCTGGCCGAGATTGCCCGGCGCGCGGGCGTGAGCCGCCCGACGGTGTACCGCCGCTGGCCGGATACCCCGTCGATCATGTCGGCGCTGCTGACCAGCCATATCACCGAGGTGACGCGCGAAGTGCCGGTGGACGAGGACGACCGGGAGGCGTTGGTAAAGCAGGTTGTCGCGGTGGCCGACCGGTTGCGGCGCGACGAGCTGGTCATGTCGGTGCTGCATTCGCAGCTGGCCAGGGTCTACATCACCGAGCGGCTGGGTACCAGCCAGCAGTTCCTGATCGAGGCACTGGCGGCCAGGCTGGACGTGGCACAACGATCGGGCAGCGTCCGCGCCGGCGACCCGCATCAAATGGCGACCATGGTGTTGCTGATCGCGCAGTCGACCATTCAGTCCGCCGACATCGTCCGGCCCATCCTTGACGCCGAAGCGCTGGCCATCGAACTCACCCACGCCCTGAACGGATACCTGTCCTGATGCCCGACCCGACCGCCCTGAATGCCGCGCGCCGCACCGCCGACCTAAGCGCCCTCGCCGACGGCGAACCGCTCGATGTCCTTGTCATCGGCGGTGGCATCACCGGCGTCGGCATCGCCCTGGATGCCGCGTCACGGGGCCTGCGCGTCGCGCTGGTGGAAAAGCACGATCTGGCGTTCGGCACCAGCCGCTGGAGTTCCAAACTGGTCCACGGCGGTCTGCGCTACCTGGCGAGCGGCAACGTCGGAATCGCACGGCGCAGCGCCATCGAGCGCGGAATCCTGATGACACGCAACGCCCCTCATCTGGTTCGTGCGATGCCGCAGCTGGTTCCGCTGCTGCCGTCGATGGACCACGCCAAGCGCGCGTTGGTGCGCGCCGGGTTTCTCGCCGGCGACGCGTTGCGCATGCTTGCAGGTACGCCGGCGTCGACCCTGCCCCGGTCGCGCAGGGTTTCCGCGCGGCGCGTCGTGGAGATGGCTCCTACCGTGCGACGTGACGGTCTCGCCGGTGGATTGCTTGCCTACGACGGGCAATTGATCGACGATGCCCGACTGGTCACCGCGGTCGCGCGCACTGCGGCCCAGCACGGTGCGCGGATCCTGACATATGTGGCCGCGTCCGAGGCCACCGACACTTCAGTGCGGTTGACCGACGAGCGCACCGGTCAGTCGTTCGACGTGTCGGCCGGTGCGGTCATCAACGCGGCAGGGGTGTGGGCGGGTGAGATCGACGGTTCGTTGAAGTTGCGGCCCAGCCGCGGGACACATCTGGTTTTCGATGCCGGCGCGTTCGCGAATCCGACTGCGGCGCTGACCATTCCGATTCCCGGTGAGCTGAACCGCTTCGTGTTCGCGATGCCCGAGCAGCTCGGCCGGGTCTACCTCGGGTTGACCGACGAGGATGCTCCCGGGCCGATTCCCGATGTGCCAGAGCCCTCTTCGGCAGAGGTTGCGTTCCTGTTGGACACGGTGAACACCGCGCTGGGCAGCGCGCTTGGCCCCAACGACGTCATCGGCGCCTACGCGGGTCTGCGGCCGCTGATCGATACGGGGGAGGGACGAACCTCTGACGTTTCGCGCGACCACGCCGTCTTTGAATCGCCCTCCGGCGTCATCAGCGTGGTCGGCGGAAAGCTGACCGAATACCGCTATATGGCCGAGGACGTGTTGAATCGCGCCATCAGCCTGCGGCAGCTGCGCGCCGCGGAGTGCCGGACCCGCAACCTGCCGTTGATCGGAGCGCCGGCGAACCCCGGGCCGGCCGGTCAGTTTCAGAAGGGGCCGGGCGCCGGTGTGTCGAGGTCGCTGGCGCAGCGTTACGGGGCCGAGGCGCCCAACGTCATCGCGAGCGCTACCTGCGACCGGCCGACCGAGGCGGTCGCCGGGGGCATCGACGTGACCCGGGCGGAGTTCGAATACGCGGTGACCCATGAGTGTGCGCTGGATGTCGACGACATCGTCGACCGGCGGACCCGTATCGGTCTGGTGGCACGCGATCGTGCGCGGGTTGTGGGTGTGGCCGAGGAGTTTCTGGCGAGTCTGGGCTAGCGGGTTTCGGGCTTACGGACTGGGGCGCTCCCCGATGTCTTCGTGCCACAAGGCGGGGTGCTCCGCGATGAAGGCCGACATCATTGCGGTGCAGCGCGTGTCGTTCAGCACCGTGACCGTGACCCCGTGTTCGGCCAGCCATTCGTGCCCGCCGTTGAGGGTTTCCGATTCGCCGATCAGCACCGCACCGATGTTGAACTGGCGCACCAGGCCACTGCAGTACCAGCACGGCGTGAGAGTCGTCACCATGACGGTTGATCGGTAGTCGAGTTGTCTGCCCGCCGCCCGAAACGCGTCAACCTCAGCGTGCAACGAGGGATCCCCTTGTTGCACACGACGATTGCGGCCGCGCCCGAGCAGCACACCGTCGGTGGTGAACAGTGCGGCTCCGATCGGGACACCGCCCTCCGCCAGCCCGGCCCGCGCTTCTTCGAACGCGACCTCCATCATCGCCGTCGCCGATAGACCCCCGTCACCGCCGCCGCTATCCACGCAACAATCTTCCACCACGCTGCGAGCGAGCTCCGAACTTATCTGGCTAGTAATATTTGTGATAGACAATATCTAATGACATCATCTATCACAATCGATAGGCTTGTCGGATTGGCGTTGAGCGCGCTGCGTCGGAGGGAGGGGCGATGACCACTCATGTTCCTGTGCTCGTCGTCGGTGCGGGCGCCGGCGGGCTGGCCACGTCCGCCCTGCTTGCCAAGCAGGGCGTGCGTTCACTGCTGGTCGAAAAGCGGCGCGAGGTCTTCATCTACCCGAAGGCGCGCAATCTCAGCTTCCGCAGCTTGGAGATCCTGCGTGGCCTTGGCCTCAGCGACGAGGTCCACAAGGTCGCCGAGCAGTTTTCGCAAATGGTGACCAGGCCGACGCTGAACAGCCCGGAGGAAAAACCGGCCATCGACCTCGACGCGATATTCGCGGGCCTGGACGCGCTGAGCCCCGAGCCCGCCGTGCAGTATTGCCCCCAGAGCCGGTTGGAGCCGATCCTGCTTGCCGAAGCCCGCCGACGCGGCAGCGAAGTGCGCTACGGCACCGAGCTTTCCTCGCTGGACCTCGACGAGGCCGATATCACCGCGGTGCTGCACGATCGGGACTCGGGCGAGCCACAGACGGTGCGCGCAGACTACCTCGTCGGTGCCGACGGTGTGCACAGCCCGATCCGCAACTGGCTGGGCATCACCACGTCTGGCTACGGCGCGCTGCCGATCTATGTCGTCTTCATCTACTTCCGGGCGCCGTGGCGAAAGTTCGTCGCAGACTTGGGCGAGGGGGGCGGCGTGCAAGTCAATAACGCTGACGCACAAGGCATATTCATTCAGGCCGACGGCGATCTCGGCATGTTCATCACCACGTATTTCCCTGGCAAGGGCGAGACGGCGGATCAGTTCACGCCACAGCGTTGCCGCGAGGTGCTCACCAAAGCAATCGGCGAGCCGATCGACATCGACATCATCGAGATCGCTGCCTGGCAGCCCTACGAGCAAGTGGCAAACCAATTCCGTTGTGGGCGAGTCTTTCTCGTCGGCGATTCGGCGCACACCATGCCGCCGTTCAAGGCCGGCGGAGCCAACACCGCCATCCAGAGCGCGCACAACTTGGCGTGGAAGCTTGCCGCCGTTCTGCAGCGGACGGCCGGGCCGGCATTGCTTGACACTTACCACGCCGAGCGGCATCCGGTCGGGCGCTTTGCCGCCCGTCAATCGCTCACCGGCCCAACGATTCCCTTGCTCCAGTTGGACGACGACCGACCGCTACTGCCACCTGAGGAAGAGTGCTCGATGTTCGCTTTGATGGTCGGCTACCGGTATCACTCGGCCGCGGTGCTGACCGGTGAGCTGGACGCTGGCGAGCTGGTGGAGGAGTTGCACGGGCAACCCGGTACCCGCGTTCCGCATGCGTGGGTGGGGGATGGGGTCTCGACATTGGACCTGCTCGGCTCGGGATTTACCGTGTTCACCCGCAACGAGCGGTGGTGCGCAGCTGCGGCTTCGGCGTCGATCGCAGCGCATCGCATCCGCAGCGACGAGTGGGAGGCGATTACCGAACTCGGGCCAGACGGCGCGCTGCTCGTCCGCCCGGACGAATTCGTCGGCTGGCGAACCGACCAACTGCCAGCTGACCCGCAAGCCGCACTCCACCAAGCGCTTTCGCGGATCCTCTCGCGCTGAGCAGACGCAAAAGGCCCCGACACGCGGCGTGTCGCGGGGGCTTTTACGTCTGCTCGCGGAAGCGAATTACAGCGGGATGTTCTTGTGGCGGCCGCGGCGTGCCGGCGCCTGCGCCAGCGCCTCGGAAAGCTTGCTGCGGGTGTGCGCCGGGTCGATCTTCTCGTCGACCACACCGATCGCGATGGCGCTGTCCACGCCGCCGGCGATCCGCTCGTGCTCGACGGCCAGCTGGTCGTGCAGCGCTTCGCGCTCATGCTCTGGCGCGGCGGCCAGCTTCTTCTTGTGCAGGATGCCCACGGCCGCCTTGGCGCCCATCACGGCGACCTCGGCGTCCGGCCAAGCGAACACCTTGGTGGCGTTCAGCGAGCGGGAGTTCATCGCAATGTAGGCCCCGCCGTAGGTCTTTCGGGTGACCAGCGTGACGCGCGGAACGGTGCACTCACCGAAGGCGTGCAGCAGCTTGGCGCCGCGGCGCACCACGCCGCCCCACTCCTGGTCGACACCCGGCAGGTAGCCCGGGACGTCGACAACCACCACCAGCGGTATGCCGAATGCGTCACAGAGTCGCACGAAACGCGCTGCCTTCTCCGCACTTTCGGAGTTCAAACAGCCGCCCAGGCGCAGCGGATTGTTCGCCAGCACGCCGACCGTGCGGCCGGACAGCCGGCCCAGCCCGACTACCATCGACGGCGCCCAGTTGGCCTGGAATTCGTCGAAGGGCGCGTCCTCGTCGAGGATTGCGGTCACGATGGGACGCACGTCGTAGGCCCGCCGGGCCGATTCGGGCAGCAGGGCGTGGATGTCGGTGTCACCGGCTTCGGCCTTGCTGCGGTCGAAATGCCCTTGCTGGCAGAATAATCCGACCAACCGGCGACCGCGCTCGTAGGCGTCGAGCTCGTCGTCGGCGACGATGTGGCACACCCCGGACTTCTTGTGGTGGGTCTCCGGACCGCCGAGCGCGGCCATGTCCACATCCTCGCCGGTGACGCTGCGCACCACGTCGGGCCCGGTGACGAACACCCGGCTTTCCGGTGCCATGACGACGACATCGGTCAGCGCCGGCCCGTAGGCGGCGCCGCCGGCGGCGAAGCCGACGACCACCGAGATCTGCGGAATGTAGCCCGACGCGCGGATCATGGCCTCGAATACCGTGCCGACCGCGTGCAGCGCCCGCACACCTTCGGCGAGCCGGGCCCCACCCGAGTGCCAGATGCCCACGATCGGGCTCTGCTCCTCGATGGCAGTGTCGTAGGCGTTGACGATGTGCTGGCACCCATCGGTGCCCATCGCGCCGCCCATGACGGTGCCGTCCGTGCAGAAGGCGATGGTGCGCATACCGTTCACGGTGCCGGCGGCGGCCAGTACTCCAGAGCGGTCACGCTCGTGCAGCAGTTCGACGCTGTCGTCGTCGAAGAAGTTGCACAGACGCAAGAGCGGGTCGCGGGGGTCGAGCGACTCGCCAACCGCCTCGGGGGCCATCGTTGTCATCGCAGGTCTCCTGTTTCCTGGGGTGATGCTGGGAGGGTCAGTACCGACCAAAGGCGATCGCTACGTTGTGGCCGCCGAATCCGAACGAGTTGTTGACCGCATAGCGGTAATTACCGGGCCGCGGCGCGCCCGCCACCACGTCCAGGTCAATCTCTGGATCGAGGTTTACCAGGTTCAGTGTCGGCGGGATCACCTGATCCCGCAACGCAAGCACGGTCAAGATCGATTCTACTGCGCCGACCGCACCGACCGAGTGGCCGAGGGCGGATTTGGGCGCGTACACCGCAGGCCTGTTGCTGCCAAAGGCATTGTTGATCGCCTTGCCTTCGGCCACGTCACCGACCTGAGTGCCGGTGGCGTGGGCGTTGACGTGGTCGATGTCACACGGAGTGAGGCCTGCCAGTTGAACCGCGCGCGTTATCGCGTGCCCGGCACGTTCCCCGTTGGGGTCCGGTGCCACCATGTGGAAGCCGTCGGAGGTGATGCTGGCCCCCATGATCCGGGCCAGGATGTTGGCACCACGAGCCTTTGCGTGCTCCTCAGTCTCGATCACCATGAGGGCGCCGGCCTCGCCGAACACGAAGCCGTCCCGGTCCTTGTCGAATGGGCGACAGGCACCTGCGGGGTCGTCGTTGTTGGTGGACATCACGATGCGCATATTGGCGAACCCGGCGATCGGCACCGCCTCGATCCTGGTCTCCACGCCGCCGCAGATCGCCATGTCGGCCTCACCGAGCACGATCTGCTGCCACGCATGGGCGATGCCCTCGGCGCCGGAGGCACACGCCGATATCGGCGTCATCACCCCGGCCTTGGCGTGCCGTTCCAGGCCCACCGCCGCGGCCGCGCCGTTGGGCATGTACTTCTGCACGGTCAGCGGGGAGATCGCCCTGTACCCGCGCACGCGCATGTCGTCATAGCCGAAGACGAGCTCTTCGGCCGAGCCCAGGCCGGTGCCGATGGACACCATCAAGCGGTTGGTGTCGACTTCGGGCGAGCCGGCGTTCTCCCATACCCGCCGGCCCAGAATGGTGGACATCCTCTGCAGGTATCCCGTCCGGCGTAGCTCGACGCGCGTCAGCTGGTGGTCGAATTCCTCCAACAGATGCCCGCCGATCCGGACCGGCAGGTCGAACTCCTCGACGAACGGGTCGTCGAGTGTACGGATTCCACTTTGGCAGTCGAGCAACAACTTCCACGTGTTCTCTGCGTCGGTTGCCAGCGCGGTGGTCATGGCAATGCCGGTGACCACCACGTTGGGAAACGATTTCCCTGTAACCAGTTCCGTCATGGGCCTTGCGAAAGTTCCTTCCGTGCTTTAGTAACGCCCGAAGGCGAGTGCCACGTTGTGGCCGCCGAACCCGAACGAGTTGTTGATCGCGTAACGATATTCGCCGTAGCGAGGTTCGCCCGCGACAACATCCAGGTCGATCTCGGGATCCGGGGTCTCGTAGTTGAGCGTGGGCGGAATGACGCCGTCACGCAGCGACAGCACCGTGAGCACCGACTCGAGCGCCCCGACTGCGCCGATCGAGTGTCCCAGCGCCGACTTCGGCGCATACACCGCGGCGTGCTCGCAACCGGCAACGCGGATGGCGTTGGCCTCCGCGCTGTCGCCGATCGGCGTGGCCGTTCCGTGTGCGTTGACGTGGTCGATGTCCTTGGCGGACAGGCCCGCCAGCTCCAGCGATCGTGTCATCGCCCGGCCGGCACGCACGCCGTCCGGCGCCGGCGCCACCATGTGGAAGGCGTCCGAGGTGATGCCCGCACCCAGCAACCGCGCCAACGGCTTGGCGCCGCGGGCCTTGGCGTGCTCCTCGGTCTCGACGACCATGAGCGCCCCGGCCTCGCCGAACACGAAGCCGTCGCGGTCCTTGTCGAACGGCCGCGACGCACGCTCGGGCTCGTCGTTGCGGGTCGACATGGCCCGCATCATGGAGAATGCCGCGATCGGCAACGCCTCGATGGGGCCCTCGACACCGCCGCACACAGCGACGTCGGCATCGCCCATGACGATCTGACGCCACGCGTGGGCGATCGCCTCCGAACCCGAAGAACATGCCGACACCGGAGTGATCACCCCGGCGCGGGCCCCTAGCTGCAGACCCACCACCGCCGCGGCGCCGTTGGGCATGATCATCTGAACGGCAAGCGGAGACACCTTGCGCGGGCCACCCTCGTTCATCAGGTCGTAGCTCTCGATGACCCGCTCGGCGCCACCCAGACCGGTGCCGACGACGACGGAGAACCGGTCATGATCGATCTCCGGGGTACCCGCAGCCTCCCACAACTGACCGCTCAGCCACTTGGCCATCCGCTGGACATACGACATGCGCCGCATGTCCAGCCGGCCCATGTGGTTGTCGACCGATTCCTTGAGGTGGCCGCCGATCCGGACAGGCAGGTCCCACTTGGTAACGAAGTCGTCTTCGAGTGTGTGGATGCCGCTCTCGCCGGCCAACAGTCCCTTCCACGTGCTTTCGATGTCCGGCGAGATCGACGTCGTCGCTGCGACGGCGGTCACCACAACGCTGGGGTAACCGCCATTAGCAGTGGAAGGCTTGGTCACTTGCTCTCTGCTTCCAGCCTTGCCTGAACGTTCGCTGCAGCCTCGGGGTTCTCCGTCACCAGCTTGGCGCGCAGAGCCTCGGCAGCCTCGGGGTTCTCTTCCTCGAGCTTCTGGATGTAGGAGACGACGTCACCGACGGTACGCAGACCGGCGAGGTCCTCGTCCGGGATCTTCACGCCGTACTTGTCCTCGGTCTGCACGGCGATCTCGACCATCGACAGCGAGTCGATGTCCAGGTCGTCGACGAACGACTTCTCCGGGGTGACCTCGGACGGCTCGATACCGGTGACCTCTTCGATGATCTCGGCGATACCGGCGATGATTTCTTCCTGACTTACGGCCACAGTCTTTTCCCTTCGTAATGTGTTGTGTACAAATCGAACTCACGTTCGGTTTTTGGTTGTACTGGCAAAGCGGGCAGTTAGAGGCTCGCCAACTCGTCCAGATCTGCGGGTGACTTGACGGCGCGCGTCGCAACCCCCCGAAGTTCGCGTTTGGCGATACCGGTGAGGGTGCCCGCGGGCGGGAACTCCACGATCGCCCTGACATTGTGCTCACGCAGCGCCGCGGTGCACAGGTCCCAGCGCACCGGCTGGGTGAGCTGAGAGACCAGGGTCTCCATCGCCGCCGCCGCGGAAGCGACCGGCTGGCCGTCGCGGTTGGACAGCAGCGTGGCGGTGGGCTCGGCGGTGGCGATGCCGGCCGCCGCGGCGGCGTAGCCGTCAAGAGCCGGAGCCATGAACCGGGTGTGGAAGGCGCCGGCCACACTCAACGCGCGCACCCGGGCCTTCTCCGGCGGGTCTTCGGCGAGCTTCTCCAACGCGTTCAGCGGACCGGCGGCGACGATCTGGCCAGCGGCGTTGCGGTTGGCGGGCACCAGGTCGAGCTGCTCGAGGCGGCTGAGCACGTCGGCCTCGTCACCGCCGAGCACCGCGGACATGCCGGTCGGCTCGGCCGCGCACGCCTTGGCCATCTCGGCGCCGCGGGTGGCCGCCAGCGCGACGGCGTCGTCGGCGGGCATCACACCGGCGATCGCGTAGGCCGCGATCTCACCGACGGAGTGACCCGCGACGATGAACTCTTCGCCCGCGAGCAGTCCGCGCCTCGTCAGCTCCTGGTGAGCCAGCAGCGTGGCCGCGACGATCAGTGGTTGAGCGATGGCGGTGTCGGTGATCTCTTCGGTCGAGGCGGTGGTGCCCAGTCGCGCAAGGTCCAGGCCACTGGCCTTCGACCACGACGCGAGCTGGTCCGCTGCGCCGGGAAGTTCCAACCACGACGACAGCATTCCCTCGGTCTGCGAGCCCTGTCCGGGCGCAAGAAATGCAATCACGTGTCTAAGAGAACACTGTGGAAACGGTTTTGCGCGGTGTAACAGATTATGAACCTCGTCTTAGGTTTTTGTATAGACCCTACAAAACAGGCCCGTAAGCTACATGTTTGATATCGGGTCGCGATCTGTTGGCTAAGTCACTATCGGGCCGAGGGGGCCATGGCATCCCCGGTGACCAGCCCTTTGACCGGGCCTTTGACCGGTAGGGGGACCTGAGGCATGGCGTTGTTCGCGACGGTGGATTGAGGCGTCGGATAGTTGAGCTGGCCGACTGTGGCCGCGACTCGCAGCACGTAGGCGTCGCGCGGCTGGGTGGGATCGCGGCCGGTGAAGTCCGTGATGCGCTTGAGCCGGTATCGCACGGTGTTTGGATGAACGAACAACTTGCGGGCGCAGGCCTCAATCGCGCCGCCACAATCTAAATAAGCGCCGAGTGTCTCGGTGAGCGTCGGTCCGGCATCGGCCAGGGGCCGCATCACGTCGGTATGCAGCGCCACGATCGCCGATGGGTCGCCCATGAGAGCGCGTTCGGGCAGGAGTTCTCTGGCAAGCACCGGGCGCGGCGCCCCGCGCCAGCCGGCGACGGCGTTCATGCCGGAGATGGCCTCGCTTGCGCTGTGGTAGGCGGCGGTCAGCATCGGCGCCGTCGGTCCGATGACCACCGGGCCGTCCGAGAACGCTGCCAGCAGGTCGCCCAGGAACTTCTCGGTCGGCGACACGTGCCCGGACACGATCGCCACCAACCACGTCCCATGCACGTCGGTGAGTGCGGCGCGGCCGTGGCGCGCGGCGATATCGCGGACCTGCTGGCTGGCCCGCTCGCTGTCGCCCGAGCCGTCGCGACCGGGGGCCGGGGTGCCCACCAGCACCGTCGCCGGAGCGGTGGTGTCCCAATTCAATGCGGCCGCGCGGGACAGCAGCTCGGGCCCGGTGTCGCCACGCACCACCGCGTCGACGACGCTGGCCTCCATCCGGCTGTCCCAGGTGCCGCGCGCCTCGGCCGCGTTGGCGTAGGCTGTGGCGGCGGTGAACGCCAGATCGCGGCTGTACTTCAGAATGCCGACCGTGAGCGCGGTCAACTGCTCTTCGGACCCGCCCAGCACCGGCACAACCTCTTCGAAGAACTCCATGGTGACCCGCACCATGTCCACGGTGTGGCGCAGCGCGATTCGCCGGGTCAGGTCCTGGGGCACCAGCTCGAACGCCTGCGCCGTGTAGCTGACGTCGCTGTGCGGGTCCTGCATCCACTCGACGAAGTTGACCACGGCCGTCTGCACCACCAGGGCCACACTGGCCCGCTGCGAGGCTTCCAGCTCGGCGAAGAACGGCAGCCGCTCTTGCATGGCCGAGACCGCCTCGGTGGCTAGCCGGCCCGAGTACTGCTTCAACCGTCGCAGCAGGGAATCGGGCACGGTTTCCAGCAGTTCCAGCGCTGACCTGGGCTTGGCCACAGAGGTGGACTTGTTGTCACTCACCCCTAAAAGCTACGCCAGATTTCTGGAAGTTTCTGCCAAGGCGACCCGGGGGTCTTAAGCGAGCCTTATGGACTGGGCCGGCGAGCGCCACGCTGGCGTGTCCCCCGCAAGCGGGAGGTGCCCCCAGCTCGGCGAAACTAGGCCACTCCCGGGTCGGAAGTCTGCTCCGGAGCAGCGAGCACATCGTCGATCTTGTATTGACGTGCGGCCGCGACCGGCACCGACGGGTCGATTTCGCTGTCGCGCGCCAATGCCTCAAGCACGGCGACCACCTGCGATTCGGCGTCGGTGTTGAAATAGCGCCGAGCCGCCGGCCGGGTGTCGGAAAAGCCGAACCCGTCGGTGCCGAGCGTGACGTAGGTGCCGGGCACCCACGGCCGGATCTGCTCGGGGACCCCGCGCATCCAGTCCGACACGGCGATCACCGGCCCGGTGGCCCCGGCAAGCGCCTGAACCAGGTAGGGGACGCCGGCCGGGTGTTCGGGGTGGCGCAGCTTCTGCTTCTCCACCTCGATCCCGTCGCGGTTCAACTCGCCCCAACTGGTCACCGACCACACGTCGGCGGCGACGTCCCACTCGGCGGCCAGCATCTCGGCCGCCTTCAGCGCGGCGGGCATGGCCACCCCCGACGCCAGGATCTGCGCCTTGCTGGCGCGTCGCTCGGTGGCCGTGTGGTAGCGGTAGATGCCACGCAGCACACCTTCTGGGTCGAAGTTGTCCGGCTCCGGCGGCTGCACGTACGGCTCGTTGTAGACGATGATGTAGAAGTAGATGTTCTCCGGGTTCTCCCCGAACATCCGGGCCAGCCCACTCTCGACGATGTAGGCGATTTCGAAGGCGAACGCGGGGTCGTAGGAAATCACCGCCGGATTGGTGGCCGCGAGCAGCAACGAGTGGCCGTCGGCGTGCTGTAGGCCCTCACCGGTCAGCGTGGTGCGGCCGGCGGTCGCCCCGAGCAGGAAGCCGCGCGCCATCTGGTCGGCGGCAGCCCACAGGCCGTCAGCGGTGCGCTGGAACCCGAACAGGGAATAGAAGATGTAGATCGGGATCATCGGCTCGTTGTGCGTCGCATACGACGTGCCGGCCGCGATAAACGAGCCCACCGACCCCGCTTCGTTGATGCCCTCGTGCAGGATCTGGCCGATTTCGCTTTCCTTGTAGGCCAGCATCAGGTCGGCGTCGACGGCGGTATACAGCTGGCCGAGGCGGTTGTAGATCTTCAACGACGGAAACCACGAGTCCATCCCGAAGGTGCGCGCCTCGTCGGGAATGATCGGCACGATCCGCGGGCCAATTTCCTTGTCCCGCAACACTTCTTTGAACGTGCGCACAATCGCCATGGTAGTGGCGACTTCCTGGTTTCCGGATCCCTTCTTCAGCGCGGCGTAGGTGTCGCGACCGGGAAGCTTCAGCGCCTTGGTCTTCGTCCGGCGCTCGGGAACAAAGCCGCCCAGGGTGCGGCGCCGGTCAAGCAGGTAGCGGATTTCCGGGGCATCCGGGCCGGGGTGGTAGTAGGGCGGGAGGTAGGGATCCTCGTCCAGCTGCGCGTCGCTGATCGGGATCCTCATGGAGTCCCGGAAATACTTAAGGTCTTCCAGGGCAAGCTTTTTCATCTGGTGGGTGGCATTGCGGCCCTGGAAGTGCGCGCCCAGCGAGTAGCCCTTGATGGTCTTGGCCAGGATCACCGTCGGCTGTCCCTTGTAGTCGACGGCGGCGCTGTAGGCGGCGTAGACCTTGCGATAGTCGTGGCCGCCACGCTTGAGGTTCCAGATCTCGGAGTCGGTCATGTGCTCGACGAGCGCCTTGGTGCGCGGATCGCGGCCGAAGAAGTGGTCGCGCACGTAGGCACCGTCGTTGGCCTTGTAGGTCTGGTAGTCGCCGTCGGGCGTGGTGTTCATCAGGTTGACCAGCGCGCCGTCCTTGTCGGCGTGCAGCAGGGCGTCCCACTCGCGGCCCCAGACCACCTTGATGACGTTCCAGCCGGCGCCGCGGAAGAACGACTCCAGCTCCTGGATGATCTTCCCGTTGCCGCGCACCGGGCCGTCGAGGCGCTGCAGATTGCAGTTGATCACGAAGGTCAGGTTGTCCAGGCCCTCGAGCGCCCCGACATGCGCCAGCCCACGGCTCTCCGGCTCGTCCATCTCACCGTCGCCCAGGAAGCACCACACGTGTTGGTCGGACGTGTCCCTGATGCCGCGGTCATGCAGGTAGTGGTTGAAACGCGCCTGATAGATGGCGTTGAGCGGGCCCAGGCCCATCGACACGGTGGGGAACTCCCAGAAGTCGGGCATCAGCCGCGGGTGCGGGTACGACGGCAAGCCGCCACCGGCGTGGCTGTGCTCCTGGCGGAAGCCGTCGAGCTGGTCCGCGCTGAGCCGGCCTTCGAGGAACGCGCGGGCGTAAATGCCCGGGGAGGCGTGGCCCTGAATGAAGACCTGGTCCCCGCCGCCGGGATGCGACTTGCCGCGGAAGAAGTGGTTGAAGCCGACCTCGTAGAGCGCCGCGGAGGAGGCATAGGTCGAAATGTGGCCGCCCACGCCGACTCCCGGGCGCTGGGCGCGGTGCACCATGATGGCCGCGTTCCATCTGATAAACGCCCGGAAGCGCCGTTCGACGTCCTCGTCGCCAGGGAACCACGGCTCCATCTCGGTGTGGATGGTATTGACGTAGTCGGTCGACGTCAGCGCCGGGATGGCCACCCGCTGCTCGCCCGCCCGCTCCAGCAGGCGCAGCATCAGGTAGCGCGCCCGCCTCGGCCCCGAGCGCTCCAGCAGTTCGTCGAAGGACTCCAGCCACTCCGACGTCTCTTCGGGGTCGACGTCAGGCAGATAGGAAGCCACGCCCTCGCGGATCACCCGAACGCGGTCGGGTTCGCTTGCGCTACTTGAATTTTTGGCCAGATCGTGGCGCGCGAACTCGGTGGTCAACTTCCGCTCCTGTTGTCGGCGGGTTTTCTGCTTGGACGATCGCCCCCCCTTATCGTGCCGCACCGGCGTGCAATCCGGTGCATCGAGGGCGATCGGAGTTGTGACCCGGTAACGTCAGGAGCCGTGCTCAACGGATGGCGTGCCGTCTCGGCGGGGGAGTCGCCAAAGCGCGGCGCCCTGGTGCTCGGGTGCGTCGCGGCGATGTTGATGGGCGTCATCAACGTGGTGGCGGGGTGTACCAACATAACCGGCGGCACCGCCACGCCGAATACGAAGGTCGCCCCGGCCTACCGTTCGTCGGTGTCCGCGTCAGTGTCTGCGTCGGTGGCGACGTCGAGCATCCACGAGTCTCAGCGGCAACAATCGTTGACGACCAAGGCGATTCGCACCTCGTGTGACACGCTCGCCACCAGCAGCAGCGCCGCAATCGACAAGGTCAACGTCTTCGTCAAGACCTATAACCAGGGCCACAACACCGGCCCCACCGAGGGCCCGGCCATCGACGCGCTCAACGACAGCGCCTCCACCGTTGGCAACGCTCTCAACGACGCGATGTCCTCGGAGCTGCGGGACGCATTCAACGCCTATGTTGACGCGGCCCACGCCGTGGCGAACGCCATCGGCACGCACGCGGGGACGGGGGAGTTCAACAAGCGGGTCGACCAGCTCAACGACACCAAGACCAAGGCGTTGAAACTGTGCCTGGCTTCCTTCTGAGGCCGCCGTAGGGCGCGGTTTTAGTTGTGCGACGATAATGCGCATCGCAGGGCGCGCGGATGGTTAAAGGAGGCTCCACGGTGGTCGCGGAGGATCACGCCCCGGGCTACGGTCGCAAGCTGGGCATCCAACGAGACCAAGTCGTCCAGGAGTGGGGCTGGGACGAAGACACCGACGACGACATCCGCGCCGCGGTCGAGGAAGCGTGCGGCGGCGAACTGCTCGACGAAGACAGCGACGAGGTGATCGACGTCGTCCTGCTGTGGTGGCGAGACGGTGACGGGGATTTGGTCGACACCCTGATGGACGCGATCACCCCGCTGGCCGAAGACGGCGTGATTTGGGTGCTGACGCCCAAGACCGGAAAGCCCGGTCACGTGCTGCCCGCCGAGATCGCGGAGGCCGCCCCCACCGCCGGCCTGATGCCGACCTCGTCGGTCAACCTCGGCGACTGGAGCGCCAGCCGTTTGGTACAGCCGAAGTCACGCGCCGGGAAGCGCTGATGCTGCCCGTCGGGACCACCGCGCCTGACTTCACGCTGCGCGACCAGAATCAGCAACCCGTCACCCTCAGCGCCTACCGCGGTGACAAGAACGTGCTGCTGGTGTTCTTTCCGCTGGCGTTCACCGGGATCTGCCAGGGCGAGCTGGACGGGCTGCGTGATCACCTGCCGGACTTCGAAAACGACGACAGCGTGGCGCTGGCCATTTCCGTGGGCCCCCCGCCCACCCATAAGATCTGGGCGACCGAGAGCGGCTTCCTGTTCCCGGTGCTATCGGACTTCTGGCCGCATGGTGAGGTGAGCCAGGCCTACGGCGTGTTCAACGACTCCGCCGGCTATTCCAACCGGGGCACCTTCGTCGTCGATCGGTCGGGGATCATTCGGTTTGCCGAGATGAAACAGCCCGGTGAGTCCCGCGACCAGCGGCTGTGGACTCAAGCCTTGGCGGCGCTGCGCGCCTGAACGGGTGTGAGCGTTTTGGGTGGTTGGTCGTCGAGCGTGTAGCCTGCGGCGGGGCATGGGCGCGTAGCTCAGTGGTAGAGCTCTGGTTTTACACACCAGCGGTCGGCGGTTCGATACCGTCCGCGCCCACCAGTTTTTATGCAGGTCAGCGTCATATCGCGATCCAGTTGGATTTGACGGGCGAACCCCCGTTGTGCCAAGAGTGTGCCAACGCGGTTCGCACACCCGATGTGCGGTTCCGGTTGATGCTTGACGTTTGAGGTCCGGTTGCTGCTTTACGGTTCTGGGACGCGGTTCCGGTTGAACTACCCCGGGTTTAGTTCCTAGTCGGTTGCGAGGGCCGGGGTTGGCTGACTCGCGGGTTGTGAGGTGCCGGTGAGGGCGGCCTCGTACTCGGCTGGTGGGACGTAGCCGAGGGCTTCGTGCAG
>NZ_JBKQQD010000162.1:0-35323 GCF_052144515.1 Mycobacterium sp. | reverse complement strand
TTAACGTGTCGAGCGTCGCACTGATCTGGTTCGGCGGCTTGCGCGTCGACAGCGGCCGAATGCAGGTCGGTTCGCTGATCGCCTTTCTGGCGTACTTCATGCAGATCCTCATGGCGGTGTCGTTGGCGGCAACGCTCCTGGTCGCCTTGTCGCGGGCTTCGGTGTGCGCCGAACGGATCACCGAGGTGCTGTCCAGTCGTCCTGCCGTCGACAACCCGCAAAACCCCATCTTCCCGCCGCGCGGGGCGGCGGGTGTGGTGCGGTTGGCCGGGGCCACCTTCTGCTATCCGGGTGCTGAGCGGCCTGTGCTGCAGGATGTTTCGCTGACCGCGGTGCCCGGTACCACCACTGCAGTCGTCGGCACCACTGGTTCGGGCAAGTCGACGTTGTTGTCGCTGATCTGCCGGCTCTATGACGTGACCGCCGGCGCTGTCCTCATCGACGGTGTCGATGTCCGCGACTACGACACCGAACGACTCTGGTCGGCGATCGGGCTGGTGCCCCAGCGCGGATACCTGTTCTCCGGCACCGTCGCGGACAACCTGCGCTACGGCGCGGCCCCAGAACAAGTAGTCACCGACGAAGAGATGTGGGAAGCGCTGCGGGTGGCGGGGGCCGACGGTTTCGTCTTCGCGCACGATGACGGGCTGCAGATGCGGGTAGCCCAGGGCGGAATTAACTTCTCCGGCGGACAACGGCAACGGCTGGCGATCGCCCGGGCGGTCATCCGCCGCCCTGCCGTCTCCCTGTTCGACGACGCGTTCTCCGCACTCGATGTGCTCACCGACGCCATGGTCCGCGCGTCGCTACGGGAGATCTCCGCGGATTCCACGGTCATCATTGTCGCACAACGAATCTCGACCGTCATACAGGCCGACCAGGTGGTCGTCATGGACGGCGGACGCGTAGTCGGCTCGGGTACCCACGAATCGCTGCTGGTCGACTGCCCGAGATACGTCGAGTTCGTCGATTCCCAATCGCTGGGTGCCGGGGTCGGGGGCCAGCCGTGACCGGGCCGACGGATGGGCCGATCCGCGGGACGGTGCAGGACCCCCCGCAGCGGTCCCGCGACTTCACCGGCTCAGCGATAGATCTGCTGAAACGCCTTGCCCCGCAACGCGGACCGGTCACCGCCGTGATCGTGCTGTCCATCGCTGGAATAGCGACCTCGGCGGTCGGCCCGCGAATCCTCGGCCACGCTACCGACCTAATCTTCAACGGAGTTATCGGCCGGCAGCTGCCGGCCGGTATTACCAAGGAACAAGCCGTCGCGGCTGCCCGCGCCCGCGGCGAGGATACCTTCGCCGACTTGCTGTCCGGAATGAACGTGGTACCCGGGAAGGGCGTGGACTTCAGCGCGGTCGGCCGCACATTGGCGCTGGCGTTGGGCCTGTATCTCTTGGCCGCACTGCTGATCTGGCTCCAAGCCAGGACATTGAGCGTCACCGTGCAGCGGACCGTGAGGGCGCTGCGCTCCGATGTCGAGGACAAGCTGCACCGCCTGCCGCTGTCCTACTTCGACGGCCGGCAGCGCGGTGAATTGTTGAGCCGGGTTACCAACGACATCGACAATATGCAGACATCGATCTCCATGACGATCAGGCACTTGGTGACTTTGGTGCTGACAGTGGCGACGGTGCTGGTGATGATGCTCTCGATCTCGCCACTGCTGACGATGATCGCCTTGCTTGCGGTGCCGCTGTCGCTGCTGGTGACCCGCGCGATCGTACGGAGTTCGCAGCGGCTGTTCGTCGCCCAGTGGACCAACACCGGACGGCTCAACGCCCACATCGAGGAGACCTACAGCGGTTTCACGGTGCTGAAGACGTTCGGTCATCGCGTCCAGGCTCGACAACAATTCCGCGAGTTCAACGACGAGCTGTATGAGGCCAGCTTCGGCGCCGCGTTCTTCTCTGGTCTGATGTCGCCGGCGACGACGTTCATCGGCAACCTCGGCTACGTCGCAGTGGCGGCGGTCGGTGGTCTGCAGGTGGCCACCGGACAGATCACGCTGGGCAGCATCCAGGCGTTCATCCAGTACGTGCGCCAGTTCAACCAGCCGATAAACCAGGTTGCCGGCATGTACAACACCCTGCAGTCCGGAATGGCCAGCGCCAAGCGGGTGTTCGAGCTGCTCGACGAGCCCGAGGTATCACCAGACAGGGAACTGATCCTGCCGCGGCTCAATGGCCAGGGGCCGCCCGGGCGGGTCGAGTTGCGGCACGTGAGCTTTGCTTACCACCCCGGCACTCCCGTGATCAACGACCTGTCACTGATCGCCGAACCAGGCAGCACGGTGGCGATCGTCGGGCCGACGGGAGCGGGCAAAACCACGCTGGTGAACCTGCTTATGCGGTTCTACGAGGTTGACTCCGGTGCAATCCTGATCGACGGCGTCGATATCGCATCGGTGAGCCGGCACTCGCTGCGATCGCGGATCGGTATGGTGCTGCAGGACACCTGGTTGTTCGACGGGACGATCGCGGAGAACATCTCCTACGGGCGGCCAGGGGCGAGCGAAGACGAGGTGGTCGAAGCCGCCACGGCGGCCCACCTGGACCGGTTTGTGCGCACCCTCCCAGAGGGTTACCAGACGCAAGTCAGCAACAACGGTGGCAATGTCAGCGCCGGTGAGAAGCAGCTGATTACAATTGCGCGAGCGTTTCTTGCCCGCCCACAGCTGTTGATCCTCGACGAGGCAACCAGTTCGGTGGACACCTGCACCGAGCTGCTAATTCAGTGTGCGATGTCTGCGCTTCGCCGGAACCGAACGAGTTTCATTATCGCGCACCGCCTTTCGACGATCCGGGATGCCGACCACATTCTGGTGGTGGAGGCCGGCAAGGTTGTCGAGCAGGGCAACCATGCCGAACTGCTTGGCCGGGCGAGGTGTCTACTAACGCATGACGCGAACCTGGGACGCTCGCCGTCCGGTGTGGCAACGCGGTGGCGCTGTCACCCGGCCAACACTTAACACCCGCAAGCGTGGCCACGCCAGGCTCGGATGCCCTGCCAGACCGCAATGCCCGCAACGGCAAGGCCGATCGCGGGGTCAATCCACCAGCCGCCGGACCAAACGGCGGTGACCCCGAGGCCGATCAGGACCCCGGCCGCCTGGGCCGCGCACAGGTAGTTCTGGGTGCCTTCGTCCTCGGTGGCTTCAGAGCCCAGCCGCGTGCCCAATTGGTGGTTGGCCCGGCCCAGCGCCGGCATCAGCAACAAGGCGACCGCCGTCAAGCCGATGCCGACCACCGATGTTTCGGCGTGGTGCCCGCCGGTCAGGTCGCGGATGGATTCGACGGCGATGTATGGCGCGGTCAGCCAAAACGACAGCGCCACACCGCGTTGGGCGCGGCGCTCGGCACAGTGCGATGAAACGCGGGCACCGCTGAAGCGCCATACCACCATCGCGCTTGCCAGCGCCTCAGCCCCGCCGCCGAGCGCCCACCCGGTCAAAGCGACCGATCCGACCGCCAAGCCCTCCCACAGGCCCACGGTCCCCTCGGTGAGCACCACCACCAGGCTGACCCAGGCAAGTCGCCGCGCCCAACGGGCATCTCGCCGCCACCCGGCGTCCGGCGCGACAGGCGTCGGGTGCGCCAACTCGGCAATCGAGGTCGTCATCTCCATCCGGCGATGGTAGAGCGCGCGCCGCGAGCTCAGCTGCGATGACACCCAGCCGTAATACATCCGTGCCAATGCCCGTAACCTGGGTTTTCAC
The DNA here is from genome assembly GCF_052144515.1 of Mycobacterium sp. Classification (GTDB taxonomy): domain Bacteria; phylum Actinomycetota; class Actinomycetes; order Mycobacteriales; family Mycobacteriaceae; genus Mycobacterium. Next base: position 31,602 of record NZ_JBKQQD010000162.1, on the reverse strand, counting down.
GGTTTTGGCGGTCCCTAGGACCGAGAGTCAGACACCTGCCTCGTCTTCGATCAGTTGGTTATTCAGCACGCGTTTGAGCACCTTCCCGCCCGCGTTGCGGGGCAGGGCGTCGACGAAAACCACGTCGCGCGGAACCTTGAAGCGCGCCAACCGATTTCGGACGTAGTCTTTGACTTCCCGCTCAGTCAGTGCCGCGCCCGGTCGCCTTACGATATAGCTGCGCAGGCGCTGTCCGAACTCTTCGTCGGCAACGCCGACGACCGCGACCTCAAGGATGTCGGGATGATGCGTGAGCGCCTCTTCGACCTCACCCGGAAACACGTTCTCGCCCCCGGAGATGATCATCTCGTCGTCGCGTCCGTCGATGAACAGCCTGCCGGCCCGATCGAAATGACCGACGTCACCGGTGGACATCAGGCCCCGGATCAACTCCTTGGTGCCGCCGCTGGTGTATCCCTCGAAGGCCAGCACGTTGCCGACGAAGATCCGCCCCGGCGTCCCCGGGGGAGCCGCATGTAGGTCGTCGGTGAAAACCTTGACGACCGACCCGGGCACCACCGCGCCGACGCATCCGGGCGCGACCGCCAGATCGGCGGGCGTGGCGATGGTGGCGTAGGCCACCTCGGTGGACCCGTACATGTTGTAGACCACGGGTCCCAGCGCTTCGAGCGCTCGGGTGGCCAGCGCGGCGCCAAGCTGGGATCCGCCGACGAACACGATGCGCAGCGAGGACAGATCGTGCGCGGCAAGGGCCTCGGGCCCCAGGTCGAGAATGCGCCGCAGCATGATCGGCACGACGATCATGGCGCTGGCCCGATGTGCGGCCACGCTGTCCAGGGCGTGCTGGGCGTCGAAGTGGCGTCGCAGCACCAGCGTCGAGCCCAGCACCATGGCGTACATCGCATGGCTGAAGCCCATTGAATGAAACAGCGGCACACAGCATTCGGTGACTTCCCGGCCCCGAAACGGCGCCTTGCCGAGCAAGCCGCCGACCGGTATCAGCGAGTAGGGCTCCGAACGCGCGGCACCCTTGGGCACTCCGGTGGTGCCGCTGGTCGAAATGACGATCTTGGGTCGACCGCCGGAGCGGGGCGGCAAGCTGGGATCGCCGTGCTTGATCAGCGTGTCCAGTGTGTCAGCGGCAGGCGTTTGCGCCCAGGCCCGAATCCGGCCCAACCGCGGCTGGACGTCGGCGACGACGGCGCTGTACTCGTCGTCGTACACCAACAGGTCGCAGAGATGGGGGCCTTCGCGGGCCAGCATGTCGGCGAGCTGCACGCTGCTGAAACCGGTGTTGAGCAGCAGGACGCCTGCGCCGCACTTGCCGGCGGCGTAGACGGCCTCCAGGAAGCCTCGGTGGTTACCGGCCAAGATGGCCACGCTGTCACCCGGACCCAGCCCGCGCCGGCGCCACTCGTTGGCCAACGCGTTAGTCCGGTTGTCGAGCTCGCCGAAACTCAGCGCACCGCGCTCGTCGATCAGCGCTACTCCGTTGGGGTCTCGGGCAGCGGTGATCACCGTCGCCGCCCCCAGGATCCCGTAGCGGTGGACGGCACGCAGCACCGGCAAGATCCGGCCGGGCGGGATCAACCGCAGTCCCCCGGACCGCGCATAAAGCAGCAGCGACAAGATTTCCAAACCCGCGCGCCTGCTTACTCCCGCTATGGTTTGCACACGTCGATGCTTCCGGGAGGGCCAGCCGCAAATAAGGGCGCAACGCCACTAGCTGCAGGGGTCTTTGGTCACCGTGCGCCGAGCCCTGGGATGAGCCCTTGGCGCTTGTAGTTATTCTGGCTAACCAGTAGATCGGAAGGACTATCTGGATGGCGCGCAGCGGCCGTAGTGAAAATGACACCTGGGATCTGGCGACCAGCGTGGGAGCCACCGCAACCATGGTGGCCTCGGGACGAGCCCGGGCCACCAGGGCCGCGCTGATCGACGATCCGTTCGCCGAGCCGCTGGTGCGCGCCGTGGGCGTCGACTTCTTCACCCGGTGGGCCGCCGGGGAACTCGACGCCGCCGATGTCGATGACCCCGGTGCGGCGTGGGGCATGCAACGCATGACCGACCTGCTGGCAGCACGCACCCGCTATATCGACGCGTTCTTCTCCGAGGCGGCCACGGCGGATGTCCGCCAGGTGGTCATCTTGGCCGCCGGCCTCGACGCACGGGGATACCGACTGCCCTGGGCGCCGGGAACGACGGTGTTCGAGATCGACCAGCCGCAAGTCATCGAATTCAAGGTCACCACGATCGGCGCGCTCGGCGCACGGCCCACGGCCGACATCCGGGCCGTCGCCATCGACCTGCGCCACGATTGGCCGTCGGCGCTGCGACAGGCGGGGTTCGATTCCGGGCAACCCGCCGCATGGGCCGCCGAGGGGTTGCTCGGGTTCCTGCCCGCCGACGCCCAGGATAGGTTGCTGGACAGCATCACCGCGCTCAGTGCGGACGGCAGCCGGCTGGTGGCCGAAGTGTTCCTGAATTCCGCGGCCAACCTACAGGCGTTGAATGGCGCCACCCTGCGCTGGCGTGAGCGGGGTCTCGACGTCGAGCTGGAAAACCTCGGCTTCCCCGGCGACCGCAACGACGTGGCGAGCTACCTGGGAGAGCGTGGCTGGCGCGTGGATCGCACACCGCTGAATCAGTTGTTGGCCGACAACGGTCTACCGCTGCAGTCCAGTGACCCGGAAGCGCCGTTCGCCAGGAACTACTACTGCACCGCGGTGTTGCACGATGGAAAGGCCGGTTGATGCCAAACAGCAAGCCCGCCAAGCCACTTGACGGTTTCCGGGTACTCGACTTCACCCAAAACATAGCCGGACCGATGGCCGGGCAGGTGCTGGCCGACCTGGGCGCCGAGGTCATCAAGATCGAGGCGCCCGTCGGTGAGGCGGCCCGGCACATCACCGCCGTCCTGCCCGGACGCCCGCCGCTGGCCACGTTGTTTCTACCCCACAACCGGGGCAAGAAGTCGGTGATAGCAGACCTCACCAGTGCGGAAACCAAGCAGCAGATACTGCGGCTGGTTGATACCGCGGACGTTGTGCTGGAGGGGTTTCGCCCCGGGGTGATGGAACGCATGGGCCTGGGTCCCGACGAAATGCGTTCCCGCAACCCCAAACTCATCTATGCGCGCCTGTCGGCCTACGGCGGCAACGGCCCGCACGGCAGCCGACCGGGCGTCGACCTCATGGTCGCGGCCGAGTCAGGCATGACCACCGGGATGCCCACACCGAGCGGCAAACCGCAGATCATTCCGTTCCAACTCGTCGACGCCGCCAGCGGTCACGTGCTAGCCCAAGCGGTGCTGGCCGCGCTGCTCAACCGTGAGCGCCACGGGGTGGGCGACGTCGTGCGAGTCGCGATGTATGACGTCGCGGTTAGCCTGCAGGCCAGTCAATTAACCATCCACCTGAATAAGCCGAGCGCAAGCCCCAAACCTGAATCCGCACCAAAAGCTCAGCGACGCAGGGGTGTTGGCTTTGCGACCCAGCCGTCGGACGCCTTCAAAGCCGCCGACGGCTACCTGGTCATCAGCGCCTATGTGCCCAAGCACTGGACCAAGCTGTGCCAGATCATCGGCCGGCCAGACCTCATCGACGACGAGCGGTTCGCCGACCAGCGCTCACGGGCGATCAATTACCCCGAGTTGACCGAGGAACTGGAATCGGCGCTGGCCGCCAAGACCGCCGCCGAATGGGTTGAGGCGCTGCAGGAAGGTGGTCTGATGGCTTGCCTCGCCTACACCTGGAAGCAGGTCGTCGACACCGACCTGTTCGCCGAGAACGACCTCGCGCTGGAAGTCGGCAGCGGCGACCCGGAAATTGGGGCGATCAAAGTGGTCCGCTTGCCCGCGCGCTACTCGAGCTTTGACGCCGTGGCCACCGATCCCCCGCCCGCCGCCGGCCAACACAACGACGAGTTTCTCAACGCACCACAACCCGCGTCGTAATGCTCAGGGCGTCAGCTTGACCGCCCTGTCGTTACCGCGGTCGGCGACGTACACATTGCCGGTCCCGTTACCAGCACCGTCCACCGTCACCCCCAAGGGGGTGTTGAGCCCGGTCAGCGGCAGCACGGTCGGGGTGTTCGACCCGGACACCAACTTCATCACCTGGTTGGCGTCGTGTTCCGTGACGTAGACGGTGCCGGCGTTGTCCACCGCGATACCCCACGGCGCGCTGACGCCGGTGAACGGCAGCACGGTCTGGCTGGCCGCCCCGGCGGCCAACTCCAGCACCCTGTTGTTGTCGGTGTCGGTGACGTAGACGTTGCCGGCGGGATCGACCGCCACACCATCGGGATTCTTCAGCCCGGTGAACGGCAGCACCGTCTGGGCGTTCGACCCGGGCGCCAACTTCAACACCCTGCTGTTGCCGCGGTCGGCGACATACACGTCGCCCTGGCCGTCCACCGCCACCCCTTCGGGGTAATTGAGGCCGCTGAATCCCAGCACGGTCTGGTTGTTCGACCCGGCCGCCAATTTGATCACCCTGTTGTTGAAATCGGCGACGTACACCGCGCCGGAGTTGTCCACCGCCAGCCCCTGCGGTTGGTAGAGGCCGCTGAACGGCAGCACCGTCGGGGTGCTCGATCCCGCCGGCAACTCCACCACCCGCCCGTACATGCCTTCACTGGTGACGAACACATCGCCGGCTTTGTCCAGCGCCACCCCGCCGGGAGAGAGGCGGAAGTCGATGCCGTTGAACGGCAGCACAGTTTGCCCGGACACCGGCTTCGAGGACGCTGATGACGGACGCGTTCCCAGGTAGCCGGTGACACCGATGGCGGAGACGAGCGCCAGTGCAGCAGCGCCGGCAATGATCCACCGCTTGCGTTTCCGACCGGGCCTCGGGGCGCCGTGCGTGAAGTCCTGCATCACCGGGGGCCAGCTGGTGCCGCTCCCCCGCTCGGGAACGGGAAGGGATACCGGACGCACCATCGTCTCGTCGCTGGGCCCGAGGTTAGGAACCACACCGTAATAGGCCCGCGACGCCGCGCGCAGCGCGTGCAGGGCGCCGGGGAGCAGGCTCCCGTTGTCGCCTTGCCGCAGAATCGTGGTTTCGAGGCGCTGCTCGGGTCCGGTCAGCGCGTCGTGGGCGGCGGCGGCCAGCTCACCGGCGGTGCGAAAACGCTCGTCGGGGTTTTTGGCCATGCCCATGGCGATCACCTGGTCCAGGGCGACCGGAATCATCCCGGGACGCAGCTGCTGGCTGGGCCGCGGGACAGGGTCGAGCAGATGCGCGGCGACCAACCGTTCGACACTGTCGGATTGGTACGGCGGCGCCCCGGTCAAGCACTCGCCCAACACACAGGCCAGCGCGTAGATATCGGCGCGGTAGGTGACCTCATCGCCGGTGAACCGCTCCGGGGCCATGTAGTTGTAGGTGCCGACCGCGGTCCCGCTCTGGGTCAGCCCTGGGTCGGTGGCGGCGCGGGCGATGCCGAAATCCACCAGATACGCGAAGTCGTTGCCGCCGATCAGGATGTTTTCCGGTTTGACGTCGCGGTGCGTCACGCCGTTGGAGTGCGCGGCGTCCAGCGCGGCGGCGATCTGGCGCACGATGGCCACCGTCCGCGCCGGGGTCAGTGGACCGTAGTGCTTCAACAGGGTGCGCAGCGAAGCGCCGTCGATGAGGCGCATCTCCACGAAGAACTGCCCGTCGATCTCGCCGTAGTCATGGATCGGCACGATGTGCGGCTCGGTCAGCCGCCCCGCCGTGTCGGCCTCGCGTTGCATCCGCGCGCGAAATACCGAGTTGTTGGAGAACTGCGGCGAGATCAGCTTCAACGCCACCACCCGGTGCTTGCGGGTGTCCTCGGCCTGATACACCTCGCCCATCCCGCCCCGGCCCAGCAACTGCACCAGCTGATAGGGCCCGAAACGCGTTCCTGCCCGCGAAGCCAGCTCACAATCGTTCACTTCTCGACGCTCCCTTCACCCGACGCTGTTACTCACGAGATGGCGTTCACGGCTGCCGCGACCCTCGCCTGAAACGAGCTCGGCAGCGGAATGGACCCGTACTGGTCCAAACCGACCTGGCCCGCGCCAATTGCGGCCTGCATGAACGCCTTTACGGCCGCCCCGGTCGCGGAATCCGGGTACTTCGAGCACACGATCTCGTAGGTCGCCTCCACGATCGGATACGCGCCGGGCTGCGTCGGCTTGTAGAACGACGACGTGTCCACCACCAGATCATTGCCCTGCCCGGTGATCCTCGCTGCCGCAATCGTTTTGGCAACCGAGTCGGTCGTGATCGCCACCGCGTCGGGACCCGCTGACGTGATGATCTGCGCCATGCTCAATTGCCTGCCCACGCCGAACGACCACTCGTTGTAGGTGATCGCCCCTTCGGTGTTTTGCACGGACGCCGACGTGCCGTTGTCACCGGCCGCGCCGTCACCGACACCCCCGCCGAACGTCTGGCCGACGCCCTTGCCCCACGCGCCGTTGGATGCGGCATCGAGGTACTGCTCGAAATTCGAGGTGTCGGCGGATTGGTCGCTGCGGAAGAAGACGTGAATGGGTTCCGACGGCAGGTTGGCGCCGGGATTGAGCGCCTTGATCGACGGGTCATCCCAGCGGGTGATGCTGCCGTTGAAAATCTTTGCGAGCGTGGGCCCGTCGAGTTTCAGCGAGTTCACACCGTTGACGTTGTAGGTGACCGCGATCGGTCCGAACACCGCCGGAAGATCCCAGGCCGGTGAACCGCACCGCTGCGCCGCGTGGTCGACCTGACCCTTCGACGGGCTCAACGGATCACCGGAACCCGCCAGATCAGTAACGTTACTGAGGAAATCGGTCACCCCGGCGCCGGAGCCGTTGGCGTTGTAGTCCAGCGTGTAGTCGGGGCAGGCATGCACGTAGGCGTAGACAAATTGTTCCATCGCGTTCTCTTGCGCGGTCGCGCCGCTGGCTCTGAGTTGCTTTTTGCCGCCACATTGCACCGGCGCAGGCGCGGGGCCGGCCGCCGACGACGATGCGTGCGTCGCGCTGCCGCATCCTGATAACACCAGGGCGCTGGCGGCCAGAAGGCTCAGCAGGGCGCCAGATCGGTTGAGTCGCATAGGAACTCCTCCATTTGCTCAGGGCGACGAACATGATCGCTCCGCCACCGGGGAGCCCCCCGAACACACTGAACATACAAACTCCCGAATATGGGTGGACGATGAGCGGCGCCTTTGTAAACAAGCAGAGGCGTTTCAAAATAAGCGGAACCTGGGTGGCAGATCGGGACAAGCTTTGAAAATAAGCACCCGATGAGCGTCGACTTTGAAGATAGACAGAGCATGGCTTCGCGTGGTTCTCAATGCGGTTTGGCGACGTAACTTTGAGTCGTGTTGATTAGCCCTGAACAGCTCGACGCCCAGACCGGTGGCCCCGCAGCTGATGATGCCGATGTCGCTCCTCCGGCCATGGCGGCGGTGAACCTCACCCTCGGTTTCAGCGCCAAAACCGTTCTGGACCAAGTGAATCTGGACTTTCCCGCGCGTGCGGTCACCTCCTTGCTGGGGCCGACCGGCTCCGGCAAGAGCACCTTCCTGCGGACCCTGAACCGGATGAACGACAAGGTCTCCGGATACCGCCGTGGCGGGGATGTACTGCTGGACGGGCAGAGCATCTTCAAAAACCAAGACCTGATGGAGTTTCGCCGCAGAGTCGGCATGCTGTTCCAGCGGCCCAATCCATTCCCGATGTCAATCATCGACAACGTGGTGGCCGGGGTGCGCGCCCACAAAATGGTGCCGCGCAAGGAATTCAAAAACGTCGCCGAGGCACGCCTGCGCGAGGTCGGCCTCTGGGATGCGGTCAGGGATCGCCTCGGTGATTCGCCGTACCGGCTCTCCGGTGGTCAGCAGCAGTTGTTGTGCCTGGCCCGTGCGCTCGCGGTGAATCCCGAGGTGCTGCTGCTCGACGAGCCCACCTCCTCGCTGGACCCGACCACCACCGAGAAGATCGAACAGCTCATTCGATCACTGGCCAATCGGCTCACCGTGGTCATGGTGACCCACGATCTGGCCCAGGCCGCCCGCATCGGCGACCGAACGGCCCTGTTCTTCGACGGCAGGCTCATCGAGGAAGGGCCCACCGAGCAGTTGTTCCTAGCGCCGAAGCATGCCGAAACCGTCCGTTACGTCTCGGGACTGTTCGGCGACCGGGGGTTGCTCGGCGTGGTGGTGGGGGCCTCTGAAGGCAAATAAGCAAGCAAATAGGAACACAAATAGGGAAGCAAACGGGGGACCGAGAAGAGAATGAGAAAGGTTGTGCCCGATGACAAGCCAGAAGAATCGTTTGCGGACCCTGATGGTCGCTGTGCCGGTGGTCCTGGTCGCAGCGGCCTGCGGCGCACACTCGACGACCGCGAGCTCCGGCGCCCCCGTCGGTAACTCCGCCGCCCCGGCAGCCACCCCCGCGACGTCGAATGTGGCGTTGTCGGAGACCGGTGCCACCGAGCTCTATCCCCTGATGAATCAATGGGTTCCGGCCTACCACTCGAAATACCCGAACGTCAGCATCAGCACCGGGGCCACGGGATCGGGTGCCGGGATCTCCCAGGCCGCCGCCGGGACGGTCAACATCGGCGCGTCCGGTGCCTACCTGTCCGACGGCGACATGTCGGCGCACAAGGGCCTGATGAACGTCGCGCTGGCCGTGTCCGCGGAGCAGGTCAACTACAACCTGCCCGGCGTCAGCGGACACCTGAAGCTCAATGGCAAGGTGCTGGCGGCCATGTATGAGGGCACCATCAAAACCTGGAACGACCCGCAGATCGCCGCGCTGAACCCCGGCGTAAACCTGCCGGCCACGCCGGTGGTTCCGCTACACCGCTCCGACGGGTCCGGCGACACCTTCGTGTTCACCCAATACCTGTCGAAGCAAGACCCCGGTGGCTGGGGTAAGTCACCCGGCTTCGGCACCACCGTCAACTTCCCCGCGGTGCCGGGCGCGCTCGGTGAGAACGGCGCCGGCGGCATGGTGACCGGCTGCGCCGCGACCCCCGGCTGCGTCGCCTACGTCGGCGTCAGCTACCTCGACCAGGCCAACCAGAAGGGACTGGGCGAGGCTCAATTGGCCAATGCCTCGGGCAATTACCTGCTGCCCGACGCCCAAAGCATCGGCGCCGAGGCCGCCAGCTTCGCCGCACAGACCCCGGCGAACCAGGTCGTCTCGCTGATCAACGGGCCGGCGCCGGACGGCTACCCGATGGTCAACTACGAGTACGCCGTCGTCTACAGCGACCAGAAGGACCCCGCAGTCGCACAAACCATGCAGGCGTTCCTCAACTGGGCGGTGAACGACGGAAACGCACCCTCGTTCTTAGACCAGGAGCACATGCAGCCGCTGCCGCCCGCGGTCGCGAAGTTGTCCGATGCCCAGATCGCCAAGATCACCAGCTAAGTAGCTCCGGTGAGCATCGCTGTGCCGCATGGGCTCCGCAAGCCCACGCCTGCGCGCCACACCCATCAGGAACCTCACGAGGGCCGCGCCGTCCGGTGGGCGGGCCGGTTGAGTGCGATCGTGCCGCTGCTCGCGCTGGTGTTCGTGGTGGCGACGCTGGTCATCGAGGCACTGCCCGCGGTCAGGGTGAACGGGTTGCACTTTTTCACCGGCACCGAATGGAACCCGGGCAACACCTACGGCAGCATCGAGACCAGCCACGGTGTCGCACATCCGGCCGGCGCCGTCTATGGCGCGTTGCCGCTGATCGTGGGAACCCTGGCGAGCTCCGCGATCGCCCTGATCGTGGCGGTGCCGGTGTCCATCGGGGCTGCGATCGCGATCGTGGACCGGTTGCCCAAACGTCTGGCGTCGGCCGTCGGCATGGTACTCGAAATGCTGGCCGGCATTCCGAGCGTCGTCGTCGGCCTGTGGGGGGCGATGACGTTCGGGCCGTTCATCGCCCATCACATCGCGCCGGTGATCGCCCGCAACGCTCCTGATGTGCCGGTGCTCGACTACTTCCGCGGCAACACAGGCAACGGGGAGGGCATGTTGGTGTCGGGTCTGGTGCTGGCGGTGATGATCATTCCGATCATCGCCAGCACCACCCGCGACCTGCTCCGGCAGGTGCCGATGCTGCCCCGCGAGGGCGCAACTGCGCTGGGCATGTCCGATTGGGAGTGTGTGCGCCGGGTCACCCTGCCGTGGGTGTCCAGCGGCATCGTCGGCGCTGTGGTTCTGGGTCTGGGGCGTGCGCTGGGAGAGACGATGGCCATCGCCATGGTGTCCGGCGCGGAGTTGGGTGCGTTGCCGTCCAACATCTATTCGACGATGACCACCATCGCCGCCACCGTGGTGTCGCAGCTGGATTCGGCGTTGACCGACTCCACCAACTTCGCAATCAAGACGCTCGCCGAGGTCTCTCTGGTGCTGATGCTGATCACCTTGCTGACCAACATCGCGGCCCGGGCATTGGTGCGCCGGGCGTCGAGTACCGCGCTACCGGTGGGACGAGGTGCTTGAAATGAAGTCGGTCGAGGCTCGGCGCAGGCTCGTCAACTCGGGGTTCTGGGTGGCCTGCTTCTGCTGTCTTGCGGTGGTGGCCGGCCCGACGTTGTGGATGCTGTTCGGAGTCGTCGGCCGTGCCTGGCCGGTGTTCCACTTCAGCGTGCTGCTGCGCGACACCCAAGGGAACGGCGGCGGGCTGCGCAACGCCATTATCGGCACCGTGGTCCTCGGTTTCGGGGTCACGCTGGTGGCCGGCACGGTAAGCGTGCTGGCCGCGATCTATCTGTCCGAATTCGCCACTGGCAGAGCACGATCGATTCTGCGTGGCGCGTACGAGGTGCTGGCCGGTGTCCCGTCCATCGTGCTCGGCTATGTCGGCTACATCGCACTCGTGGTCGAGTTCGACTGGGGTTTTTCCCTGGCGGCCGGCGTGGTGGTGCTGTCGGTGATGAGCATTCCGTACATCACCAAGGCCACCGAGTCCGCGCTGTCCCAGGTGCCGACGTCGTACCGGGAAGGGGCGGAGGCACTTGGGCTGCCGTTCGGTTGGACCCTGCGCAAGATCGTGCTGAAGCCGGCGGTGCCCGGCATCGTCACCGGCATGCTGGTGGCGCTCGCGCTGGCGATCAGTGAGACGGCGCCCATGCTGTACACGGCTGGCTGGTCGGACACGCCGCCGACGGGACAACTCACCCACTCACCGGTCGCCTACCTGACCTATCCGATCTGGACGTTTTACAACCTGCCGTCGTCCTCGGCGCAGGACCTGTCCTATGACGCGGCCTTCTTGCTGATCGTGTTCCTGCTGCTGCTGAACATCTTCGGGCGGCTGATCAGCCGGTTCGCGCAGCGGCATTCGGAATCGGTATAGCAATGAATTCCCGGTGAGTTCAGAATGAGTCGATGCAAGCCGGGTCAATCCTGCGCAATCTGCGCTACGACCTTCCCGCATCCCTCGTTGCGTTTCTGGTTGCGCTGCCGCTGTCGCTAGGAATCGCCATCGCCTCCGGGGCTCCGCTGATGGCCGGTTTGATCGCCGCGGTGGTGGGCGGCATCGTCGCCGGCTCCGTTGGCGGGTCGCTGCTTCAGGTCAGTGGCCCGGCCGCGGGCCTGACCGTAGTGGTCGCCGGGCTGATCGACGACTTCGGTTGGCAGATGACGTGTGTGATCACCATTTGCGCGGGGGTACTGCAGATCCTGTTCGGGGTGATTCGGGTGGCTCGCGCCGCGCTGGGCGTTGCTCCGGTCGTGGTGCACGCCATGCTGGCGGGCATCGGGGTGACCATCGTGTTGCAGCAGATTCACGTTCTGCTCGGCGGGAAGTCGCGCAGCTCGGCGTGGGAGAACATCAAGGCGTTGCCGAGCGGGATCCTGCATCACGAACTAGACGAAGTTTGCGTCGGCGGGATCGTCATCGCCATTTTGTTGTTATGGCCGAAGCTGCCCGCCAAGCTCCGTCTCGTCCCGGGCGCGCTGGTGGCCATCGTGGTGGCAACCATCGTCGCGGAGGCTGCGCACCTGGAAGGTGTCGACCGAATCGAGCTCTCGGCCAACTTCTTCAAGGCCATCAGCCTGCCGCACCTTGCCCCGACGAACCCCGCCGGGGAGCCGTTTGCCGGCGAGATCGGCGAGATCGCTTTGGGAGTCCTCACCGTCGCCCTCATCGCCAGCGTCGAATCGCTGTTGTCGGCGGTCGGAATCGACAAGCTGCACAACGGGCCTCGCACGAACTTCGACAGAGAAATGATCGGGCAGGGCAGCGCGAATGTGGTGTCGGGATTGCTCGGCGGGTTGCCGGTCACCGGCGTCATCGTGCGCAGCTCCACCAACGTGGCGGCCGGCGCGCACTCCCGGATCTCGACCGTTCTGCACGGCGTGTGGATCCTGCTGTTCGCGTCGTTGTTCACCGAACTGGTGGAACTCATTCCCAAGTCGGCGCTGGCCGGCCTGCTGATCGTGATCGGCATCCAGCTCGTCAAGCTGGCCCACATCAAACTTGCTTGGCGCACAGGCAATTTCGCGGTCTACGTCATCACGATTGTGTGCGTGGTGTTTCTCAACCTGCTCGACGGCGTGGCGATCGGCCTCGCCGTCGCGATCGGCATCCTGTTGACCCGCCTGGTACGCGCACCCATCGAAGCCAGACCGTACGGCGACGACGCGTCCAAGCACTGGCGGGTCGACATCGACGGCACGCTCAGCTTCCTGTTGTTGCCCCGGCTGACCAAGGTGCTGTCGGAGCTGCCGCCGGGTTCGGACGTGCGATTGACGCTCAACGCGGACTACATCGACGAGGCGGTGTCCGAGGCCATTTCCGATTGGCGACACGCCCACGAGGCGACCGGCGGAACGGTGGTCATCGTTGAAACGACACCCGCGCAGATGCAGCACGCGCATACCAGTCGGCCCAAGCGTCACTACACGCCTCGCTCGATAGACCAGGTCCCATGGCCGCGCAGCCCCGAAGATAACGCGAAACCGAATGCGGTGTTCCTCACGTGCGCCGACGCGCGGATCATGCCCGACGTCATCACCGCCAGCGGGTCCGGTGACCTCTATACCGTGCGCAACGTCGGCAACCTGGTACCGACCGATCCGGCCGATCGCTCGGTCGACGCCGCGCTCGAGTTCGCGGTCGACCAGCTTCACGTGAGTTCGGTTGTCGTGTGTGGACATTCGTCATGCAGCGCGATGGCCCAACTGCTGCAGGACACTCAGGACGCTGCGGAAGGACCGGCCACGGCGATGAGCCGGTGGCTCGACTATGCCCGCGACAGTCTCGTCGCCTACCGCGGTCAGCATCCGGCATGCGTGAGCGCGCGGGCAAGCGGCTTCAGCGAAGTCGATCAGCTGAGCGTCGTGAATGTGGCCGTGCAGGTGGAAAGGCTTGCAGCCCATCCGATCTTGGCCCCCGCCATGGCTTCTGGTGCTCTACAGGTCGTCGGCATGTTCTTCGACATGTCAACGTCGCACGTCTACGAGGTGAATCGGCACGGCATCGTGCGCCCCGCGGAGCCCGCCGGCGCGCTGTAGCAAGTCAGCCTGGCGGAAGACGGACCACCTGCAAAAAGAACTCGTCGATCTGGCGGACCGCGTTGATGAATTGGTCGAGGTCGACCGGCTTGGTGACGTAGGCGTTGGCGTGCAGCTTGTAACTGCGCAAAATGTCCTCCTCCGCCGAGGAGGTGGTGAGCACGACAACCGGGATACGACTGAGATCGGGGTCGGACTTGATCTTCTCGAGCAGCTGGCGGCCATCGTATTTCGGCAGGTTCAGATCGAGCAGGATGAGGTCGGGCCGTGGCGCGTCCTGGTATTCACCGCGCTGGTAGAGATAGTTCAATCCTTCCTCTCCGTCGTGCGCGACGTGCAGCCTGTTCTGTAGCTTGTTGTGCTCGAACGCTTCTCGGGTGATGAGCTCGTCACCCGCATCGTCTTCGACCAGCAGGATGTCGATTGGTCGAGTGGCCGCTATCATTCGTGTGCTCCTTCCAAGGTGGCCAACCGGTTTGCCTCCGCGCCGATGGACGCGGCAATGGGCAGCGTGAACTCGAACCGGGTCCCATCGGCGTAGGACGTGTCGATCCGGATGTTGCCGCCGTGATGCTCGACGATTTTTTTGCACAGCGCGAGACCCAGACCCGTTCCGGAGTACTGGTCGCGGCCATGGAGACGTTGGAAGATCACAAAGACCTTGTCGACGAACTCCTCGTCGATGCCGATGCCGTTGTCGGTCACCGACAGTGACCACTCGCCGGCGCCCTGTTCGCATTCGATGACGATCCGGGGTGGGTGATCGTCGCGCTGGAACTTCACCGCATTGCCGATCAGGTTCTGCCACAACATCGTCAGCAGGGTGGGGTCTCCAACGACCCGCGGAAGACGCTGCTCCGGGCGCACGATCTCGGCGTTGGATTCCTCGATGGCGGCGGCGAGGTTGACCAGCGCGTCGTCCAATGCGGTTTGAAGGTCGGCCTCGTCGTGCATGGCGGCGACCCGGCCGACCCGGGAGAAGCTGAGCAAATCGTTGATGAGCACCTGCATACGTTTGGCGCCGTCCACCGCGAAACCGATGTATTCGATGCCGCGCTCGTCGAGCTTGTCGGCGTATCGCTTCTCGAGCAGCTGGCAGAACGAGGCAACCTTTCGCAAGGGTTCCTGCAAATCGTGCGACGCGACGTAGGCGAACTGCTCGAGTTCGGCGTTCGAGCGCCGCAGTTCGACCGCCTGCTCGTCCAGCTGGGCTCGGGCCGACTGCGTCGCTTCCAGCTCCGCCACGATGCGCTGTCGCATGTTTTCCACGTCGATCGCGATGCCTCGAATGTCTCTCGGCCGCCGCGGGGGCGTGATGGCTTCGCCGAAGCTGCCCTGGGTGATTCGTCGGCATGCCCCGGCCAGCGCTTGCAGCGGAATGGTGACCGCGTAGCGGGTCAGCAGTCCCAGCAGTGTCGCCGTGGCGCAGAACACCACGACCATGGCGATCAGTACCCTGTCGCGCCAGTCGTCGACGCGTTGGAGCTCGTCGGCGGCGTACGTCCGCGCCGCGGCCAGGTCCGCGTTCTGGACATTGAAAAGCTCTCGTATATGGTCGAATTCGGCCTTGCCGCGTTCAGCAGTGCCACTGCTGATCAGGTTGGGAGTGTTGGGGGCCACGCTCGCGATAAGCGGATCAGCATAGGTCGCCCGCCAGGAGGCAGACGCCTTTTCGATCGCGTCCAGATCCGCGATTAGGTCCGGGCGGGAGCCTATTCGCCGCCGGACCTCGCCGGCCGCCGCCAGTTCGTCGTGCTGCCCGTCGTAGTACGGGGCGAGGAACTGCCGATCGGCGGAGATCAGATAACCGCGCAGGCCCGTTTCCTGGTCGCGCAGCGCCGCCTGCAACTCGGCCGCCGCCACGCGCGCCGGCTCGATGTTGTCGGTCATCTCGCGCGTCATCTCGTCGGTGCGACCCAGCAGCGCTGCACCGGCCACCGCGCCCGCGAGCACCAGCAGGCCCATGGACAACAGCACCAGGAACTGCCATCCCCGCACCGTGAGCTGTGGTCGGCGCAGCCGGTTGAGCACGGAAGTCACCCGGTGGTCCGCTCCACGCGCACCACCGCGATGTCATCGGTGAGCCCGCCGTGCGCCTGAGCGCGTTCCTGGGCTCCGTCGATGAGCGCGTCGACGAAGGCCGGACCGGCCAATCCCGCGTGCGAGCGGGCCAGCGCAAGCAAACCGTCCTCGCCGAGACGTTCGCTGCCTAGACCCGAATATCCCTCGAAGAGTCCGTCAGTAAGCAGTAAGAGTCCATGGCCCGCGGGCAATTCGATCTCATGCTGCGGCCAGGCGTCGGCGTGCAGGCCCAGAGCGGGACCAAAAGGGGGTTCGATCCATTCCACTGAGTCGGCGCCGTGCAGCAGCATCCCGGGATGACCGGCGCGGACGCCGGTGATCCGCGCGCCGTCGGGTGGGATCTCCAGGCTCAGCACCGTGGCCAAGACGCCTTTTTCGGCGCGTTCGGCGTGCAGCACCCGCTCCAGCTGCGGCATTCGATCCGCGGCGTCCATGCCGGCGAACGTCAGCGTGCGCCACGCGATCCGCAACGCCGCGCCCAGGGCCGCCTCGTCGGGCCCGTGCCCGGCGACGTCACCGATCAGGACATGGGTCACCCGGTCGGGAGTTTGTACGACGTCGTAGAAGTCCCCGCAGAGCAGGGCGTTCTCCCGGCTCGGCCGGTATCGGGCGACGATGTCGACACCCGGGTCCTCGAGCAGCAGCGGTGAGGGTAGCAGGCCACGTTCGAGCAGCGCGTTCTCCCGGGCCCGAAGTTGACTCGCGTGCAGGTCCGCGGCGATGAGCTCGGCACGTTTGCGCTCGATCGCATACAGCAGCGCACGCCGCAGCATTTCCGGTTCAACGCTCCCTTTGACCAGGTAGTCCTGCGCGCCGGCGGCGACCGCGGATGCCCCGAAGTACTCGTCGTTGCGCCCGGTCAGCACCACGATCGGGACGGTGGCGTCGCGTTTGGCGATGCGGTCCAGGGCGTCGATTCCGCTGGCATCGGGCAGGTTCAGGTCGAGTAGCACGCAATCGGGGCGCGCGGACGCCAGCGCGCGCTCGGCGTGCGCCATCGACTGCGCCCATATCACCTCGATATCGGCGACCGCGTCCGCGATCAGGTCTTCCACCAACACGGCGTCGCCCCGGTCGTCCTCCACCAGCAGCAGCGACAACGAATGCCAATCTGGTCCCGGGCCGCTATTCAGCGTCTGCAACGAGCACCACGTCCTTCACTCCACACCCCCTGGCCCCCGGCTTCGTGGTATACCCGTTTTGCTCAAGCAGACATGGCGACCGACGGTAGCCGGTACGCCACGAATGCCTCACACCTAGCCCTTAAAACGCCCTTAAACGCCCTTAAACGCCCTTAAAACGCCCTTAGACCCCCGACGTAAAGCTGGATCCTATTCGGTAAGGCTCGGCTTTTCCTGCCGATTGCGCAGTTTGCGTCCTGTGGAACCCCGCAAAGATCAACTGCACAGATCACTGCAGCAATGCGCGCGACATCACCACACGCTGAATCTGATTGGTGCCCTCGTAGATCTGCGTGATCTTGGCGTCGCGCATCATCCGTTCGACGGGGAAGTCGGCGGTATAGCCGGCGCCGCCGAACAATTGCACGGCGTCGGTGGTGACCTCCATCGCCATATCGGAGGCGAAGCATTTCGACGCCGCCGAGATGAAGCCCAGATCCGGCTCACCGCGTTCGGCGCGGGCGGCCGCCGTGTAGACCATCAGCCGCGCGGCCTCCACTTTCATCGCCATGTCGGCCAGCATGAATTGAATGGCCTGGAAGGTGCTGATCGACTCGCCGAACTGCTTGCGGTCCTTCGTATAGGCGATGGCAGCGTCCAGCGCGCCCTGGGCGATGCCCACGGCCTGGGCGCCGATCGTGGGACGGGTGTGGTCCAAGGTGGCCAGCGCGGTCTTGAAGCCGGTACCGGGCTCGCCGATGATCCGGTCGCCAGGGATGCGGCAGCTTTCGAAATACAGCTCGGTGGTCGGTGAGCCCTTGATCCCGAGCTTCTTTTCTTTCGGACCGACGGTGAACCCGTCGTCGTCCTTGTGCACGACGAACGCCGAGATGCCGTTGGCGCCCTTGTCCGGATCGGTCACCGCCATCACCGTGTACCAGGTCGACTTGCCGCCGTTGGTGATCCAGCACTTGGCGCCGTTGAGGATCCAGTCATCCCCGTCGGCCTTGGCCCGGGTTCGCATCGACGCCGCGTCACTGCCGGCTTCGCGTTCGCTCAAGGCATAGGACGCCATCGCCCCCTCGGCCAGCGTCGGCAACACCTGCTTCTTCAACTCGTCGGAGCCCCGCAGGATCAGTCCCATGGTGCCGAGCTTGTTCACCGCTGGAATCAGCGACGACGAGGCACACACCCGGGCGACCTCTTCGATCACGATGCATGCGGCCACCGAGTCCGCGCCCTGACCGCCGTACTCCTCGGGAACGTGCACCGCGTTGAAACCCGACGCATTCAGCGCGGCCAGCGCCTCCTCGGGGAACCGCGACTTTTCGTCGACCTCGGCGGCATGCGGAGCGATCTCCTTTTCCGCCAAGGCGCGGATCGCCGCCCGGAATTCTTGGTGTTCCTCCGGCAATTGGAACAGATCGAACGACGGGTTTCCGGCCCATCCAGCCATATTCGAGACCTCCTAGTCTCCTTGCTACTCGCCGGTAACTTTACCGTGAAGCTCCTGCAGCGCCGCATCCTTGGCCCGCACGGTCTCGGCAAGCCGGTCCTGGAACGCGACGATGCGCGCCCGCAGCTGCGCGTCGGAGCAGCCGAGGATGCGCACGGCCAGCAAGCCGGCGTTGCGGGCGCCGCCGATCGACACCGTGGCCACCGGCACCCCCGCGGGCATCTGCACGATCGACAGCAGCGAGTCCAGGCCGTCGAGCTTCGCCAGCGGCATCGGCACCCCGATCACCGGCAGCGGTGTGGCAGCGGCGACCATGCCGGGCAGATGCGCGGCGCCGCCCGCACCGGCGATGATCACTTCGATGCCCTGATCTGCCGCGCCGCGGGCGTAGTCGAACATCACCGCGGGGGTGCGATGCGCCGAGACCACCCGAACCTCGGTGGGGACGTCGAACTCGGCCAGCGCCTGGGCGGCGTCCTGCATCACCGACCAGTCGCTGTCGCTGCCCATGATCACCCCGACCCGGGGCCGTTTAGCCATGTGGATCCCATCCGTCGGTCCATTGCGCGTGCGACAACCAGTGTGCCGCCAACTCGGCGCGTTCACGCAGTTCGGCCAGGCATTCGGGGTCCGAGCCCAAGAAGTTGATGTGCCCGAACTTGCGACCGGAGCGTTCGACCTTGCCGTAGAGGTGCACCCGGGCATCGGGCATCCGGGCGAACAGGTGGTGCAGCCTCTCGTCGAGGGTCATCGCCGGCTGCTGGGCGGCGCCCAGCACGTTGGCCATCACCGTCACCGGGGCGATTGCATCGGTGTCGCCGAGCGGATAGTCCAGCACCGCGCGCAGGTGCTGCTCGAACTGGCTGGTTCGTGCCCCGTCCATGGTCCAGTGGCCGGAGTTGTGCGGACGCATCGCCAGCTCGTTGACCAACAGTGCGCCGTCGGTCGTCTCGAACAACTCGACGGCAAGCACACCAACGACACCGAGTTCGGCGGCCAGGCGCAGCGCCAGCCCCTGCACCTCGGCGGCCAGGTCCTTGGGCAGCTGCGGCGCGGGCGCGATCACCAGCACGCAGATCCCGTCGGCCTGCACCGTCTCCACCACCGGCCACGCCGCACCCTGGCCGAACGGCGAGCGGGCCACCAGCGCCGACAATTCCCGACGCAGCGGTACTCGTTCCTCGACCAGCGCCGGCACTCCGTCGGCCAGGTAGGCGCTGGCGATCTCGCGGGCGTGCGCCACGTCGCGGGCCATCCGGACGCCACGGCCGTCGTACCCCCCACGGACCGCCTTGACCACGAGTTGAGCCCCGACACGCTGCGCGAACGCGTCTAAATCAGCTAGATCGTCCGGCTTCTGTATACCTGCGTAGCGCGGCACCGGGGCGCCCACCGCCTCCAACCGCCGCCGCATCACCAGCTTGTCCTGGGCGTGCACCAGAGCTTGCGGCGGCGGTTGCACGTTGATGCCTTCGGCGACCAGCTTGTCCAGTAATTCGGTCGGGACGTGCTCATGGTCGAAGGTCAGCGCATCGGCGCCCGCCGCGACCCGGCGCAGGTCTTCAAGATCGGTGTGCGAGCCGATCACCACATCGGGGGTGACCTGCGCCGCGGGCTCGTCGGGCCCGGTGGCCAGCACCCGCAGGGTCTGCCCCAGGGCGATCGCGGCCTGATGGGTCATCCGGGCCAGCTGACCGCCCCCGACCATCGCAACGACGGGCGCGCCTCGGGGACTGACCGGCGGCGTGGGTGTACTCGGCACGGCCATCATGGTGTCATGGCTTCCGATGGCGCGTTGAGGGCATGTTGACCGGCCGTGAAGCGAAATTGTTATAGAGCTTTTTGCGTCGATTTCGCGTCCATCCGTAGACTGGCGAGCTGTGTCCTTCGCCGACGCCACCATCGCGCGCCTGCCCCAGTTCATCCAGCCTTTTGCGCTGCGCCATCACGAGCTGATCAAATTCGCCATCGTCGGCGGCACCACATTCATTATCGACTCGGTGATTTTCTACACGCTGAAGTTGACGGTTCTCGAGTCCAAACCGGTAACCGCCAAGGTCATCGCGGGCATCGTCGCGGTCATCGCGTCCTACATCCTGAACCGGGAGTGGAGCTTCCGCAACCGCGGTGGCCGCGAGCGCCATCACGAGGCGCTGCTGTTTTTCGCCTTCAGCGGCGTGGGAGTCCTGCTGAGCATGGCGCCGCTGTGGGTCTCCAGCTACATCCTGCAGCTGCGGGAGCCGATGGTCTCGCTGACGGTGGAGAACATCGCCGACTTCGTCTCGGCCTACATGATCGGCAACCTGCTGCAGATGGCGTTCCGGTTCTGGGCGTTCCGGCGCTGGGTGTTTCCCGACCAGTTCGCGCGCAACCCCGAGAAGGCGCTGGAATCGCTCACCGCCGGCGGTATCGCCGAGGTCTTCGAGGACGAGATCGAGGGCGGCTTGAATTTCGGCCCCAATATTGAGAACGTCACGCTGTTGCGCGCCTGGCGCAACCGCAGGGCCAACCGGTTCGCTCAGCTGGGCAAAGACCCGTCGGACTCGTCGGACCCGGTGTCGAAAACCTCGTGATATAGCAGCGCGTGCACGTTGCGCAGCTGCGGGATATCGGGGAATTCCAACGGATCTTGTGACGCGGATTCGATGATCAGCGTCCCGGTGCGAAACATCCGCTCCCACAGTCGGTCCCGGAATTCCACGCTGTTGATCCGCGCCAACGGGATGTCGATCCCGCTGCGGGTCGCCACTCCGTGCCGAAACATCACCCGCCGGTTGGTGACGACGAAATTGGTGGTCAGCCAGGTCAGAAACGGCCACAGCGTGAGCCAGCCTACGATCACCAGCCAGATCGCCCAGATGACCCCGTAGACCACGTTCTTGGCGGGCTGGCCCCACTGCGTCGAGTTGACGTACCCCGATCCGAACGCCGCCAGCCCGGTCGCCAGGATGAGCACCACGACGGGCCAGATCAGCCGCTTGAAGTGCGGATGGTGATGCAGCACAACCTGCTCACCCTTGGCCAGGACATTCTCCGGATAGCCCACACTGTCCAGACCTTAGTGGGAAGGCCGCCGGAAGCCAGCGCACCCCTAACGTAGATGCACGACGTCACCGGCGGAGATGACTGTGTCGGTTTCGGTGTCGCCGTCGGTGCGCAGGCACAGCCGGCCCTGGTCGTCGATGCCAGTCGCGGTGCCGACAACCTCGTCGCCGCCGGGCAGCTGCGCGCGCACGCGGGACCCGATAGTCAGGCTGCATGCCCGGTAGTCGGCGGCCAGCCGGGGGTCCGCCCCGTGGGCCGCGCGCCAGGCGGCGATCCGCCTGCCGAGCTCGCGCAACAGACTGCCGACGAGCCGCTGCCGGTCGGGCGCCGCCACCCCCAGCTGGAGCAGCGAGGTCGCCCCGGCGACCTCTTCGGGGGCCTGCGTGACGTTGAGTCCGAGACCGATCACTATTGCCGGTCGCGCGACCTCGGCCAGGATGCCCGCCAGCTTGCCGTCATCGACCAAGACGTCGTTGGGCCACTTGAGGCCAGGTTTCGGCCCTTTGATCAGCGGAGACACCACATCGACGACCGCCACCCCGGTGGCCAGCGACAACCATCCCCAGGTTGACGTCGGGACGTCCACTGGATCTACCAGGCTCACGCCGACCGACATCGTGACCTGCGCGCGCGGGGTGGCCGACCAGGCCCGGCCGTGACGCCCACGACCGGCGGTCTGATGTTCGGCGATCAGCACCGCCCCGCCGACGTCGATTCCCGATGCTGCCCGCGCCAGCAGGTCGGCATTCGTGGAACCGGTCTGCGCCACGACGTCCAGTTGCCGCCAGCCCGCTTCGATCGCCTCGGCGCGCAGCGCGGCCTCGTCAAGCGGCGGCCCGAGCGCATCGCGGTCCATCACCGGCCGCCCTCGGCGGTGGCCCCTTTGCGGGCCCCCTTGAGCATGTCCATTACCGCCAGGTGGCTGAACAGCATGCTCGTCCCGATCGGGTTGCCACCGCCGGGATAGGCCGTACCGCTGGGCGCGGCCATCGTGTTGCCGGCCGCGTACAAGCCGGGGATGGGATGGCCGGACGTGTCGAGCACCCGCGCCGCGGCGTCGGTGCGTAAGCCGCCCTTGGTGCCCAGGTCGGAGATGCCGAACGCGGCCGCGTGAAAGGGCGGCCGGTCGATGGACACCAACGGCGACGCGCCACCGGAGAACGCGCGATCGAACGCTTCGTCGCCACGTCCGAAGTCCTCGTCGACGCCGACGGCGGCAAACTCGTTGAACCGCGCGACGGTTGCGGTCAGCCGGCCGGCCGGCACGCCGATCTTGTCGGCTAACTCCTCCAGCGTGTCGGCGGTGTGCCACAGCCCGGCAGCGACGTATTTCTCGGTCTCGACGATGGTGACGTTGGCGGCCTTGACCGGCGGCACCTCACCCTCCTTATCGTCATAGATCATCCAGTACGGCAACGTGATTGACCCGTCGCGCAGCTGGGCGATGATCTCCCGGCCCGCCCGGTCGTAGGCCCGGGACTCGTTGACGAACCGGTTGCCGTCCTGGTTGACGAAGATGCCGCCGGTGAACCACAGCGCGAACGCGGAGCGACCATCCGGATGGGTTATACCCGGCGACCACCACGCCTGATCCATCAAGTCGAGGTCCGCACCCGCCGCGATGCCGGCTTGCAGCGCCAGGCCGCGGCTACCGCACGATCCCATCGTGTCCCGCGCCTCGCCGGGCACACCGTATTTGCGGCGCAGCTCCTCGTTGCTTTCGAAGCCGCCGGCGGCCAGTAGCACACCCCGGCGGGTGCGGATCGCGCGGCGATCCCCCGCACTCTCGACGATCGCGCCGGCCACCCTGCCTTGCGACAGCACGAGCTCCACCAGGGCGGTGTCGCGCCGCACCGATGCGGTCGGGTACTGCCCGATGGCCGTGAGGAAGCGCGCGATGAGCGCGCGGCCCCCGAGGTAATAGTCGGCGGGGGGTTGGGCGCCGAGCCGGTCGTTGTCGAGCGGACCGCGGATCGCCTCACGCAGTTCGGGCGCGGCGGCCACCCTCAGCGGCTTGGCCGCGATGTGCCGCTGACCGTCCAGCCGCGCCTTGGGCGCCTTGCCGTAGTAATCGGGCCAGGGCAACGGCACGAATTTCAGGTTGGGATCTTGCTCCAGGTACTCGATCAGCGGGGCGCCGCCGCGGACGTAGGTTTCCTGCAGATCCCGGGGCGTGCGGTCGCCGACCACGGAGTGGTAATAGGTCAGCGCGTCCTCGATGGTGTCGTCGGTGCCGGCGCGCACCAGCACCGGGTTGCACGGGAACCACACCCCGCCACCGCCGGAATAGGCGGTGGTGCCGCCGAACTTGTCGGTCGCCTCGATCAGCAGGACGTCGAGTCCTTCGCGCGCGGCGGTGTACGCACCGGTGACACCGCCGCCACCCGATCCCGCGACGAGCACGTCATGTTCTTCGCTCCAGTCGACCATCGCTTCCCTACCGACCCCTACCGACACGGCCTTGATGCGGGTATGACGATAGCCGCGGCTAAGCTCCAATCCCATGACAAGCGTTACCGACCACACCGCGGAGCCCGCCGCCGAGCACACCATCGACATCCACACCACCGCGGGCAAGCTGGCCGAGCTGCACAAGCGCAGGGAAGAGTCACTGCATCCGGTCGGTGAGGCCGCCGTCGACAAGGTGCACGCCAAGGGCAAGCTGACGGCGCGCGAGCGCGTCTACGCCCTGCTGGACGACGACTCGTTCGTCGAACTCGACGCGCTGGCCAAACACCGCAGCACCAACTTCGGCCTCGCCGACAATCGCCCGCTGGGCGACGGCGTGGTCACCGGCTACGGCACCATCGACGGCCGCGATGTGTGCATCTTCAGTCAGGACGCCACGGTGTTCGGCGGCAGCCTCGGTGAGGTGTACGGGGAGAAGATCGTCAAGGTCCAGGAACTGGCGATCAAGACCGGCCGTCCGCTCATCGGCATCAACGACGGCGCCGGTGCGCGCATCCAGGAGGGCGTCGTATCGCTGGGCCTGTACAGCCGGATCTTCCGCAACAACATCCTGGCGTCGGGCGTCGTCCCGCAGATCTCGCTGATCATGGGGGCCGCGGCCGGCGGACACGTGTACTCCCCCGCTCTGACCGACTTCGTGATCATGGTCGACCAGACCAGCCAGATGTTCATCACCGGACCCGACGTCATCAAGACCGTCACCGGCGAGGACGTCACCATGGAGGAGCTCGGCGGCGCCCACACCCACATGGCCAAGTCGGGCACGTTGCACTATGTCGCCTCCGGCGAGCAGGACGCCTTCGACTGGGTTCGCGACCTGCTGAGCTACCTGCCGCCGAACAACTTCACCGACGCACCCCGCTACCAAGCGGAGGCGCCAGCAGGGTCCATAGAAGACAACCTCACCGCTGAGGACCTCGAGCTGGACACGCTGATCCCGGACTCACCCAACCAGCCCTACGACATGCACGAGGTGATCACCCGCATCCTCGACGACGACGAATTCCTGGAGATCCAGGCGGGTTACGCGCAGAACATCGTCGTCGGGTTCGGGCGCATCGACGGCCGGCCGGTCGGGATCGTGGCCAACCAGCCCACCCAGTTTGCCGGCTGCCTGGACATCAACGCCTCGGAGAAGGCGGCCCGGTTCGTGCGGACCTGCGACTGCTTCAACATCCCGATCGTCATGCTCGTGGATGTCCCGGGCTTTCTGCCGGGCACCGGGCAGGAATACAACGGCATCATTCGGCGCGGCGCCAAGCTGCTGTTCGCCTACGGCGAGGCCACTGTCCCGAAGATCACCGTCATCACCCGCAAGGCCTACGGCGGCGCGTACTGCGTCATGGGCTCCAAGGACATGGGCTGCGACGTCAACATCGCCTGGCCGACCGCGCAGATCGCGGTGATGGGCGCCTCAGGAGCGGTCGGCTTCGTTTACCGCCAGCAACTCAAGGAGGCGGGCAAGGACGGCCGGGATGTTGATGAGCTTCGCTTACAGCTGCAGCAGGAGTACGAGGACACCCTGGTCAACCCCTACGTGGCCGCAGAGCGGGGCTATGTCGACGCGGTGATCCCGCCGTCGCACACCCGCGGCTACATCGGCACGGCACTACGCCTGCTGGAACGCAAGATCTCCCATCTGCCGCCCAAGAAGCACGGAAACATTCCCCTATGACGACTGAGACCACAGAGGCACAGCACCCGCACGAGCCGCACATCCAGATACTCAAGGGGCAACCCACCGACGCGGAACTGGCCGCGCTGATCGCCGTGCTGGGCAGCGCCGGCAGCGCGCCGCCACCCGAACAGCCGGAGAGCACCCGCTGGGGGCTTCCGGTCGACAAACTGCGCTACGCGATCAGCAACTTCCAGCGAATCACCCTGCAGCAACGGCTACTCATGCGGCGATGACCCGCCTGGTGCTGGGGTCGGCCTCTCCCGGGCGGCTCAAGGTGCTGCGCCAGGCCGGCATCGACCCGCTGGTCGTGCTCTCCGGCGTCGACGAGGATCTGATCGCAGGGCAACTAGGGCCGGACGCCTCGCCGGGCGAGCTGGTATCCGCCCTCGCGCGGGCCAAGGCCGAGCAGGTGGTCGACAAGCTGGATGGCACCGTCACGGCGGATTGTGTTGTGATCGGCTGTGATTCGATGCTGCATATCGACGGTCGGCTCTGCGGCAAGCCGGGATCGGTGGCCGACGCGCGCCGGCAATGGCAGTCGATGGCGGGCCGCGCCGGCCAGCTCTACACCGGCCATTGCCTCATCCGGCTACTGGACCACGAGATCGTCCACAGCGGCACCGAAACATCAATCACCACGGTGCATTTCGGGACACCATCGTCCGATGATCTGGACGCCTACCTGGTATCGGGGGAATCATTGCGAGTCGCCGGAGGATTCACCCTGGACGGGCTGGGCGGGTGGTTCATCGACGGTATCGGCGGCGACCCCTCGGCCGTGGTGGGCATCGGACTGCCGCTGACGCGTGCGCTGCTGCGGGGCGCGGGTCTGTCCGTCGCCGCGCTGTGGGCTGCCAATCCAATCCATTGGGGTGAGTAGGCTTTCTGGTGTGCCGCTTCCCGCAGATCCAAGCCCCACGCTGTCGGACTACGCCCACCCCGAACGGCTCGTCACCGCTGACTGGCTCTCGTCCAACATGGGCACCCCCGGTCTGGCGATCGTCGAATCCGACGAAGACGTCTTGCTCTACGACGTCGGCCATATTCCCGGAGCGGTGAAGATCGACTGGCACACCGACCTCAACGACCCCAGGGTCCGCGACTACATCACCGGCGAGCAGTTCGCCGATTTGATGAACCGCAAGGGCATCTCCCGCGACGACACCGTGGTGATCTACGGCGACAAGAGCAATTGGTGGGCGGCCTACGCGCTGTGGGTCTTCACGCTGTTCGGCCACCCCGACGTGCGACTGCTCAACGGCGGGCGCGACCTCTGGCTGGCCGAACGCCGCGACACCACGCTGGCCGTCCCGACCAACACGTCAACCGGCTATCCCGTCGTGCAGCGCAACGACGAGCCGATCCGCGCGTTCAGACAAGACGTGCTGGCCATACTCGGCACCCAACCGCTGATCGACGTGCGCTCACCCGACGAGTACACCGGCAAGCGAACCCACATGCCCGACTACCCGGAGGAGGGTGCGCTGCGCGCCGGCCACATCCCCACCGCCAGGTCGATCCCGTGGGGCAAGGCCGCCGACGAGAACGGCCGATTCCGCAGCCGTGAGGAATTGGAACGGCTCTATGACTTCATAAACCCGGAAGACCAAGCCGTCGTGTATTGCCGCATCGGTGAGCGGTCCAGCCACACCTGGTTCGTGCTCACCCACCTGCTGGGCAAGCCCGGAGTGCGCAACTACGACGGGTCGTGGACCGAATGGGGCAACGCCGTCCGGGTGCCGATCGTGGCAGGCGAGGCACCGGGACCGGCGACTGGATCAGCACCGGTCTGATGACTCTTCCCGCGCCGCTGGCCGAGGTGGTGTCCGACTTCGCCGAAGTTCAGGGCCAGGACAAGCTGAACCTGCTGCTGGAATTCGCGAACGAGCTGCCGCCACTGCCCACTGACCTGCAAGAAGCGGCGATGGAGCCGGTGCCCGAATGCCAGTCCCCGCTGTTTCTGCACGTCGACGCCAGTGACCCCACCCGGGTGCGTCTGCATTTCAGCGCGCCCCGCGAAGCGCCGACCACCCGCGGATTCGCCTCGATCCTGGCCGCCGGCCTCGACGAACAGCCCGCGGCCGAGATCCTGGCGGTGCCCGAGGATTTCTACACCGACCTGGGGCTGGCCGCTCTGATCAGCCCTCTTCGGCTGCGCGGCATGTCGGCCATGCTGGCCCGGATCAAACGTCGGCTGCGCGAGGCGGCCTGATCACCGACGGATTTTCAGACCGGGTATCAGCGCTCACGGCGCGGCGCATAAACTTCCCCGACAAGACTTGTAAGAAAATCTCTTAGAGACGAAAACCCAGTCCTACAGGAGGCGCAGTGGCCAGTCACGCCAGCTCGAGGATCGCCAAGGTGCTCGTCGCCAACCGCGGCGAGATCGCTGTCCGGGTGATCCGGGCGGCCCGCGACGCGGGCCTGCCCAGCGTGGCGGTGTACGCCGAGCCCGACGCCGAGGCGCCGCATGTGCGCCTGGCCGACGAAGCGTTCGCCCTGGGTGGCCAGACCTCGGCAGAGTCCTACCTGGACTTCGGCAAGCTGCTGGACGCGGCGGCGAAATCGGGCGCCAACGCCATCCACCCCGGCTACGGATTCCTCTCGGAGAACGCGGATTTCGCGCAGGCGGTCATTGATGCCGGCCTGATCTGGATCGGGCCCAGCCCGCAGTCGATCCGCGACCTCGGCGACAAGGTCACCGCCCGCCACATCGCCGCCCGCGCGCAGGCGCCGTTGGTGCCCGGCACCCCAGACCCGGTCAAGGACGCCGACGAGGTGGTGGCCTTCGCCGAGGAGTACGGCGTGCCGGTCGCGATCAAGGCGGCCTTCGGCGGCGGCGGCCGGGGCATGAAGGTGGCCCGCAGCATCGAAGAGATCCCCGAGCTGTTCGAGTCGGCCACCCGTGAAGCGGTGGCGGCGTTCGGCCGTGGCGAGTGCTTCGTCGAGCGCTACCTCGACAAGCCCCGCCACGTCGAGGCGCAGGTGATCGCCGACCAGCACGGCAACGTCGTCGTGGCCGGAACCCGCGACTGCTCGCTGCAGCGCCGCTTCCAGAAGCTGGTCGAGGAGGCTCCCGCGCCATTCCTGACCGACGCGCAGCGCAAAGAGATCCACGAATCGGCGAAGCGGATCTGCAAGGAAGCGCATTACTACGGCGCCGGCACCGTCGAATACCTGGTCGGCCAGGACGGCCTGATCTCGTTTCTGGAGGTCAACACCCGCCTGCAGGTCGAGCACCCGGTCACCGAGGAGACCGCCGGCATCGACCTGGTGTTGCAGCAGTTCAAGATCGCCAACGGCGAGAAGTTGGATATTACTGAAGATCCTGTGCCCCGAGGTCATTCTTTCGAGTTCCGGATCAACGGCGAGGACGCCGGCCGCGGCTTCCTGCCCGCCCCCGGCCCGGTGACCAAATTCGAGCCGCCGAGCGGCCCGGGTGTGCGGCTGGACTCCGGTGTCGAGACCGGCTCGGTGATCGGCGGTCAGTTCGACTCGATGCTGGCCAAGCTGATCGTGCACGGCGCCGACCGGAACGAAGCGCTGGCGCGCTCCCGCCGGGCCCTGGACGAGTTCCAGGTGGAGGGGCTGGCGACGGTCATCCCGTTCCACCGCGCCGTCGTGTCCGACCCGGCGTTCATCGGCGACGACGGTGATGTTCCTGGCTTCTCGGTGCACACCCGCTGGATCGAGACCGAGTGGGACAACAAGGTCGAACCCTTCACCGGCGGCGAGCCCCTCGACGACGAGGACACGCGGCCGCGGCAGAAGGTGGTGGTCGAGGTTGATGGCCGCCGGCTCGAGGTCTCGCTGCCCGGCGATCTGGCCCTGTCCAATGGCGGCGGCGGGGACGCGGCCGGTGTCATCAGAAAGAAGCCCAAGCCCCGCAAGCGCGGTGCGCACGCCGGCGCGGCAGCCTCCGGCGACGCGGTGACCGCCCCGATGCAGGGCACCGTGGTGAAAGTCGCGGTCGAAGAAGGCCAGCAGGTCGTCATCGGCGAACTGGTGGTGGTCCTCGAGGCGATGAAGATGGAAAACCCGGTCACCGCGCATAAGGAGGGCACCATCACCGGGCTTGCGGTCGTAGCCGGCGCCGCCATCACTCAGGGCACGGTGCTCGCCGAGATCAAGTAGTAGCCGGTCAATAAGGCCCTTTTTGCCCACCGAGTCTGTGAATCGGTTGGCTCACGTTGTAGGTCCGGCTGACCACGGGTAGGGTTCAAAACAGGTTGAGTTCACAGCCGCCCGGAAAAATGGCAGCAGCGCGCCGGGGAAGCGAATTCCCTGCCCCCGATTTCTCGCTGTGGCTGACGTGATCCACAGCAAGAACCCCACCTACTGAGGGGAGTCAGCAATGACTGTGACCCAATCTTGGCAACGAAGCGGCAGCGCCGAATTCAGCGTTCGCCCAGGCCCGTCGGCCACCGTGATCGCCGCACACGGTGAACTCGACGCCGCAAACGCCAATCAACTCACCATGTTCGTCGAGCGCTGTGTGCGCGATTCAAGTCAGGTGATCGTGGACCTGCGTGGCCTGGATTTCTTTGGTACTGCGGGCTTTTCGGCGCTGCATCGGATCAATGTCGTGTGTTCGGCCGCGGGCGTGCCCTGGGTCCTGGTATCGGGTCGCGCGGCAGATCGGGTGCTGCGGATCTGCGATCCCGACGACACACTTCCGACCACCAGTTCGCTACCGGAATGGGTATCGGAGGAGCCCGTTTCCGGCGAGCCGCGGCCCCTACTCCAGCTGGTCCCGCAGCCGCGTTAGTGATTTAGCCAAAAGGCGGGACACGTGCATTTGTGAGATGCCGACCCGCTCGGCGATCTGCGTTTGCGTCATGCTCTCGAAAAACCTGAGTACTAACACCATTCGCTCGCGCTCCGGCAACGCCTCGAGCAATGGGCGCAGGGCCTCCCGATTTTCGATCCGATCGAGGCTGGTGTCGACGTCGCCCAGCGTATCGGCGATCGCGCGGGCGTCGTCGTCATCGCTTCCGCTGCCGGCACTGTCAATGGACAGGGTGTTGTAGGAGCTGCCCGCGACCAGACCCTCGACCACCTCGTCGCGGTCCATGTCGAGTTCCGCGGCGAGTTCGGTTGCCGTGGGCGCCCGGCCGAGCCGCTGCGACAGGTCGGCGGTGGCCGCGCCGAGCCGCAGGTGTAGTTCCTTCAGACGCCGGGGGACCTTGACCGACCAGCTATTGTCGCGGAAGTGACGCCGGACCTCGCCCATGATCGTGGGCACCGCGAACGAGACGAAATCCGATCCGGTCTCGACGTCGAAGCGCACCACCGCGTTGACCAACCCGACCCGCGCGACCTGAACGAGGTCGTCGCGCGGTTCGCCCCGGCCCTCGAACCGCCGGGCGATGTGATCGGCCAGCGGCAGGCACCGTTCCACGATCTTGTCCCGGTGGCGCTGGAATTCCGTCGAGTCCGCGGCGAAGCTGGCTAGCTCACGGAACATGTCCGGGACATCGGCGTATTCGTTAGGTCGGGAAGCTGAATCGCCGGCTTCTCGCGAAGTCACCTGCTGGAGGCCGCCCGTCGCGCCGTCAGTGTGATGCCGAAGACACTGCCGGACTCATCGGGGTCGCGCCCGTCGTGGAAGGTCTGCACGTCGTCGGCGAGCGAAGTCAGGACGTGCCAGCTGAAGCTGCCTGGTGCCACCACGTCGTGGGTGTCGCATGCCGTGGAAGCCTCCACCACCAATTCGTCGTCGCGGGGATCGACGATGACGACGAGCGTTGCGTCCGGAGTGGCCGAGCGGATCAGCCGGGTGCACACTTCGTCCACCGCGAGCCTCAGGTCCGCGACGGCATCGAAATCCAGGTCCTCGAAGGTGCCGATCGCACCGACCAGCGTGCGCAGCATCGCCAGATTCTCCAGGCGGGCAGCAACGTGCAACTCCACGGCACGCTGGCCTTGTTGGCGCTTGTTAGCGCGCGATTCGGCATCGATCATGTGGTCTCCCGGCGACATCTCACTGACACTGTGCTCCTTTTGGCGACCCTCGTAGAACCCGCCCTGGACGCTGCGTTCGAGCCGGTCAGTCATGATCGCCGCCGGATGGCCGACGCGGACATGACCGACACGCTACAGGGGCGCGTCGAGTCGACCGCGTCGCGGTGACCGCCGGGATCACGCTGATCATATTGATCGTGGTGGCTATCGTGGTGGGTATAGTCATTTAAAGGCTATCTACTTTGGTGCTTTCAGGGGAGGTTGTCCCGAGTTCCGTGGAACTTCGGTGGCGGTCCGGTGA
>NZ_JBKQQD010000161.1:0-2549 GCF_052144515.1 Mycobacterium sp. | reverse complement strand
GTGGCGATTGGCTCGTCCCACCAAGACGGGGTGTCAACAGGAAGTTCGTGCCACCCGGGCGGATACGTTTCGGAACTTGCCAGAACGGCGATCGGGATGACCATTTCTTGTGGCGTCAGTCCGCCGTGGTATCCGTTCTTCTTGATTCCGTACCGCACCCGTTCGCTCCAGGGCGCGATCAACCTGTGGGACTCGGTGAGGACCCGGTGGCCGTGGACCTGTAGCTCATCTGATGACGGACTACCGGTTGCAGCCCTCCAACGCTCACCTCCATCGCAAGGTCGCGCCTGCGCCTCGCAATCCAGCACATGGCCATGATCACTTAACAGGATCACCAGGCGACCGGCAAGCCGGGATTCGTGCAGCAACGATGGGAGTACTTTGATCGCGTCTCGCGACCATCTCGTGTCGATCTGTTCTCCTTTGAGCAGGTTATCGTCGACAGCGTTGATCACCACCCCCACGATCCGCCTTTGAGGTGACGCGATCTGTTTCCGTACTTCGGCCGCGAGAACGGCATCGTCGGTTCCCTGGAGTGTTGCCTTGTGGAATAGCAAGGGGGGAAAGCCGCTCCGGCAACGGCTCAACAGGCGTGGATGCTCCGCAAACCCGGCGAGCTCCTCGGATGCCCCACCCTGACGCAGACGACCACACAGCAGACTCGTTCGGGAGAACTCGGTCACCGAGGGGATGGTCGCTATGCCGGGTCGATTGAATGCTCTCCCAGGTTCCCCCAGGACAACCCAATCATGGCGAGTCAGGTCCGACAAGAGCTCGCGACAAACAGCTACACTCATCCCGTCAATCACGAGGAGCAAGACCGGGGCTGCCGCAGCCAGGGGGGCAACAGTCTCTTCCAGGATTCTCTCGACGGGCAAGACCTCCTGGATCGGTGAGCCGGCCGCGGTCCAGTCAGCCAGAAGCCGGGCGAACTGGTGAGCTTGCCGGTCTCGGATCTTCGTCACTTCTTCAACCAACCGGGCATAGGCCCCGGATAGCTCTCGCACCGGATCGCCAGCCCTCAAGCTGAGCCTTGCCCAATCCACGAAACCTCCGTCGCGGAAATGTTCGGCGGCAGCCTCGGAGAGTGACTGTGGCTGTACATCGCCAATTCGTTTGCGTTCTCCAACCCATCTTACCAGTCGATGCGCCATTTCGACTCGTTCGATTTGCCGAACCTCCCGTGTCGACTGATCGTGATCTCGGACCGCGTCTCCGGCGGCTTTCAGCTCATCGAGCTGGTCCCACGTTTGACGTGCGAGCATTTCGCTGAGTCGGTGGCCGAAACGGGCGAGCCGCTGATCAAAACCGAGCAACGAGATGTCGCTGAGGTGGGCGTAGGCGTCAGCCTGAACCTCGCGGAGGATCTCATCCGCCCTCTGTATGACCTGTCGATAGGCCCTCGAGTCGGTATGGCGCAAGGCACGGACAACCTCAGTGGCCGCTGAACTCCAGCGCTGCAGCAAGCTCACTTCCTCGGTCTTTCCGCCCATGTAGCGTTCCTCGAGCTTCCCAGCCGCTCGCTCGAGCCTCCCCATGGTCTCAGGATGAAACACGACGCTGGCAGCAAGTCCCAATGGCACGGCATCAGGAAGCTCCAACTCGCTCACGCAACGGAGGATGACCGCTGCAACTTGCCCGATCTTCTCAACCAACCACTCGGTCACTCCCTTTCGGCAAGCCTCGGGTAAGCCTCGAAAACGGCCGGTTGCTGCGGTATCGATCGACCACCTGAGCAGCGGAGTGAGATCGGGAGGCTCTGCCGATAGGCCCAGCTCCTGTCGAAGCAAGATCGGCCAGACCGTTTCAGCATCCAGAAAACCACCCCTTGCCGCGGGATAGCCCTCGTTCGGAATTCGCTCCAGAAGCCGGTCGGCGATCCAGCCGTGTCGAGTCAATCCGGGATCAACAGCACGCGCCTGAAAGAGGGACCGAACAATCTGCCAGGAGTCGATCTGGAAAAGTCTGCGCTTGGCCAGCCGGAGCAGAATGTCATTTCCCAGATCCGTTTCATCGAGGGGGGTGATGAGGACTTTGGTAGCCCCCTCTTCGATCGGCAGACGGAGTGCCACCCTCATCGCCAGCGGCGAATCGCACTGGTGGATCGCGTACACGTGCGTTCCGTCGCGTCGCTCTGCTTCCCCTGTCCATCGCCCCGCCGCATGAATACCAATCGTACGAGCATGGGGCAGCTTCTGGTGAATCGCTGTGACCTGCGCCTTGATCTGCGAGAAAGTCGGCGTCGTTGCGCTCATCAGGCTTCACCACCTTCCTCGATCACCCAGCCCAGATTGATCCGCGCCGTCTGTTCAGGCTTCAAGTCACGACTCAACCGGGAGAGACACGCTTCGGCTTCTGCGATCGTCAAACCTTCCTTCGAATCTCGCTGGATCTCACGTCGTCCGGGCTTCACTGGCGGCAACGTGGGCACCTGAATAGGCTTTGTGAGCAACTGGACTGCCTTGGCCTGGGCTCCCCTCAAGGCCGGCGCGAGTTGCAGCGCATGTTCGTCGCTCCGCAAAGCTTCTCGAACCTCACCGAAAACCTGC
>NZ_JBKQQD010000160.1:0-2655 GCF_052144515.1 Mycobacterium sp. | reverse complement strand
CTGAAATAGAAGAACGACCAGCCGAGGAGCACCACGACGGCGATCGCCGTGAGTGTGCGAATCAAGTTTTTTCGGTTCATCAATCATCGGCCGTGCAGGCCAGGTTCCTTCCCGATACACACAGCTGGAAAAATCCAGGTTACCGCTATTGGCGACCGCCGGCCCGGGCGGCGGTCGGCATCAGCTGACTAGACAACGACCGGTGGTTCCCAGCCCGCGGGCTGCGGCCGGTGTCACGCCCGTGTGACGCGGGACGGCGACGGCCAGGCTGGCGTTGCGCTCGCCGCACCGGTCCCCAAATTTTTAACCCCTCATTCGTAATAGCGGACCTCGATCACGTTGCCATCCGGATCGGCGAAGTAGTACCCGTGCGGCGCCCATCCTCGGGCTCCGTAGGTTCGGTTCAGCCGCGTGCTGGTGTCCACGCCTTCGGCCTGCAGACGCCGATCCAACGCGTCGTATTCGGACTTCGACATCGCCAGGCAGATGTGATTCACCGGGTGGCCGGCGCTGCCCGCCACCTTCGTGAGCGACTCGGTGGCGGCAATGCTGTCGACCGGCAGGAGGTCGATGATGGAGTCTTCGCACACGCGCACGCTGGGAAACGGCGCCTCATTGTTCTCGAACTCGCCGAATCGCACCGGCTCGAGCCCGACGACCCGGGTGTAGAAGTCCATCGACACCCCTGGATCCGCCGTCCACAAGACGATGTGGTCCAGCCGCCTCACCCAAAAGCCTCCACGTCATGCCATGATGCGCGGCCGCGCCCGCGATATCCAGCGAAGCGAAGCCTCCTTTTCCATTTCGGCCAAGTCCTTCTCTGCCCGCAGGCAGTGTGATTTGGTGTGACGGTGCCCTCTTCAACCGAACGGTTAGTGGACACCAACGGTGTCCGGCTGCGGGTGACCGAAGCCGGAGACCGCGGCGCGCCCGTGGTGATCCTGGCCCACGGCTTTCCCGAATTGGCCTATTCGTGGCGGCACCAGATATCCGTGCTGGCCGAGGCCGGCTACCACGTGCTGGCGCCCGATCAACGCGGGTATGGCGGATCGTCGCGACCGGAGCCGATCGAGGCCTACGACATTCATGAGCTCACCGCCGACCTGGTGGGCCTGCTCGACGACGTCGGCGCCGAGCGCGCAGTCTGGATCGGTCACGACTGGGGTGCCGCCGTGGTATGGAACGCGCCGCTGCTGCACCCCGACCGAGTGGCGGCGGTTGCCGCGTTGAGCGTCCCGCCGGTGCCCCGCCCGCAGATGCCGCCGACGCGGGCATTCCGCAGGACGTTCGGGGAGAACTTCTTTTACATCCTTTATTTCCAGGAACCCGGCGTTGCCGACGCCGAACTCGATGCCGACCCCGCCCGCACCATGCGCCGGATGTTGGGCGGCCTGCGGGCGTCCGACGATCAAGCCGCGGCGATGCGCATGGTGGCGCCCGGTCCCGAAGGTTTCATCGATCGGCTGCCCGAACCGGAACGGCTGCCGGACTGGCTCAGCCAGGACGAACTCGACCGCTACATCGCCGAGTTCTCCCGCACCGGGTTCACCGGCGGCCTCAACTGGTACCGCAATTTCGACCGCAACTGGGAGACCACCCCCGAGCTGGCGGGCGCCAAGATCGCTGTGCCGTCGTTGTTCGTCGCCGGGACGGCCGATCCGGTGTTGGCCTTCACGCGCGCCGACCGCGCCGCGGAGGTGATTTCCGGCCCTTACCGCCAGGTGATGATCGACGGCGCGGGACACTGGCTGCAGCAGGAACGCCCCGCCGAGGTGAACGCGACTTTATTGGAGTTCCTCTACGAATTGGAGCTGCGATGACCGTGCCGCTGCGTTTCGGCGTCTTCGTCACCCCGTTTCATCCGATTGGCCAATCGCCCACGGTGGCACTGGAATACGACATGGAGCGGGTCGTCGCACTGGATCGCCTCGGGTTCGACGAGGCGTGGTTCGGTGAGCACCACTCCGGCGGCTACGAGCTGATCGCTTGCCCGGAGGTGTTCATCGCCGCTGCGGCGGAGCGAACCAAGCACATCCGGCTGGGCACCGGGGTGGTCTCGCTGCCCTATCACCATCCGCTCATGGTGGCCGACCGCTGGGTGCTGCTGGACCACCTGACCCGCGGCCGGGTCATGTTCGGTACGGGGCCTGGGGCGCTGCCGTCGGACGCGTACATGATGGGCATCGACCCCGTCGAGCAACGGCGGATGATGCAGGAATCGCTCGAGGCGATCCTCGCACTGTTCCGCGCCGCACCCAGCGAGCGAATCGACCGCCACTCCGATTGGTTCACGCTGCGCGACGCGCAGTTGCATATCCGCCCCTACACCTGGCCCTACCCCGAAATCTCCACGGCGGCAATGATTTCTCCATCGGGTCCCCGGCTGGCCGGTGCGCTGGGGACGTCGCTGCTGTCGCTGTCGATGTCGGTTCCCGGCGGTTACGCCGCACTGGAGAACACCTGTGAGGTGGTGCGCAAGCAGGCCGCCAAGGTCGGCCGGGAGGAGCCCGACCGGGCCGCCTGGCGGGTGCTGAGCATCATGCAGATCGCCGACACCCGCGAGCGGGCGAGCGACGAGGGCACCTACGGCCTGCAGGATTTCGCCGATTACTTCGGCGCGGCAGGCTTCGTCCCGCTGTCCAACTCCGTGGACGG
>NZ_JBKQQD010000159.1:0-4210 GCF_052144515.1 Mycobacterium sp. | reverse complement strand
GTACAGGCTCATCTTCGCCACTCCCGCCGCGGCGGTGATGGCGTCAATCCCGGTCCCGTTCACGCCATGGTTGTAGAAGCCCTCCGCCGCTGCCGCGAGGAGGCGGTCCCTCGCCGAACCGCGAGTGGTCCCGCCGGCCGCGCTTGCCGGACGGCGACGCCGCGCCTGCTGCTCCGCCATGCCCGCACCCCACGCTCATCCAGCAACTAGGTAGACCAGTCTACCTAGTTAGGTTCGTCGCGTCAAGCTCGTCCTGCGGGTGGCCAAAGCACGCACTCTCGCGCTAGCCACGTCCGCACGCAGAATCGGATGCGCCGGCGTGGTCGCTGGGGCTGGCCTGCGCCTGATGGCGGCGCGGGTCTACGGGAAGTCGATGGCAGGTAGCTCCGGGGTACCCCGCAGGTCGATCGCGGTCATGAGCCTTGCTGGCAGATCGCTGCCCGGATGGCCCGAACACGTAATGCGGCGCGCCAGTTGCCCGCGGTGTCCTCGCGCCGCTTTCCCTCTTCGCGCGAATCGGGCCTGCGAGCGGACGGTGGCCGGACCGTGGCAGGACCGCGCGGACCGGTCCTGCCGTACCGGTCCCGGGCTCGCCCGGGGAATCTTTGGCGGGGGTGGGAAAGATGGCCGTGCAGATCGGATTTCCAGGGTGGGACAGTATCCGGCGCACGTCCGGCCGGGGAGTACGGCCATCGGCTGCGGCAGGCCGGCGGCTCAGCGGCGTGCCCGGCCGGGTCCAGGACGGCAGCGGGACAACGAGATGCAGCAGGACTCAGCTGGACTTGATGGGACATGATCCGAAACCTGCGTCGCGCTGACCAGGCACACTCCGGGACTACGGACGCCACACGGACAGAACGCGGTATTCACAAGGCGGGAAATGGAGAAATAGCAGGTCAGCGGCTATTCCGATGGGTCGGGATGGGCTCACTGTAAAACCGTCGGCTAAGCCTACGTTGGTTCGAACCCAACACCTGCCACCCACCAAAACCCCAGCTCAGGCCGAGTACATGAGACCATCCGTGACGCTGAAAGTGCACGGTCCGGGCCACCGCGGTCCGCCCGGGTCCTCCCTGGTCATCACCGGCCAGCATGGCTCTGAACTGCAGTGATACGGGCCGGACCGGCCGCGCCGGATCCGCCGCCCTGGGCCGTTGCCGTGCCGAGCGCCCATTTGACGGAACAGGCACGGAACACAATCAGCCGTGATCATCACAGTGCGACGAGGCGCCTGCCGCTTCGTCGCCTGGGTGCAGTCGTCGCGCCAGTTGCAGGATGGCCCTGCACTTATCGCAGAAAGCAGCGCAGCGCACATTACCCCGATCCCGGTCCGCTCACGGTCACCGTTGGCGACACGGGATGGCTGACAAATAGGCGCATAACGCCGATTCGCGCGTCCGTGCGGGTAGAGAGATAGTCGTCCTTCGGTGCGCTCGCGAACCGGCGACCGGCGTAGCTAGCCTGTCACACCGAGGAGGAACCGCATGGCCGATTCTGACCGCCGAAGCATGTTGTTGGATTCTTACGAGAACGCTGCGGTGATCGTGTCAGGAATAGTTGCTGACGAGCTCGGCCACCCGACACCGTGTCCCAAGTACGACGTGGCCGGACTGATCGACCACCTCGTCGAAGCGGGCCACCGGGCGGCCGCTCTCGGCCGCGGGCAGGCACCTCCGCCCGGAGACGAGTCCCCTCACGTGGAGCTCTCCGACGCGCCCGGTCAGCTACGTAGCGCTGCGGAACAGGCGGCACAAGCATGGGGCGACAATTCCAGCTTGTCCTTGAGGTACACAATGCCGTGGGGCGAGGAGTACACGGCGGCCAGCCTGGTGGACATGTACCTGGCAGAGCTGGCCGCACACGCCTGGGACTTGGCCAGGGCCACCGGACAGCTCGACAAGTTGGATCCTTCCCTCGCCTTGCCGGCACTCGAGGGGGCTCGGGCCATGATCAAACCTCAGTACCGCAACATGGTCGAGCCTGGAGCCCCTTTCGGGGCGGAGGTCTACCCAGCTCCCGGTGCTGACGACTGGGAACGCCTCGCTGCCTTCATGGGACGCGACCCACGGACAACGCTCGGTCTATAAGGGGCGAGCGGGGCGCCGGGCCTTCGATCGACATGGCGTCTTGAGCCTGGGTATTAGCCGGAGGTAGCGATGGGTCACTCCCGACGCCCACGCAGAACACCGCTGGCGACGGGTTCACGGCCGATCCGATCGACGGTTCGGGAATCGCGGGAAAACTGTCCCAGAATGTGTGGCGGCGACTGCGACTGAAAGTGACCCCGACGGCCGGAACGGGGCGCAGCTCGTCGGTAACACGCAGTCGAAGTCGTTGTGCGTCGGGCTGCAAACGCGACTCGGAGCACAAGTTTGCAAAGCGTTTGCAAGGATCTTCTGCGCCTCGATTCGGATGCGGAGAAAAGAGAAACGCAGGTCACAACCGTGGTGGTGGAGGCGATGGGACTTGAACCCACGAACCTCTTGACTGCCAGTTTGCTAATCGCTCCTGGGCCTATCCGGCTCTAGTCGGATTTAGCCTGCCCACGCTGGACTTTCTAAGCGCAACAGTTGGGTCCAGTCGGGTCTAAACCTCGATCCACCGACAATCTTGAGATGAACCGATGAAGTGGTTGTTTTGGCTGGCGGCTGACGCCACCGGGCCTCGTTCGTCGGCTCACCGGGAATCTGGGCGTGGCAAGGCAGGCCTTCAGATGGTGCGTGTTCGATGTCAGCGCCTGGTGCTCGTCTGCGGTGCGCCACCCGCGGGTGGTTCTCTACGTCGGAACCGGTGGCAGGCTCCGCAAGAGGTGAAGCGCACGCAGGAACGCATCGGCCCAGGGCCATTCGAGCGGAGTACGCAAGGTCGGGGAACCTGAGCGGCTGACCAGGCGGCCTGGGACCGAGAAGAACCGGGTGCGCACGGTGCGCGCCACGGTGCGTCGGTCCTTGGGTGTGATGTTCCCGAGCATGGCCGTCCAGCGGATCAGGTCGTGTGCCAGGGCGGCACAGACGAGCCAGGCCGCGTTGGCGAAGAAGTGCCCCGAGGGCACGTGCTCGAGGCCCGCACCTTCTTTGAGGTCCCGGATGGCGAGCTCGACGTTGGCATGGGCCCGGTGGAAGGCATCGACGTCAACGGCGTCTCCTTCGAGGTCGGTCACGAAGGCGAAGTGGCGCCATTCGGGCCACAAGGTGGCCTGGCGACCGATCAGGCGGGTGCGCCGCACGATGAGGCGGCGTCCCTTGTAGTCGCACTCGGCTACCTCGGCCTCACCGTCGCAGGTGTATTCGATCGGGGTCCACCCTGAGGGGTCGATGGCCGAAATGGCGCTGACCACGGACTTTTGCATCCGCACGCCCATGGTGAAGCCGACCTCGAGGCGCTCAAGGGCGGCGATGGTGCGGTTGGACCAAAACCCCGAGTCGAAGCGCATGATGAGCTCTCCGGCCGCCCCGGCCCGGCGCACCCGGGCGACCAGCTCTTCGACGAAGCGCACCGTGCCGCGAGAGGTGTTGGCCCCACCTCGGCGCAGGCGGGCGTGGAGCACCTCGCCGGTGTCCGAGCGCGTGGCGAGGAGGGGGTGATAGCCGAGCACGTGGGTGTAGCCATAGCCCGCCCCTGCCTTGGCCTTGCCGCACACCTCGCAGATGGTCGAGTCCAGATCCATGACCATCTGCTCTGCACCGGGCCCCGCCCCGAGCAACCAGGCCCGGCGCAACGCCTCGGCCAAGACCGAGTCGAACTGACGGACGTGGCCGAAGGTGAAGGCACGCAGGAACGTCCCGAGCGTCGAGGGTGCCATGACCCGGTGCGGAAGCACCGCCGAGGTCGCACCCGAGCGCAGCACGTCCGCGTGGTCGATGTGGGAGCCGCCCGCCACCATGGTGTGCACCAAGGTGAGGACCTTGCGTCCGGGAAGTGCACCGCCGACACGTCCCGCGAGGCGAACGGTCGCATTGATGAGACGCTCAAGATCGAGGCGACCAACCAGGGTCGCGACCAACAACAACCCGGCATTGGCCACCAGGTTGGGCTCATCGAAGGTCACGCCAATGCGGTCGACCCTGCGCGATACTGGCCTCACAGAAAGTGCCTCCTTGGTGCTGGTGTGAATGTGACTTCGATAATCACAATTCTCCCAGCAAGGGAGGCACTTTCCGCGGATGCGCGACCCTCTGCGCGTCTATCTCATCGGTGGATCGAGGCTTAG